>NZ_JAGDEZ010000013.1:0-160001 GCF_017498305.1 Pseudomonas sp. OA65
AGCGCCACAGAACAGTGTGGGAGCGGGCTTGCTCGCGAATGCGTCAGGTCAGTTGAATGGATGCTGGCTGATGCCCCGCTTTCGCGAGCAAGCCCGCTCCCACAGGGGGAGTTTGGGTAAGGCACCCTATTTGCAGCGCCCCAAAACAGTGTGGGGGGGTGTCAGTTTGTGAATGCCAGGCGCAATTCGGCGCAGAGCCCGCCGCCGTCGCGGTTGCTCAGGGTCAGTGAGCCACCCATGGCGATCGCCAGTTGCTGGGCGATGGCCAGGCCCAGGCCGGTGCCGCCGGTCTCCCGGTTGCGCGAGCTTTCCACCCGGTAGAACGGCTTGAGCACTTCGGCCAGTTCCTGCTCGCTGATGCCGGGGCCACGGTCCAGTACCTGGATCGCCAATTGCCCGTTGTCGGCCGGTTGCACCTGGATCTGCGCTGCGCCGCCGAATTTCAAGGCGTTGTCCACCAGGTTCACCAGCACCCGCCGCAGGGCATGGGGACGGGTATCGATGACGGCGGCGTTTTTCCCGGACAGTTGCACGTCCTTGCCGGTGTCCTGGTAGTCGAACACCAGGCTGTCGAGGAACGCGTCCAGGCTGATCCGGCAACTGGCCTCGGTGGCGCCGTGGATGCTGCGGGCATAGGCCACGCCTTCACGCACCAGGTGCTCCATTTCGCTCAAGTCGCTCCACAATTTGTCCCTTTCGATTCCTTCGTCCATGAATTCGGCGCGCAGCTTCATGCGCGTGATGGGGGTCTGCAAGTCATGGGAAATCGCCGCCAACAACTGCATGCGCTCCTTGAGGTAGGTGGCGATGCGGTCCTGCATGGCGTTGAAGGCCTTGGCCGCATGCACCACTTCGGTCGGGCCTTTTTCGTCCAGGCGGACGCTGTGGGCGTTGGGGGCGAGGGTTTCCACCGCCTGGGCCAACCGGGTCAGGGGGCCGACGGCGATGCGCACGGCCAGCCAGGTGCAGCCGATCAACAGTGTCAATTGCCCCAGCAACACGATTGGCAGCCAAGGGGAGAGGGGCGCCATCGCCGGGCGTACGTCGATGGTCAGCGGGCTGCCGTCTGCCAGACGCAGGTGCGCTTGGTAGTGCATTTTTGGCCCGGGAATCTGCTTGAAGGTCAGGCCATAGGCCTGGCCAATGGCGTCCTGGATCGAACTGACCGAGACCGGCGCGTCGGCCAGGTCCATCGGTTGGCCGGGCTGGCCTTCGTCGAGCAGGTAGCCATAGTTGCGTCGGGCGAGTTTCGGCAACCAGGCCTGGCGTTCGGCGGCAGGCAGCCGGTCGAGAATCGCGACCGAGGTCGATACATCGGTCTCCAGGTTGCCGAGCATGGTCGACTTGGCGCTCTGGTAGCGCTCGTAGTACTGGACGCCGAAAGACAGGCCCTGGGCCAGGATCAGGCCGATCAGGAAGATCAGCGACAGCCTCGAGGCCAGGGTCCGCGGCCAGCGCAGCGGCAGGTTCATACCGACGCCTCGAGAATCTCCACCGGCAGCGAGAACACGTAGCCTTCGCTGCGCACGGTCTTGATGTAGGCCGGTTCCCGGGCGTCGTCCAGCAGGCGCTGGCGCAGGCGGCTGACCAGCAAATCGATGGAGCGATCGAACAGGTCGGCGTCCCGGCCCTGGGTGAGGTTAAGCAACTGGTCGCGGTTGAGTACCCGTTGCGGATGATCGAGGAACACCCGCAACAACCGATACTCGGCGCCGCTCAAGGCAACCATGGTGCCGTCGGTGTCCAGCAGGTGGCGGGCGGTGGTGTCCAGGCGCCAGCGTCCGAACGCCAGCAGGCGACCGCTTTCGGTGACCACCAGATTGGGCGGCAACATGCGGGTGCGGCGCAGCACGGCGTTGATCCGCGCCAGCAGCTCACGGGCGGCGAACGGCTTGACCAGGTAATCGTCGGCGCCCATTTCCAGGCCGATGATGCGGTCGGTTTCGTCGTTGCGGGCGGTGAGCATCAGCACCGGCGTGGCCTTGTGCTTGCCGGCACGCAATTCCCGGCACAGCACCAGGCCGTCGTCGCCGGGCATCATGATGTCCAGCACGATCAGGTCCACCGGGGTGGTTTCGAGGAAGGCGCGCATTTGCCGGCCATCGGCGACAACGGTGGTGCGCAGGCCATTCTTCTTCAGGTAGTTGCCAACCAGCTCTCTGATCTCGCGATCGTCATCCACTATCAGCACGTGATCGACATGATCCATGGTGTCCCGCTCCTCGGCGTTTCGTTGTGAGCAGTCTACAGGCCCCGGCCAGCCCGGCTCGCGGCGGTTTGTATTGCAGTGTATCTGGCGCCTGACGGATACACAGCGATGCAAAAAGCCACCGGGCTCGATACAGACGCGATACCTGCGGGGCATTCAATGGCATCCATCGAGGCACACAACAGGCCTCGGCAGATAAACCCCCATTGAATCGAGGAATCGCCATGAACACCAAAGCCGTCTACGCTGCCTGCCTTTTCGCCGCGCTGAACATCTGCACCCTGTCGGCCCGGGCCGAAAGCAACGTGCAACCGCACACCTACACCTACGGCAGCCACCTGGACATCCAGAAGGTGCTTTCCCTCACCGAAGACACCGAGCCGACCTGCGGCGTGGTCAACGCCCACATGACCTACCTGGATTCGGCAGGCCACCAGCAGGCGCTGGACTACCGCAAGTTTTCCGATAACTGCACCAACCAGAACTGACCTGCTTTTGTGGCGAGGGAGCTTGCTCCCGCTGGGGCGCGAAGCGGCCCTTTTATTTCCTGACGCACCCAATTGTCAGATTGATTTCGGGGGCTGCTGCGCAGCCCAGCGGGAGCAAGCTCCCTCGCCACAGGGTTAACGTCAGCCTTTACTAATTGAGGTGTTGCCATGCTTCTGATCGCATTTCTCGGCGGGATCCTGACGATCCTCAGCCCCTGCATTCTTCCGGTGGTGCCGTTTCTGTTCGCCCGGGCCAATCGCTCCCGCAGCTCGGTGCTGCTGACCCTCGGCGGCATGGTCTTGACCTTCGCCCTGGTCTCCAGCCTGGCGGTGGTCAGCAGCGAATGGGTGGTGCGCGCCAGCAGCGTCGGTCGGCAAGTCGCGTTGGTGGTGATGGGGGTGTTCGCCCTGTCGTTGATCTTCAGCCGGGTTGGCATCTGGCTGGCGCGGCCGCTGGTCAACCTGGGCAATCGCCTGGACGCCGGGGCCGGGCGGATGGCCGGGCCGGTGGGCTCGGTGCTGATCGGCGTTGCAACCGGGTTGCTCTGGGCACCGTGCGCCGGGCCCATACTCGGGGTGATCCTGACCGGCGCCATGCTGCAAGGCGCCAGCGCGCAAACCAGCCTGTTGCTGCTCGCTTACGGCCTGGGCAGTGCCTTGTCCCTGGGCACGCTGATCCTGGCCGGGCGTGGTCTGGTCGGGCGCCTGAAGCTCTCGCTGCCGATGACCACCTGGCTGCGCCGTGGCACGGGGCTGGCGGTGTTACTGGCGGCCGTGGCGATTGGCACTGGGGCGGATGACCGCTTGTTGGCGGCGACTTCGTCTCAACAATCGACCACCTTGGAAAAAAGCCTGCTGGAGAACGTGCCCAAGGCCATCGACTACGTGGTGAGCAAGGCCGGCGCCAGTGCCATGCCGACCCTCGACGCCCAAGGCGCCATGCCTGCGCTGGACGGCGCGGTGCAATGGCTGAACTCGCCGCCGCTGAGCAGCGAGTCGCTGCGGGGCAAGGTGGTGTTGGTGGACTTCTGGACCTACGACTGCATCAACTGCCAGCACACCTTGCCCTATGTGAACGGCTGGGCGAAGAAGTATGAAAAGGATGGGCTGGTGGTGATCGGTGTCCACACCCCGGAATACGGCTACGAGAAGATCATCGACAACGTCCGCGAGCAGGTGCGCAAGCTGGACATCCACTATCCGGTGGCAATCGACAATCAGTATGCGATCTGGCGCGCCTTCAACAACCAATACTGGCCGGCCCATTACTTCATCGATGCCAAGGGGCAGGTGCGCTACAGCCATTTTGGTGAAGGGCGTTATGGCGAGCAGGAGCAGGTGATCCAGCAGTTGTTGGAGGAGGCGAAGGCTAGCCGGATTGTTAACTAAACTCTTTAATTTCAATTGATTGAGATAATTTTTTCTAGCTGTTTCTAGTTTGGCGCGTCACTTGTGGACGAATGTCGCAGATGGCGAAAGCATGCCGTCCCCGTGGCGAGGGAGCTTGCTCCCGCTGGGCTGCGAAGCGGCCCCAAAAAAGCCATGACAGACTCGGTGTGTCAGGCAAATACAGGGGGGCCGCTGCGCGGCCCAGCGGGAGCAAGCTCCCTCGCCACAATGGGTTGCATGCGGATTCGAGAATGGCCTGCGAATGCTGGCCCCTTGCTCATCTGCAGAGAGGCAAACTTCTTTCCTTTCAGAAAGTTGGGCGACAAACCTATGCGTATTTCTATGTGGGTCGTGGCGACGTTTCTCTTGGCTGCCGTCTCGCTCGAGGCCCAGGCCAGGGCGCTGACGCAGAACCAGCAATCGGTGTGCCGCTGGGGTTCGGACATTGCGGCGGGGGCCCAGGCGTCGAAGCTGTCTGGCGTCAGCCTGTACGGCGCACGCAAGAAGTTGCAGGTGCGCAAGTTTCCCCGGCCCTGGATGCGCATGACCGCCCTGGGCATTACCGAGCAGACCTACAACAGCGCTTCGCGTCTCAAGCCCGCGGCGGTCAAGCAGACCTACTACGAGCAGTGTGTCCGTCATGAGCTGGCGCGCCGCTAGGTGCTCAGGCGGGGCTGCGGCCTGGCATCTCGATGCCGTGCTGGTGTACCCGTCGATACAGGGTCGCCCGGGAAATGCCCAAGGCCCGGGCGGCGGCGGTGGGCTTCCAGCGGTGGCGCACCAAGGCATCGAGCAACGCCTGGCGTTCCGGG
Organism: Pseudomonas sp. OA65; assembly: GCF_017498305.1. Lineage (NCBI taxonomy): Bacteria > Pseudomonadati > Pseudomonadota > Gammaproteobacteria > Pseudomonadales > Pseudomonadaceae > Pseudomonas > Pseudomonas sp. OA65. The sequence goes on from NZ_JAGDEZ010000013.1 coordinate 4,899, forward strand.
CTGGCGCTCGGCTCCGGACCCTGATCGACGGCCTTAGTGCAGTGCAACGACTCGGGCAGGTGGCTGAGCTGGATCACACTGGCTTCGCACACCGCGCAGGCATAGCGCAGCACATGGCGTAACTGGCGGACATTGCCCGGCCAGTGATAGCCAAGCAGGCATTCCAGGGCCGCGCCGCTCAACTGCACGGTTCCCCCGCAGAGCGCCGACTCCTCGGCAAGAATTCGATTGATCAGCGCCAGCCGGTCGCTGCGGTCCCGTAACGGCGGTAGCTGAAAACGCGCACCGCCGAGGCGGAAATACAAATCCTCGCGAAACTCGCCGGCGGCCACCAGCGTCTCCAGGTCGCGGTGGGTGGCGCAGATCACCTGAATGTCGACGGCCTTGCGCCGGGATCCCCCCAGTGGTGCCACTTCACCCTCGGCCAGTACCCGCAGCAGTCGGGTCTGCAAGGCCAGCGGCATGTCGCCGATCTCATCCAGGAACAAGGTGCCACCATCGGCCTGTTGCAACAGGCCCTGCATGCCTTTGGCCGAGGCGCCGGTGAACGCCCCGGCGACGTAGCCGAACAATTCGCTTTCGATCAGGCTTTCGGGAATGGCCGCGCAGTTCAGCGCCACGAAAGGGCGCTCGCGGCGCTGGCTCGCCTGGTGCAACTGGCGGGCGAAGACTTCTTTGCCTGCACCGGTTTCGCCCTGGATCAGCACCGGCAGGTTGCGATCCTTGACCCGCACCGCCAGGCGCAGGCTGTCGGCCAGGCGCGGGTCGATCTCGGCAGGCGTCATCGCCACCCGTGGACGCGGGTTGGCCCGCTGGCGCGGCGCGCTCAAGCGCCCGTGTAGGGCGTGATCGAGCAAGCAGAGGCTTTCGTCCCGGGCGCGGTGCAGCCGTTGCTGGTCGAACACTTGGCCGATGTGTTGCGGCAACTGCCCGTACTGTTGCAGCAGGTACTGGCGGGCAGCCGGGTTCAGGGCTTGCAGGCAACCGTCGTCATCCCAGGCGAACAGGAAGTCCGGCTGGCTGTCGACGTAGCCGGGGTTGCGATGGGCCCGCAGCACCCAATAGCCCTGGGCGCTGCTCATGAAAAACGCCTGTTCGATCTCCCGGGCGCTCTGCACCACCATTTGCCGGATCAGGTGCTGCGAGCGGCGATCATCCGGCGAGCGCACCGCCGAGACGTCCAGCACGCCGAGCAATTCACCCTGGGGATCGAAGACCGGTGCGGCGGAACAGGTCAGGCCGATGAACGCCGCGCGGAAATGATCGCGCTTGTGCACGGTTACCGGGGCCTTGGCCGTGAGCACCGCCGCCACGCCACAGGTGCCTTCTTCGCCCTCCGACCAACACGTGCCCAGGTACAGCCCGGCCTTGCGGCAGTCATTGCGAATCGTGGTTTCCACCCGATAGTCGATGGTCTGGCCCTGGGCATCGGTCAGCAGTACGCAATAGTCGGCATCGCGCACCCGGCCATGGAGGCGGGCCACTTCTTCGCTGGCGATATTGAGGAACAGCTCGGAGCGCTCTCGGCATTGCTTGAGCACGTCCTGGGAGAGGATGCGTGGGCCCTGCAGCGAACCCGGGTCGAGGTGGTGTTGCTCCAGGGAACGGCGCCAGGAGTCGAGGATCAGGTCCGGGACGGGCAGTTGTGGCAATTGGTTCGCGTTTTTCACCACGCGGCTGACGCAATCCACGTGCGCCCGGGAGTGAGCGGAAAGCATGGGGCCTCCGATTCAGCTTCTTGTCGTTGTGCGCACATTAAGCGCCGTTCGCCGGGTGCAGACAAGCTCGACGGGTTGTCCGGGTGGCGTGAGACGCCACGTCTCAGTGTCTCGCCGCAACCTCGTGCAGGCTGACATGGGGCGTCTCACCGGGGCTCGGTCCGCTGCTTCGTCAATCGTCTCGGGACCGCTCTGGTTCGGCCTTCTCGCAGGTTTTTTTCGCAACTGGCACCGCCCTTGCTCTATGCCTGGAACCCGCCCGACGGGCCTCCAATAATAACAACGAGGTGTCTATGTCTTCCTGCCCAGGCCGTTTGCCCACACCGTCCACGGTGGCGCCATGAGCCGCCGACCGCTGACCGTGGGCATCATCGCCAACCCCGCATCGGGCCGTGACGTGCGGCGCCTGACCGCCAATGCCGGGCTGTTTTCCAGTACCGATAAGGTTTCGGTGATCCAGCGCCTGCTGGCCGCGTTCGGCGCCACCGGCATCGAGCAGGTGTTGATGCCCACCGACATGATCGGCATGGCCGCCGCCGTGCTGAAAAACAGCCACAGCCGCCAGGCCCGCAGCAGCCACTGGCCGGCCCTGGAATTCCTCGACCTGACCCTGCGCCAGACCGTTGAGGACACCCGCCGGGCCGCACGTCTGATGGCCGAGCGCGAGGTGGCGTTGATCGCCGTGCTTGGCGGCGACGGTACCCATAAGGCAGTGGCCGCCGAAGTGGGCGACATCCCGTTGCTGACCCTGTCCACCGGCACCAACAACGCCTTTCCCGAGCTGCGCGAGGCCACCAGTGCCGGGCTGGCCGGTGGGTTGTACGCCAGCGGCCGGATCCCGGACGCGATCGGTTTGCGCCGCAACAAGCGCCTGCTGGTCTGCGATGCCGGACGTGGCTTGCGCGAAGTCGCCCTGGTGGACGTCGCCGTGTCGCCGCTGCGTTTTGTCGGCGCCCGGGCCATCAGCCGCGCCCAGGACCTGGCCGAAGTTTTCGTGACTTTCGCCGAACCGCAATCCATTGGCCTGTCGGCGTTGTGCGGCTTGTGGTTCCCGGTGTCCCGCCAGGCACCGGGCGGGGCCTGGATGCGCCTGGACCCGCAATCCCCCGAAGCGCTGCTGGTGCCGCTCGCCCCGGGCCTGTTGCAAGGCTGTGGGGTGCTCGCCGCCGGCCCTTTGGAACCCGACGTCGCCCATGGCTTGTCGCTGTCCAGCGGCACCTTGGCCTTGGATGGCGAACGGGAAATCGAATTCAACGTCCATGACCGGCCCACGGTCACCCTCGATGCCGGCGGTCCGCTGAGCATCGACGTCAACGCGGTGCTGGCCTACGCCGCGCAACAACGCTTGTTGGCCATCGGCCGCGAGCACCCGCAACACCCTCTGAATCTTCAAGAAGACACCCCAGGAGAATAAAAATGTCGACACCGCTCACCCACGATCAACTGCTGCACGCCTACCAGGTGATGCGCACCATCCGCGCCTTTGAAGAGCGCCTACACGTGGAGTTCGCCACTGGCGAGATCCCCGGTTTCGTCCACTTGTATGCCGGCGAAGAAGCGTCGGCCGCCGGCGTCATGGCCCACCTGGGCGATGACGATTGCATCGCCTCCAACCACCGTGGCCACGGCCATTGCATCGCCAAGGGCGTGGACGTCTACGGAATGATGGCCGAGATCTACGGCAAGAAAACCGGCGTCTGCCAAGGCAAGGGTGGCTCGATGCACATCGCCGATTTCGAGAAAGGCATGCTCGGTGCCAACGGCATCGTTGGCGCCGGCGCGCCACTGGTGGTCGGCGCGGCTTTGGCGGCCCGCCTCAAGGGCACCGACAGCGTCGCCGTGGTGTTTTTCGGCGATGGCGGCTCCAACGAAGGCGCGGTGTTCGAAGCCATGAACATGGCCTCGGTGTGGAACCTGCCGTGCCTGTTCATCGCTGAAAACAATGGCTACGCCGAAGCCACCGCTTCCAACTGGTCGGTGGCCTGCGATCACATCGCCGACCGCGCCGCCGGCTTCGGCATGCCCGGCGTGACGGTGGACGGCTTCGACTTCTTCGCCGTCCATGAGGCCGCCGGAGCCGCCGTCGAACGCGCCCGTGCCGGGGAAGGGCCGTCGCTGATCGAGGTCAAGCTGACCCGCTACTACGGCCACTTCGAAGGCGACGCCCAGACCTATCGCGCACCCGACGAGGTCAAGCATTTCCGCGAAAACCAGGACTGCCTGATGCAGTTCCGCGAGCGCACCACCCGGGCCGGTTTGCTCACCGTCGAGCAGTTGGACCAGATCGACAAGGAAGTGGACCTGCTGATTGAAAACGCCGTGTACAAGGCCAAGTCCGATCCCAAGCCCTCTGCAGCGGACCTGCTGACCGACGTCTACGTCAGCTATCCCTGAACGCCCTCCTAAAACAAGAACAGAGAATTTCATCATGGCGAGAAAAATCAGCTATCAGCAGGCAATCAACGAAGCCCTGGCCCAGGAAATGCGCCGCGACGCCAGCGTGTTCATCATGGGGGAGGATGTGGCCGGTGGCGCCGGCGCCCCCGGTGAAAACGACGCCTGGGGCGGCGTGCTCGGGGTGACCAAGGGGCTTTACGACCAGTTCCCCGGGCGCGTGCTGGACACTCCACTGTCGGAAATCGGTTACGTCGGCGCGGCGGTCGGCGCGGCCACCTGCGGCGTGCGCCCGGTGTGCGAACTGATGTTCGTCGACTTCGCCGGGTGCTGCCTGGACCAGATCCTCAACCAGGCGGCGAAGTTTCGCTACATGTTCGGCGGCAAGGCCTCGACACCCCTGGTGATCCGCACCATGGTCGGTGCCGGCCTGCGCGCCGCCGCCCAGCATTCGCAGATGCTCACGTCTTTGTGGACGCACATCCCGGGGCTCAAAGTGGTCTGCCCATCATCGCCCTACGACGCCAAGGGCCTGCTGATCCAGGCTATTCGCGACAACGACCCGGTGATCTTCTGCGAGCACAAGTTGCTCTACAGCATGCAGGGCGAAGTGCCGGAAGAGCTCTACACCATTCCCTTTGGCGAGGCCAACTTCCTGCGCGATGGCAAGGACGTGACCCTGGTCTCGTACGGGCGCATGGTCAACACCGCGATGGACGCCGCGCGTAGCCTGGCCGGACGCGGCATCGACTGCGAGGTTATCGACCTGCGCACCACCAGCCCGCTGGACGAGGACAGCATCCTGGAAAGTGTCGAGAAGACCGGGCGCCTGGTGGTGATCGACGAGGCCAACCCACGCTGCTCCATGGCCACCGATATCTCGGCGCTGGTGGCGCAAAAAGCCTTTGGCGCGCTCAAGGCCCCGATTGAAATGGTCACCGCGCCGCACACCCCGGTGCCGTTCTCCGATTCCCTGGAAGACCTGTACATCCCTGACGCGGCGAAGATCGAACAAGCCGTGCTCAACGTGATCGAGTGGAGCAAGCGCTGATGAGCCAGATTCATACCCTGACTATGCCCAAGTGGGGCCTGTCGATGACCGAGGGCCGGGTCGATGCCTGGCTCAAGGAGGAGGGCCAGGCCATCACCAAGGGCGAGGAAGTGATGGACGTCGAGACGGACAAGATCTCCAGCAGCGTCGAGGCGCCGTTCTCTGGAATCCTGCGCCGCCAGGTTGCCCGGCAGGACGAAACCCTCGCGGTCGGCGCCTTGCTCGGCATCGTCGTCGAAGGCGAGGCCAGCGACGCCGAGATCGATGCGGTCATCGAGCAGTTCCAATCCAACTTCGTCCCCGGCGACGCGGCTGATGAGGACAGTGGTCCGAAACCACAGAAAGTCGAGTTGGACGGCCGGGTGATCCGCTATTTCGAGCGCGGCGAGGGCGGTACGCCGCTGGTGCTGGTGCACGGTTTTGGCGGCGACTTGAACAACTGGCTGTTCAACCATGAAGCCCTGGCGGCCGGGCGACGGGTCATTGCCCTGGACCTGCCGGGCCACGGCGAATCGTCGAAGACCCTGCAACGCGGCGACCTGGACGAACTGAGCGGCGTGGTGCTGGCCTTGCTCGATCACCTGGACATCAACGCTGTGCATCTGGTGGGGCATTCCATGGGGGGGGCGGTGTCGCTGAACGCCGCGCGCCTGATGCCCCAGCGGATACGCTCGCTGACCTTGATCGGCAGTGCCGGCCTGGGTGCGCAGATCAACGGCAGCTACCTGAAAGGGTTCGTCGAAGCGGCCAACCGCAACGCCCTCAAGCCACAGTTGGTGCAACTGTTCTCGAATGCCGAGCTGGTCAACCGTCAGATGCTCGACGACATGCTCAAGTACAAGCGCCTGGAAGGTGTGGACGCGGCGCTGCAGCAGTTGTCAGCGACGTTGTTCGCCGACGGCCGCCAGCAGGCGGACCTGCGCGAAGTGGTGCAGGCCGGCCACGTGCCGACCCTGGTGATCTGGGGCAGCGACGACGCAATCATCCCGGCGTCTCACGCCGAAGGGTTATCAGCGCGGGTCGAGGTGCTGTCGGGCCAAGGCCATATGGTGCAGATGGAAGCGGCCGAGCAGGTCAATCGGCTGATCAACGGGTTCATCGGACAGCACTGACCAAGCGGGCGGCGCTTGCGTCGTCGCCCTATAAAAATTCTGGAGGCAACGCTATGAACGTTTCTATCAAGCCGACCCGCAGCATGCGCGCCGCCGTCTGGCATGGCCGCAACGACATCCGCGTCGAAGACGTGCCCCTGCCGGTTTCGCCCCCCGCCGGTTGGGTGCAGATCCGTGTGCAATGGTGCGGCATCTGCGGCTCCGACTTGCACGAGTACGTGGCCGGGCCGGTGTTCATCCCGGTGGACGCGCCACACCCGCTGACCGGAATCAAAGGCCAGTGCATCCTTGGCCACGAGTTCTGCGGCGAGATCGTCGAACTGGGCGCCGGCGTCGAGGGTTTCAGTGTCGGCGAGCCAGTGGCGGCGGACGCCTGCCAGCACTGCGGCACTTGCTACTACTGCACCCATGGGCTCTACAACATTTGCGAGAACCTGGCGTTCACCGGGTTGATGAACAACGGTGCGTTCGCGGAGCTGGTCAACGTCCCGGCGAACCTGCTCTACAAACTACCGGCCGATTTCCCCGCCGAGGCCGGTGCGTTGATCGAGCCACTGGCGGTGGGCATGCATGCGGTGAAAAAGGCCGGCAGCCTGCTGGGCCAGAACGTCGTGGTAGTGGGCGCCGGGACCATCGGCCTGTGCACCATCATGTGTGCCAAGGCGGCTGGCGCGGCCCAGGTGATTGCCTTGGAAATGTCCGGTGCGCGCAAGGCCAAGGCCCTGGAAGTCGGGGCCAGCCATGTGATCGATCCGAATGAATGCGACGCCTTGGCCGAAGTTCGGCGCCTGACGGGTGGCCTGGGTGCCGATGTCAGTTTCGAATGCATTGGCAACAAGCACACCGCCAAGCTGGCCATCGACCTGATCCGCAAGGCCGGCAAGTGTGTGTTGGTGGGCATTTTCGAGGAACCGAGCGAGTTCAACTTCTTCGAGCTGGTCTCCACGGAGAAGCAAGTGCTGGGCGCGCTGGCCTACAACGGTGAGTTCGCCGACGTGATTGCCTTCATCGCCGATGGGCGCCTGGACATCTCGCCGTTGGTGACGGGACGCATCCAGTTGGAAGAGATCGTCGGGCAGGGCTTCGAGGAGTTGGTCAACAACAAGGAGCACAACGTGAAGATCATCGTGTCTCCCGCACGGATTTGAGAGCGCCCGGGTGGGCGGTTTTGGCGATGGCCGGCAGCGGCCATCGCTTCTTTTTTAGGTGTAGCTCAGGTGTAGGCCAGCAGGCGGCCGCAGAATATGACCGCAATCCACAGGGCCATGGAAACCAATGCCTGGACCTTGGCCAGGCCGGGAGCCTTATGGCCGGTGTTCCATTGCTGGACGGAACGGTAGGTGCCAACGTGGAACAGCAGGGCGTTGAGGCCCGCCACCGCGATCAGGAACAGCTTGAGGATGAAGACGTTGTTGCCGGCAAAGTCATGGGGGTGAGCACTGAACATCATCAACCCGGCGGGCACGATCAACAGCAGGGCCGCAACGGCCCAGGGTAACAGGTGACGGGCGAGGGCGTTCACAGCGATGCCCTTGGACAGCCCGAGGAGGCGCAGGTCGAACATCACCACCGCGCCCACCAATATCGAAAAGCCGATGATGTGCACCACTTCCACCAGCGGATAAAGCCACAGCTCGCTGCGCATGGCCAATGCCAGGGACGAATCGCCCAGTTGGTCCATCCAGACTTGGGCCGAGCCTGCCTGGGAGGCCTGCATCAGCGCAACTCGGTGGTCTTGTGGTCGATGGTGATGCGTTCGGCACGTAACTCGTCGGGTTTGTTGCGGTTGGCATAGCCGACCACGGTGGCGCGGTTACCCGCTTTGAGCATGTCTTTGCTCAGCCCCCGATTCTCCATGCGCGACGGTGGGGCCAGCACGACGGTCCAGGTTTTGTCGGTGGTTTGCAGGCGTACGTAGCCATGGGGATGGGAATAGCCGGCTTCCTTTATCGTGCCTTCCAGCGTCAGGGGATTGCTGGCGTCGTATTCGCTCCAGCCGTGGTGGGCGAGTGCCGCCGTGGTGATCAGCATCAACGCCAAACCGATGCTACGAAGAATGAAGTTCATGGCAAGGTCTCCTTTGGGTGGTCGATTCAACCAGGCAGGTATTCGCGCCAGACCCGCCGTTCATCCAATTGAAGCAGTTGCTCCTCGTTCTTGCGAAACGGTCGGTCGCAGTCGAGAAAAAACTCATCGAGTTGTGGCGGCGCGACGTGGGTGGCGCTGAGCATGCCGTGGACCTGGCCACGATGATGGATCTGATGCTCGAACAGGTGCAACAGCAGCCGGTCGATTCGTTCGCGCACTTGGCCGTCGGCTCGTATCAGGTCGACGGAACGGGCCAGGTCTTTCTCCCGCAGGGCTTCGCAGAACGCCACCAGCCGCTGGTCGGTCTGGGTCTGGTTGTGCATCAGTTGGGCAAAGGCCAGGGTCTCGGAGAAATCCTTGATCTGGCCGTCACGGTCGCCTTCCAGGGCGGTGAGGTAATAGCGGTCCACTTCCAGGATGTGGCAAAGCGTGGCTTGGATGGACGGGAAGAATCCCGTGCGCGGCGCCGCGTAGTCGGCCTCGCTCAACTGCGCGCAGGCGCCGAGCAGCCTGTGGTTGGCCCATCGGTTGTTCAGGGCCTGGGCCAGGAAATAGTTCATGGGAAGCCTCGTCAAGACTTTGTGGGAGCGAGCCTGCTCGCGATTTGGTCGGCACATCCAGCATAGCCGGCTCTGGCAGACCGCTATCGCGAGCAGGCTCGCTCCCACAGGTTGAGTCGCATGAGCTAACTATTGCGCGTTCACCATCGATCCCTGTGGGAGCGAGCCTGCTCGCGATGGCGGCCGCACAACCACCGCCGGTTAGCGCCATGCCTTGTGATCAAAGCCCCACATCCGGCAACACCGGTCGATTGGCCAAGGCCTTGGCCATGATCTGCTCCACATACACCCGGTCCGCTTCCGGCAGGGCCAGGCGCGGTGGGCGGGTGAGGGCGCTGCCGCGGCCGGCGATGGCTTCGCACAGCTTGATGCATTGCACCAGGTCGGCGCGGGCGTCCAGGTGCAGGATCGGCATCAGCCATTCATAGATCGGCATCGCTTCGGCGAACCGTCCGGCGCGGGCCAGGCGGAAAATGGTCTCGCCTTCCTGCGGGAATACGTTGGACATGCCCGAAACCCAACCTTCGGCGCCCACGGCAAGGCTTTCCAGCACCACGTCGTCGAGACCGGCGAACAGCACGAAGCGATCGCCGACTTCATTGCGCACGTCGATGAAGCGCCGGGTGTCGCCGGAGGAGTCCTTGAAACACACGACGTTGTCGCAATCGGCCAGGGAAATCAAAATGTCCGGCGTCACGTCATTCTTGTAGATCGGCGGGTTGTTGTAGACCATCAGCGGCACGTCGGCATGGCGGGCCACGTAGCGGAAATGCTCGGCGGTCTCGAAGGGCTTGGAGCCGTAGACCAGCGCCGGCATCAGCATCACCCCGTCGACACCGACCTTGCGCACCGCGTTGGCAACCTTGGCGGCCTGCACGCTGGTGAACTCGGCCACGCCGCAAATCACCGGCACCCGGCCCCGGGAGGCGTCCACCGCGACTTCGGTCACGGCGATTTTTTCCTCGGCGCTCAGGGAGGTGTTTTCCCCCACCGACCCGCAGACCACCAGGCCGGAAACGCCATCGCGAATGACGTTGGAAATCACTTGGTGGGTTTTTTCCAGGTTGATGGAAAAGTCATCGTTGAATTGGGTGGTGACGGCAGGGAAGACGCCGCTCCAGTTGATGCGTTTGCTCATGGGTTGTCTCCGGTTGTTAATGGTTTGTGGCAAGGGGGGTGTGGGAGCAAAGCTTGCTCGCGATACAGGCGCCGCGGTTCCCATGGCAGACCGTGTCAGCTTCATCGCGGGCAAGCCTTGCTCCCACAGGGGGCGATGCGAGTCCGGGAGTCATGCGCCGGGCCAGGTGTCCGAAAGCCGATACCCCTGGGGCCAAGGATCGGCCGGGTCGAGCAGCAACTGATGGGTCCCGGTGATCCACGCTCGTCCGGCGATGCACGGATAAATCGCTGGGCGTCCGGCCACCTCGGTCAGTGAGTCGATGCGGCAGTGGAATTCGGAACCGATGATCGAGCGGCCGATAAACCGCTCGCCGACCTGCATCAACCCCTTGGCCTGCAACACCGCCATGCGCGCCGAGCAGCCGGTGCCGGTGGGGGAACGATCGATCTTGCCGGGTTGGATCACCACGGCGTTGGCGCCGGTGTTAATGCCGTTCTCACGGACGATGGGCGCGGCGATCTGGCAGAACGAGATGTGCGACCAGTCGGGGTTCAGCGGGTGGACGAAACCCAATTGCTCGTTGGCGGCGCGGGTTATTTTCAAGCCCACGGCCACCAGTTCGGCGGCTTCCTCCGGGCGAATGGCAAAACCCAGGCGCTGGGCATCGACGATGACAAAGCTGTCGCCGCCGTAGGCGGTGTCCACCTGCAACGAACCCAGTCCCTCGACTTCGATCCAGGCATCGAGGCGGTCGGCGAAGGAGGGTACGTTCTTGATCTCGACCCGTTGCACCTTGCCGTCGCGGCAGTCAGCCACGGCTTCGATCAGGCCGCCCGGGGCTTCCAGCACCAGGCGGGTCTGGGGTTCGGTCATCGGCAGGATGCCGCTGTCCAGCAACACGGTGGCGACGCATAGCGAGTTGGAGCCGGACATCGGTGGGGTGTCGGCCGGTTCCATGATAATCCAGGCCATTTGCGCCCGTGGGTCCTTGGCTGGGACCAGCAGGTTGAGGTGGCGGAACACCCCGCCACGGGGCTCGTTGAGGACGAAGTTGCGCAGGGTCTGGTCCTGGGCGATCCAGCGTGACTGCTCCCACACGGTGGCGCCGGGGGGTGGGGCGACACCGCCGACGATCACATCGCCGACTTCGCCTTCGGCGTGGCAGCTGACGACATGGATGATTCTGGATGAGCGCATGGATCAAATCCTTGTGTTGTCTGGTCGGGCCTCATCGCGGGCAAGCCTTGCTCCCACAAAGAGCTCTGTGGTGTACATAAGGCCCTGTGGGAGCGAGCCTGCTCGCGATGGGGCCATCCGCTATTTCACCGACTTGAGAAAAGCCGCCGTCTCCAGCTGCACCGGATTACCAATCACCTGGTCCGGCGGTCCGATCTCATGGACCCGGCCATTGCAAAAAAACGCCACGCGGTCGGACACGTCCCGGGCGAAGCGGATCTCGTGGGTCACCAGCACCATGGTCATGCCGTCTTCGGCGAGCATGCGCATGGTGTCCAGCACTTCGCCCACCAGTTGCGGGTCGAGGGCCGAGGTGGCTTCGTCGAAGAGCATGTAGTCCGGTGACATCGCCAAGGCCCGGGCGATGGCCATGCGCTGCTGCTGGCCGCCGGAAAGCTTGCCGGGGAAGGCCTTGAGTTTGTCCCCCAGGCCCACGTGCTCAAGCTGCTGCACCGCCAGGGCCTCGGCGTCCTGTTTGCTTTTGCCCAACACCTTGCGCGGCGCCAGCATCACGTTTTCCAGCACGGTCAGGTGGGGGAAGGCATTCCATTGCTGGAACACAATGCCGATCTTCTGCCGCAGGCGATTGAGGTCGGTGGCGCGGTCATGGACCTCGATGCCGTCCACGCGGATGCTGCCTTTCTGGATCGGCTCCAGGCCGTTGATGCACATCAACAGGGTCGACTTGCCGGAGCCGGAACCGCCGATGATCGACACCACTTCGCCCTTGTCCACCGTCAGGCTCACACCCTTGACCACTTCCAGGTCACCGAAGGATTTGTGCACGTTTTCGATCTCAATCATTTTCCTGCCACCTTCTTTCCAGACGTGCGCCGAGGCGGGCGACCACCAGGCTCATGACGTAGTAAATGAGGCCCGCGATGCACAGCACCAGCAGGGGTTCCTGAATGCGCGTGACGATGGTTTGCGAGGCCCGCAGCAATTCGACAATGCCGATCCACATCACCAGGGCAGTGTCCTTCATCACACCGAGCACCAGGTTCAGCCAGCCGGGAAACGCCACCCGCGTGGCAATCGGCAGGACGATGAAGCGAAGGTCCTGCCCATAGCTCAGGCCCAGCGACCGACTGGCCCGGCGGGTGCTCAACGGCACCGCCAACACGCCACCACGAACGATCTCGGTGAAGTACGCGGCGGCATAGACCCCGAGAACGATGCAACCAACGGCAAAGGCGCTGAGGTTCAGGCCGACGATGCTCTTGAGGGAATTGAACAACACGAACTGGATCAGCAGCGGCACGCTGCGAAACACGTCCAGCAGCCAGGCCAGTGGCAGGCTGGCCCGCGGCAACAGCGCCCGCAACAGGCCAAACAGCAACCCGGCGAGGGTGCCCATGAGGATCGACCACACGGTCAGTTGCAGCGTGACCCAGGCCCCCTCGAGCAAATACAGCAGGTCGTTGACGGTAAGGCTTGTAGAAAACATGACCCTCCCTCCTCAATACCGAAACAAGCGCCAGGACAACAGCCGGGCCAAGCCGACGATCAACTTGGCGATCAGGTAATACAGCAGCGCCGCGAGGGCGAAGTATTCGAAGGTGCGGAAGGTCTTGACGTTGTATTCCTGGGTCACGCCGGTGAGGTCGTTGTTCAGGCCGACCACCACCCCCAGGGACGTCATCAGCACCGCCCAGACCATCTGGTTGGTCAGCGGGTAGAAGACGATGCGCAACAATTGCGGGACGATGATCATCCGGTACGCCTGGAAGGCGCTCATCCCCAAGGAGCGGGCGGCGCGCATTTGCGTACCGGGCACGGCCTTGAGGCCGCCGCGAAAGTTTTCCGCCAGGTAGCCGGCGTTGTTGAAGGTGATCCCGGCCAGCAAGGCCAGCCAGGAACTGACGTGCAGGCCGAGGGAGCCGAGGCCGAAGTAGAGGATGTAGATCTGGAACAGCGAGGGCGTGTTGCGAGCGATGGACACCCAGCCATTGCCCACGCCCCGCAGCAGGCGATTCGGGGCCTGGCGCATCACCGTCAGTACCAGGGCGATCAGCACGCCGAAAATCATCGACAGGGCGGCGGTCTCGAAGGTCACCCAGGCCCCGGCGAGCATGTCGGGCAGGGCGCGCAAGGCCGGGCGCCACTGGAAGCTGTAGTCAAACATGGGTCTGGCTCCAGGTGCGGGCAGTGGGTTGCAGCCACGTCGGCGGCTGGCCGTGGGTCGCGGCAGTGCAGGCGGCCTCGACGCAGTCGGCGAGGGCGGCAAAATGCACCCCGCGACCGACCAGGCCCGGTGCGTAATGAGCATATTTACCGGAGTTGGTCATCAGCGTGGTGGCCTGGGGCGGGATCACCGGCTCACCCAACATGCACCAGCAGGTGTCGGTCACCAGCACCGCGCCAAAGGCTTCGATGGCAGTCAGGTATCCGGCTTTGCGCGCTTGTTCCAGCACTGCTCGGCCGCAGGTGATGGCCAACACCACATACGGATGCTTGATCCGGCCCGCACACAACGTCGCGAGGGCGGCGAATTCGCTGAGGGAGAAATGCGGATTGCCCAGGGACACCACGTCCACCCAGTTGTCGCGGGCACTGTTGAGCTCGCGCCAACTGGCAAGCAGGCCTGCGGCATCGACGCTTTCCTGCGGCACGGTGACGTCGCTTGACAGGACATCGGCAGGGTCGAGGGCTTCCGGTGTCACCCCGGCAATGTGGAACAACGGCGCGGCGCTGGTGGTGGCGAAGGCTGCGCCGAAGGCCTTGAGGTCGTCCAGGCTCGGCGCGGCGTGCTCCAGGCCGCGTATCAAGGGGACGCGCCGGCCGGTCAGGCTGCCGATGTGGTAGCCCAGCAATGGGTAGAAACTGTCATCCACCTGACCCAGTGCCGGCACGTCGACGATCAGCCGGGCCTTGCGTGGGTCGTCGAGATGGCAGCCCGCCAACGGCGCCCGTCCGCACAGGGCGATGCAGATGTCGAGGAAGTCCGGGTACTTTTGCGTGCGCGCGCCCAGCACGCTGTTGGCGTAGACCACCGCGTTGGACTCGGCCCAAACGATTTGCTCGTCGAGCGTTGGCGCTGTGTCCAGCAGGTAGGGTGCGCAGGTGAAACTCAGTTGGGCGCCCATCGCCATATAGGCATCCCCCAAGGCACTGGCTGGCTCGCCCAGGGCCGGATCGACGCCCAGTTCCCGCCAGCGCCGCTGGTCCACGGAAATGGCGTTGAGGGTAGTGGGGACGCGCACCTTCGCCCCCCACTGCACCAGTTGTTCGGCAAAGCGCAGGCTGGCCGGGCCGGTGTAGATGCAACCGTCGATGTGAGCCTGGGTCACGTCCAGTAACTGCGTGGCGCCCTGGATCTCGGCCATGCGCAGCACGATGTGCATCGCCACCCGGGCGGCCTGGCCGTGGGTGCCGTCGAGTAATGCCTGGTCTTGCTCGGTCAGCTTCAGGGTTGAGGTCAGCGGCTGCGACGATGCCTCCGAACCTTGCCAGCCGTCGTTGGGGCGGCGCCCGGTGAGGGTCAGGACATCGCCTTCGAGGCGGACAAAACCCTGGCCGCGCAGCCCGTTGAAGGCCTCGTGTCCCACGCACAACACCGGCAGGGACCGCTGGAAAATCACCTGCGCCACCAGCACGCCCAGGGTCAGGATTTCATCGGCTTCGGCCAACACCAGGGCGGCGGGGGCGTGGCCGTTGCTGATCAGTTCCATCAAGACGCTGCTGCCGGTACAGGAGCCGCGTCCACTGGGAATCGCCAAGACGCGCCCGGCCAGGCGCTCGCCGCTCAAGGGGTGGTGGCGGTCGATGACCTCGCCACTGGCCGGATCGACCCCGCCCCAGAAACTCAGGCCCACATCGGTGAACAACAGGGCGCCCTGGGCGGCACCCTCCACCAGGCTGCGGCCTTTCACACGGACAGGCGTGCTTGGCATGGGCCGATCCTCAGTAATAGACCTGGGGAACGGTCAGGTTGGCCGGCGGGATGTCGGTGCCGACCCATTTGACGAACAGTTCGTTGTAGCGGCCTGTACGCACCTGCTGGTTGACGAAGAGGTTGAGGTAGTTGAGCAGGCCGTACTCGCTGCGCTTGGCGCCGAGGGACACGTAGTCGATGACGTAGGGGGCGTCACCGGCAATCTTCAAGCCCTTGTATTTGCCCGACTTGAGGGTCGCGGCGGCGACGGTGTTGGTCACCACGGTGGCATCGATGTGTCCCTGGGCAACGGCCAGCAGGGTGTCGTTCTGCGATTGATAGGCGCGGAAGCTGCCGCTGCCCCAGCTCTTCTGATCCTTTTCCAAGGCGATGGCTTCGTAGGTACTGCTGGTGTTGCCAAGTTTCTTGCCCTTGAGGTCGGCGTAGCTGTTGATGCCGGTGTCGTCGCGGGTCAGCACCACCATCTGGAAGGCGAAGTAGGGCACGGTCAGGCCGACGGTCTTGGCTCGCTCCAGGGTGTCGGAGGTGGAAGCGACGATGACGTCGGCGCGGCCGGACAACAGCGCGGGGATTCGGTCGGAGAATGGGGTTTCCACCACTTCGGCGTCTACGCCGAGGACCTTCGCCAAGTCGTTGCAATAGTCCACGTCGAAGCCCGCCGGTTTATTTTTTTCATCGCGAAAGCCCATGGGTGGGAAGTCCAGGGTCACGGCGCAACGTAGCTTGCCTGAGCCGATGATGTCGTCGAGCTTGTCGGCGTGGGCGGGTGCGATGAAAAGCGGGGTGAGGACAACGCTGAGGGCTACGGCCAATGCAGGGTTTTTCATAAATGCCTCGCTGTCGTATAAACGCGGTGAGATATCGTATTGAGGATTTCGTATACGATATTAGATAAGCAATCAACATGCCTGTTTTGACGTGGGGCGCGGTAATGGCATTGGAGGGTTGATCTAGAGGCGTTTTCGCCGAGCGGTGGCGCATCAGGCAAGTTGCTACGTTGGCTTGGGGTGTTACAGATGGGAGCAGCGATGGGATCCGACGCCCCATCAGGGAACACGATCAGCGCTGACTCCCACGGTATTGGCTCGGCGACAGGCTGGTCAGGGCCCGGAACTGGCGGCTGAAGGCGCTGTGGTCGGTGTAACCGCAGCGCAAGGCGATCTCGGTGATCGGCAGGTCCTGGTCGAGTAACAGCCGCGAGGCTTCCTCCAGGCGTGCCTTGTGGATCATCTGCCGAGGCGTGAGTTGGAAGATGCGTTTGCAGTGCCGCTCCAACTGCGCCACCGACAATTCAGCAATGGCGGTCAGCTCGGCAAGGCTGATGGGGCGGGCGAAGTGCTGCTTGATATGGGCGTCCACCGCCGCCAGTTTGTGAAACGCCGGGTGGCTCGATTGCGGCAGTTGCAGGTCGCGGGAAATGCCGGCCAGGCCGACGATCTGGCCGTCTGGATCGTGCAGGGCGAGCTTGTGGGTCAGGCACCAGACGGGCTGGTTACCGTAATACAAATGCAGTTCGAGTTGGTCGGCCAACTCCCGCCCGCTGGCCAGCACCCGGCGATCCTGTTCGGTGTACAGCGGCCCGAAGCGTTCGGGGAACACCTGCTCGGCGGTGAGACCGAGCAGCTCGCCGCTGTGTTTGAAACCGCAGCGCCGGGCCAGGGTCTGGTTGACGAAGGCATAGCGGGCTTGTTTGTCCTTGATGAAAAACACCACGTCGGCGAGGGTGTCCAGCAGCGGGGCGATGGGTGGCAGGCTGCGCAGCAGGGTGTCGAGATCGCAGGGGGCGAGGGAAGTGAGCGAGGGGTACATGGCCGGCGGCGTCTTTTTGGTGGGAGCGATGGCGCAGTGTCAATCGAAAATGCGCTGTCTGTCACGCCGCCATCGCGAGCAGGCTCGCTCCCACATGGGGCCTGCGGTGCCTGCAAAGTTGAAGTTCACCTCAATCCCTGTGGGAGCGAGCCTGCTCGCGAAAGCGGTGGGTCAGCTTGCATCGATGCCGGATGTGCCGCCGTCATCGCGAGCAAGCCCGCTCCCACATGGGGCCTGCGGGTGCCTGCAAAGTTGAAGTTCACTTCAAATCCCTGTGGGAGCCGAGCTTGCTCGCGATGACGGCGGCACAGGCAGCATCTCTACCAACTGACCCACCGCTATCGCGAGCAAGCTCAGCTCCCACAGGGGATTTGTGGGGAGTACAGGTCAGAGTGGGATGTGTGTCGGGTTCAGGTGGGTGGGGGTTCTTCCAGCTCCAGCAGGGTCTCGATCCGCGCCGGGCTGAAGGGTGGGCGGGGTGTCGGTGGTGTCCAGCCGAACAGGTGTTCCAGGGCGGCGCCGCACACTCGGCCCTGGCAGGCGCCCATGCCGCAGCGGCTGGCCAGTTTCGCTTCGCGCCAGTTTTCGTGGCCGACCAGTTCGCCGTACGGTACGTCTTCGCAGCGGCAGACCAGGGTGTCGCTGCGGGCCAGGGTCTTGAGCCGTGGATCGAGGGCGAAGGCTTTGTTCAATGCCCCGGCAAAACTCTGCCAGCGTGCGCGGCGCGGCCACAGCTGCTGAGCGGCTTCGGTGTTGCCGACGGCGGCATGGCCGGCGATTGCGCCTTCCACCAGCGCCAGTTCGCTGCCACCGAAACCGGTGCATTCCCCGGCGGCGTAATGTTCGTGACGCGTGGTCGCTTGCCAGGCGTCAACCGCCAGCGCCTGGCCTTCAACCGCGCAGCCCAGGGCCTGGCCCAACTGGGTATTGGGAATGAGCCCGAAGCCACAGGCGAGCCGGTCGCAGGCCAATTCAATCGTCTTGCCTTGCTGTTGCAGGCGCACGCCCTCCAGCCTTTCCCCACCGAGCGCTTCCACCACATGGGTGTCAGTGCGGTAGTGCCGGTCGAACAGACTGAACGACTGGAAAAACTTCCCCGGCCAGCGCGGCAGTTGCGCGGCGAAACCGGCGACGGCGCCGCGACGGGCCTGCTCGGCGATGCGCACCACCTGTGCACCTTGATGCTTCGCCGTGGCGGCGCTGGCCAACAGCAAGGGGCCGCTGCCGGCGATGACCAGCCGTTCGCCGCGCACCGGCAAGCCGCCCTTGATCAGCGCCTGCAAGCCGCCAGCGCCGGTCACGCCGGGGAGGGTCCAGCCGGGGAACGGCAGCAGCAGCTCACGGGCGCCGGTGCAGAGGATCAAGCGTTCGTAGCGGATCTGCCAGCCACGCTCGGCATCTTCCACCAGTAAGGTTTTATCCGCCGCGCAGGCGATTACGCGAATGCCGGCATGCCAGCGGACGTTGGCACAGTTTCGCAGTTGCTCGCGCAGGTGCCGGGCGGCGCTGGGCAGGCTGGCCTGGGGACCGTCGCGCCAGATCTGCCCGCCGGGCAGTGGGTTGTCGTCCAGCAGCACGATACGCGCGCCGCTGTTGGCTGCGGCGAGGGCGGCGGCCATGCCGGCGGGGCCGGCGCCGATGATCAGCAGGTCGGTGGCTTCGCTCATGGTCGGGTCTGCACCTGCATGCCATCGAGGCACAGGGTCTGGCAGGCCAGGCGGCGCCGGCCATCGATCAGCACCCGGCACTCCTGGCAAATGCCCATGCCGCACAACGGCGCTCGCCGCTGGCCGCTGACCGAGGTGCGACTGCAACCGTCCGCGCCCAACGCCAATGCCGCGGCGACGCTGGTGCCATTGGCGACTGAAAGCGGGCAGCCATCCAGGAATAGGTCAGGCATGGGGCCAATCCTCCTTGGCTAAGCGAATGTCGTGAGCGCACCCCGACCCCGTGGCGAGGGAGCTTGCTCCCGCTGGGCTGCGCAGCAGACCCAAAACAGGGCCGCTTCGCGCCCCAGCGGGAGCAAGCTCCCTCGCCACAAGGTCAACCCTATCCCCGGAGCAAACAGGAGAAGTGCGTCGGGCTTCAGGCATGGGGCCAATCCTCCTTGGCGAAGCGAATGTCGTGAGCACACCCCGGCCCCGTGGCGAGGGAGCTTGCTCCCGTTGGGCTGCGCAGCAGACCCGACATTTTTGCGATTGCTGCGCAATCGAGCGGGAGCAAGCTCCCTCGCCACAGGGGGGCAATTCTATCCCCGGAGCAAACAGGGGAAGTATGTCGGGCTTCAGGCATGGGCCGGTTCTCCGAGGAAACGCTGCGGCAGGTAAGGCTGCGCGGCCAATGGCGAGGTTTCGTGGAACAGCTGCGCCACCAGCAGGTCGGCGGTCGCGGGTGCCGTGGTGACGCCCAACCCCTCGTGACCCACCGCCAGCCACAGTCCCTGGCGCTGCGGATGTTGGCCCACCAGGGGCAAGCCGTCGGGGCTCGCCGCGCGAAAACCGGTCCAGGCCCTGATGCCGTGCAGATGCGCCAACCCAGGCATGTAGTCGACGGCGCGTTTGAGCATCTTCGCCAGCATCCAGCCTTCCACCTGCGGGTCGACGGTGCCGAACTGTCGCGAGGCGCCGATGAATAATTGCCCGGTCGGGCGCGGCTGGATATTGCACGCCACCGACGGCCCGCTGGCGTTATGGGCGCTGGTGACGTAGCCCAGCTCCACCAGGGTGTGGGTGACGGTGGCGGGGTAGCGGTCGGTGATCAGCAGGTGACCCTTTTTCGGTTCGATGGGCAGTTCCGGACATAATTCTTTGGCCTGGATGCCATTGGCGAGGACCACCGCGTCGGCGCTCAACCAGCGCCCGTCGTCGAGGCGCACGCGAGCCCCGTCGACTTCACTGACCTGTGCCCGTTGCTGGCGAATCTTGGGCGCGTCCAGCATCCAGCGCGCGGCGGCCGGGGCGTAGAGGATGCCGTCGCCCTTGATCAGCAGCCCACCTTCCAGCCCCGGACGCAGCTCGGGTTCACGTTGATGCAGGGCGGCGCGGCCGATCAGTTCACAGGCTTCGCCATGGGCCAGCAGGTTCAGGTATTTGCCATGGGCCACCGCCATTTCCTCGGCATTGGCCGCCAGCCACAAGGTGCCGTTGTTGCGCCAGGCACAATCGGCGGGCAGGGCTGGCGCCAGTTCGTGCCAGCGTTGCAGGGAGTATTGGCTGAGGGCCAGTTCCGCCGGGTTGTCATCCAGCACCAACAAATGCCCCATGCCAGCCGCCGTGGCGCCGTGCCAACCGGCGTCCAGCACCAGCACGTTGACGTTGCGTCGGGCCAACGCCTGGGCGCAGGCCGCACCGATGATGCCCGCGCCAATGATGATCACGTCGGCGACATGGCCCTCGCTCACGGACGAATGCCCCAGGCGAACGGGTCATCCGCTTCGATGATAAGGGTGGTTTCGGCGCTGATGTAGGCGCGACCGCGAATGGTCGGCACGATGCGCTCGCCCGAGCGCTCGTAGGAACCCTCGAACTCGCTGCCAATGACACTGGCCTGGCGCCAGATCTGCCCGGGTTGCAGTTTTCCATCGGCCGCCAGGCACGCCAGTTTGGCGCTGGTGCCGGTGCCGCATGGGGAGCGGTCATAGGCCTTGCCCGGGCAGAGCACGAAGTTTCGGCTGTCCGCTTGCGGGTCGTCGGCGAACAGTTCGATGTGATCGATCAGGCCGCCGTCCTCGCCGCGAAAACCCTGCTGCTCCAAGGCTTGCTGCACGGCGTAGGTGTAGGCGGTCAACGCGTCGAGGTTATCGCCGGCGACACGCTGGCCATGCTCGGCGATCAGGAAAAACCAGTTGCCGCCCCAGGCCACGTCGCCCACCACCGGACCGATGCCGGGCACCTCCAAGGCCAGGGCCTGGCGGTAACGGTAGGCCGGCACGTTGCGCACGCTCACCGAGCGGTCTTCGTGCAAGGTTGCTTGCACCGTACCCACCGGGGTTTCGATACTGTGCACGCCGGGGCCGATCCTGCCCAGGTGGGCCAGTGATGCCACCAGGCCGATGGTGCCGTGGCCGCACATGCCCAAGTAGCCGCTGTTGTTGAAAAAGATCACGCCGGCACAGGCGCTCGGGTCCACCGGCTCACAGAGCAGCGCCCCCACCAGCACATCGCTGCCCCGCGGTTCCAGCACGCAGGCGCTGCGCCAGGCGTCGAACTCCGTGGCCAGGCGTTGCTTGCGCTCGGCCATGCTGCCCTGGCCCAGGTCAGGAAAACCGTCGGTGACCAGACGGGTCGGTTCGCCGCCGGTATGGGAATCGATCACGGTGATGCGTTTCATGGGAGGGCCACGTCCGTTCAGATGAGTGACGGTAAGCGTGGCCCGCGCCAGGGGATGACGGCTTGAGGGTTTTAACTATCGCCGATGACGAAATCGGCACAGTACCAATGCATCAATGGCTGGAAGGCAGGAACTTGAACAAGGTTTCGCAGACCCCGGCGATGTGCTCGTCCAGCAGCGCCACGGCCCGTTCGACATCACCGGCGCGGCAGGCCTTGATGATTTCCCGGTGCTCGTGATCGGCACGGTCCTTACCGGCCGACAGGCTCATCTGCATGCGCAAGTACCGCTCCAGCTTGTCGTGCACCGAGCGGATCAGGCTCACCATGAAGGGCCGTTGCGCTGGCTCGTAGAGGCAGGCGTGCAGTTGCCAGTTCAGTTCGGCCCAGCGCCCGACGTCGTCTTCACCGATGAACTCCTGGCAGATGCTTTCGGCGCGGGCGAAGGTGTCTTCGGTCATGTTGGGAATCGCCAGGCGCAGGACTTTGTCTTCCAGGAGCATGCGCACTTCGAACATCTGCGCCAGTTCCGCCTCGGAAATGCGCGTCACCATCGCCCCGCGATTGCGCTGGAACATCACCAGGCCCTCGGCCTCCAGACGCTTGAGGGCTTCGCGCACGGGAATCTTGCTGACGTTGAACTGGCGGGCGATGTCATCCTGGCGAATCGGCTCATCCTCGGCAAAATGCCCGGCTACGATGGCATCGCGCAGGTGGCGGGTGATGATTTCCGAGGTGGACGGGGTGTTGCCCAGGTCAGGCAGGTTGAACTTGGATAAAGTCACGGCGGCGGGTCGTTCGGCTTAGGTGGGGATATGGTATACGACTTTGCCGGATGCGGTGTCGAGCTGTCCCAGGCTCCCTCAATCCTCCAGCCAGCCCCTTGTGGCGAGGGAGCTTGCTCCCGCTGGGCTGCGCAGCAGACCCGGGATTTTGCGATTGCTGTGCAATCGAGCGGGAGCAAGCTCCCTCGCCACAACGGTTGTTTGTTCAGCCATGGGAAAAGTGGGCCATATCAGCCTCGGTCCGGACGATGCGCCATCCGGTGACGGACGCCCCCGCCAACAACGCCAGGCCAAACACGACCAACGCCACGTCAGCGCCAAAAGCGTCAGCCAGCAACCCGGTCACCACCACCGGAATGCTGAACCCGACATAGGCGAACAGAAAGAACCCGGCGCTGACCCGGGCCTTTTCCGCCCCAGCCATGGCCGTGATGGCCGACAGACCGCCCAGGTACAGGAAACCGTAGCAAGCGCTGCTGGCCCCCAACGCCCCCAGCAGCACGGCGAGCAGGGAGCCGGCGCTCGCGCCCCAGGCCAGCAGCGCGTAGCTCGCGGGCAGGATCAACAGCCCCAGGCACGTGGCCCTGGCCGGTTGCAGGCGGCGCACCCAAGGCTGGAAGAGCAAGCCGCAACTGATGACCGTGAAGGTCGACAGGCCAGACCAGCGCTGCAAGTCGTGGGTCGCCAGCACGGACGGCAATAGGGCGATGACCAGGCCCGACGTCGCCCAGGCCAAGAGCATGGAAAAACTGTAGGGCAGGCTGCCAGCGGGAAACAACGGCAGGCGCAGCAGCGGCGCGTCTTTGGTTTTCAGCGCCGGGTCCGGGAGTCGCCAGACCACGACGATCGCCAGGGCGGCCAACGCGAGCTGCAACCAGAAGCTGCCGGGCGTGGCGCTGTGGTGGACGAACAGGAACAGGCTGGTCAACGCTGCCCCCAGGCCAAATCCCAGGGAAGTGCTGGCGGTCACCCGGTTGGCCGGTGAGCGGGTATCGCTGGTTGCCATGAGCTCGGCCATATAGGCGGTCGACGTGGCCGAAGCCAGCCCGGTGCCGACCCCCATCATCAGGCGCGCGACGCCCAGCGCCACCAGGTTCGGCCAGAGGATGGTCACCAGCGTCGCCAGCATCGACAGCCCGAGGGCGACGAGGATCAACGGTTTGCGCCCCACCCGGTCGGCCAGCCCACCGAATGCCAGCAGCACCGGGAGCACGCCCAGCACATAACCGGAAAACGCCACCGCCGTGGCGCCGGCCCCGTAGCCGGACAACTGCGCATAGGTGGTGTACAGCGGCGCCTGCAGGTTGACCGCGAGGGTGATCAGGCAAAGGCCGAAGGCCAGCCCCCAGGAATGTCGATGCGATGGGTTCAAGGGTGTTCCTTAAAGGGTGTGCATGAAGTCCCGGGGACTATCACTGCCAGGCACAGCGCAAACAAGGAACAGACCCAGGCCATTTGTGCTTAACTGTTCGCTCGAAATCTGAGAACACTTGAACAAGAGTGCCAGCCGTGGACCTGAAGATTGATCGCAACGTTGCCGAGCCTGTGATCCGGCAGCTCGTGACGCACCTCACGGGCTGGATCGACGCCCATGGCATTCGCCCCGGCGCGCGGATGCCGTCGATTCGCCAACTGGCGCGGGACAATGACCTGAGCCTGTCGAGCGTGATCAAGGCCTATGACCAACTGGTGGCCAGCGGGGTGTTGGAGTCTCGGCATGGTGCGGGCTTTTATGTCGCGCAACAGTTGGCCCGGCCGGTGGAACCGGCACCCGATACGGATAACCCGTCGTGGCAGTTGTTCGACAATGAATCGCCCCAGCTCAAGCTCGGTTGTGGCTGGCTGCCCGACGCCTGGCGCGACGACACCGACCTGGGCCAGGCGATCCGCCAAGTGGTGCGCAGCGACAACCATGCGTTGTTCAACTACAGCACCCCGTTGGGCTCGCCTCATCTGCGCCTGCACCTGCAAAAGCGCCTGGGCCTGATCGACATTCACGTCGACCCGGCGCAAATCATCACCACCCAAGGCGCCAGCCAGGGCCTCGACCTGCTGGTGCGAACGCTGCTCAAGCCCGGTGACCTGGTGCTGGTGGAAAGCCCCGGCTACTACAACCTGTTCAATCTGCTGAAGCTGCACGGGGTGAAGACCGTGGCGGTGCCGAGAACCGCCCAAGGCCCGGACATCGCCCGCCTGGAACAGCTTCTCGGCGAGCATAAACCCTCGTACTTCTTCATCAACAGCATGTACCAGAACCCCACCGGCACCAGCCTGGCGCCGAGCGTGGCCTACCGCCTGCTGCAACTGGCGACGGCCCATGACTTTCGTCTCATCGAGGACGACATCTACGCCGATTTCCAGAATGGTCCGACCTCACGCCTGGCCTCTCTGGATGCCCTGGACCGGGTGATCTACCTGGCGAGTTTTTCCAAGACGCTGTCCAGTTCGCTGCGCATCGGTTACGTGGTCGCTCATCCCGAGATCATCCAGCGCCTGGCCGAAGTCAAGATGATTACCGGCATCGGTTGTTCGCTGCTGGCGGAAAACGTGGTGGCGACGTTGCTGGCCAACGGTGCTTATCGCAAGCTGATCCAGCGCTTGCGCCAGCGCCTGAACAAGCAGATGGCGAGCACGCTGCGCCAACTGGACCCGGCCCACTGGGAGGTCTTTGCCGAGCCGATGGGAGGGCTGTTCATCTGGGCCAGGCCGCGGTGCTTGGCGGCACAACGGGTGCAGCAAATCGCCCGGGAGCTGCAGATTCAACTGTCCCAGGGCTCGACGTTCCTGCCGCAAGGGGAGGCGTGTGATTGGCTGCGGTTGAATGTGGCTTATACCCAGGATGTACGTGCGCAGAGGTTTTTCCAGCGGGTCGAGGAGGAGTCGATTGCGGTGGGGCAGTAGGGTTTTGGGGGAGATTGTCCTGGCGCCATCGCGAGCAAGCTTTGCTCCCACAGCGCAGAGCAGGGGCCAATCCCAAGACTTGTATCCACTAAAGATCCCTGTGGGAGCAAAGCTTGCTCGCGATGGCTGACTAAGCAGTCACAAAAACATCCCGTGTTAATGGGAATAGATATCAAACGACAATGAGTTACTGTATCTTTCGCGACACATTTTTGTCAGCCCCCGATGTGGGGGGTTGTTTCCATTAGGATTGTGCATCGATGCGTCGGATTCTCGTTTCACTGTGTGTGCTCCAAGCTTATTCCATTCCCACCTGGGCCGAAGAGCCGATCCCTGCCAAGCCGGCCTCCCTTGAGTTGCAAGCGACCGATATCGTCGGCAATTCAGACTATGAAACAGCGCAGGGCCCGGTGAAGGGTTATCACGCCACCCGCTCGGCCAGTGCGACCCGTACCGACACGGCAATCCATGAAACCCCGCAATCCATCTCCGTCGTTTCCCGCGATGTCGTTGAAGACCTCAGTGCCACGCGCCTGCAAGACGCCCTCGACTACGCCGGCGGCGTAGGCCGGGCCAACAACTTCGGCGGCCAGGGCCTGACCACCTTCACCGTGCGCGGTTTCACCACCGGCGAGTTCTACCGCAACGGTTTCCCGATCAACCGTGGCTACCCGAACATGCCGGACGCCAACACCATCGAGCGCCTGGAAGTCCTGCGCGGCCCGGCCACCATGCTCTATGGCCGTGGCGACCCGGGCGGTACCTTCAACGTGGTATCCAAGCAACCGTTGGCCGAGCGCACGGTGACCCTGGGCAGCCAGGTCAGCGACCAGGGGATGCGTCGCGGCACGCTCGATGCGTCCGGTCCGTTGGACGAAGAAGGGCGCCTGGCTTATCGCCTGAACGTGATCGGTGAGGGCGGCGATACGTTCCGCGATCACGTCGAGACCGAGCGTTACGGCATCGCGCCAGTGGTGAGCTGGCAGGTCAACGACACCACGCGCCTGACCTTCGAAGGCGATTTCATGCGCAACAATGCCCCGCTGGACCGTGGCCTGACCCATTACGCCGGCCAGCGCGGCACCGCGTCGCGGGATACGTTCTTCGGCGAGAAAGACGTGGGCAAGCTGCACAACGACAACAACATGCTGCAGGTGCGTTTCGAGCACATGCTCAACGACGATTGGACCCTGGCCGGCGGCACCCAGTGGCTCGACGGCACCTTGCAGGGCAATGCCGTGGAGGGCAACAGCATCGGCGCCGATGGGCGTACCCTCAGTCGCAACTTCAACTACCGCAAGCTGGAATGGACCGACCACGACACCCAGCTCAACCTCACCGGGCATTTTTCCACCGGCGGGTTCGAGCACACGTTGCTGACGGGCATTGAGTACGAAGACTACGATTACCAGTCGATCATTCAGCGCTCCTCTGGTGCCCCCGGTACCTACCCGATCGATATCTTCGATCCGGTGCATGGCCAGCCACGCCCGGCATTGACGCGCAAGCCCACCGATGACCAGGAAAATCTCAAGACGTTTGGTGTGTTTGTCCAGGATCAGGTGGCGTTGACTGAGCGGTTGAAAGTGTTGGCTGGGGCGCGTTTTGAGCGGTTCGAGCATAAGTACAAAACGTTCGTGACCGACACTGGAAACTGGAATGTGAACGACAGTGCCGTGACCCCGCGACTGGGGATGATTTACGACCTGACCGACACAGTGGCTGTCTATGCCAACACCGCCCGCTCGTTCAAACCTAACACCGGCCGCAGCAGTGCAGGGGGAGGGTTCAAGCCGGAAGAGGGCAAGTCCTACGAAATGGGTGTCAAGTGGGAAGCCCTGGATCGCCAGTTGAGCGTCGATGCTGCGGTGTATCAGATCGAAAAACGTAACGTGTTGACCAATGATCCGGTGGACCCGGATTTCAAAGTGGCTGCCGGCGAAGTGCGCAGTCGTGGTTTTGACCTGAACGTGGCGGGCAACCTGACGCCGGAGTGGCGCGTGATCGGTGGCTATGCCTATGTGGATGCCGAAGTGACCAAGGACATCAATATCCCGTCCGGCACCCGCTTGCTCAACGTGCCCAAGAACTCCTTCAGCCTGTTGAACGTCTACGAGTTCCAGGACGGCGGCCTCAAGGGCCTCGGCTTGGGCCTGGGCGCCAAGTACGTCGATGAGCGGGCCGGCAACACGGCGGCCAGCACCTTTACCATGGACAGTTACACCGTCGTGGACCTGCTCGGCTACTACAAGGTCAACGAGCGGATCCGCCTCAACCTGGATCTGAAGAACCTGTTTGACGCCGACTACGAAGAGGGTGCATTTGGTGGCGTCTACGCCTATCCAGGCGCACCGCGGACCGTGCAGGCTGGTATCTCCTACACGCTCTGAATCCGTTGCGTCACGAAAACCCCGAAGGCCTGGCCTCCGGGGTTTTCGTTTTTTACCACTTGCCTATTTACCACTTGCCTGTGCTCATCCCGCCGTCCACCGGCAGTATCGCGCCAGTCGTGAAATCAGCACCCGCCAGGTACAACACGGCCTCGGCAATTTCCTCGATGGTGCCCACACGACCGGCCGGGGCCAGGTGGTTGAGGAAGTCGCGGTGCGCCGGGTCGTGCATCGGCGTGTCGATGATGCCAGGTGCGACGGCGTTGACCTTGATGTTGTGGGGCGACAGTTCCAGGGCCAGGGCGCGGGTCATCTGGTTGACGCCGCCCTTGATCAACACCGGCAGTGCTGCGGGCACCTGGATGTTCGGTTGCAGGGCCACGGCGGCTGAAATGTTGATGATGAAGCCTTGCTGGCGCCCGATCATGTGCGCGGCAGCGGCCTGGCTGGCAAAGACGA
Source organism: Pseudomonas sp. OA65 (assembly GCF_017498305.1). Classification (NCBI taxonomy): domain Bacteria; kingdom Pseudomonadati; phylum Pseudomonadota; class Gammaproteobacteria; order Pseudomonadales; family Pseudomonadaceae; genus Pseudomonas; species Pseudomonas sp. OA65. The sequence goes on from NZ_JAGDEZ010000013.1 coordinate 32,745, forward strand.
GCCCCTTGAGGTTGGTGTCCAGCAGCGCGTCCAGGTCTTGGGGGCTGTATTCGACGAAGGGTTTTGGCAGGAAAAAACCGGCGTTGTTCACCAGCCCGTCAACGGCGCCGAACGCCTCGATGGCCTGGGTGATCAGGGCGGTTGAAGTGGCCGGGTCAGCGATGTCGCCGGCCACGCCGAGGAAACCGGCCGGGTGACCGAGCTCGGCGGCGGCAGCCTCCAGGCCGGACGGGGAGCGGGCATTGCCCACCACGTTGTAGCCCCGAGCGAGGAATGCCTTGACCAAGCCCAGGCCGATCCCGCTGGAAGCGCCGGTGATGATGACGGTTTTGTTGAGGCTCATGATTGACTCCTGATCACATTGAGTTGAACCGATGCGCCGGTGTGGCGTTGGTTGAGCTCAGGGTATTGATGCGCCAGGGTTTGATAAATAAGGCTTCTGGTACTTGAGTTGATACGTCATGTAATCAATCTGGAACACCATAAATCCCTGTGGGAGCGGGCTTGCTCGCGAAGGCGGTGTGTCAGCTACAGAGTTCTGACTGAAACTCTGCCTTCGCGAGCAAGCCCGCTCCCACAATGTTCCCGGCTGATCGCAAAATCCACGTTCGCCAGCAATCCCCTGTGGGAGCGGGCTTGCTCGCGAAGGCGGTGTGTCAGCTACAGAGTTCTGACTGAAACTCTGTCTTCGCGAGCAAGCCCGCTCCCACAATGTTCCCGGCTGATCGCAAAATCCACGTTCGCCAGTAATCCCTTGTGGGAGCGAGCCTGCTCGCGATAGCGTCAGGCCAGTCAGTATTGATATTGACTGACACACCGCTATCGCGAGCAGGCTCGCTCCCACAGGGTTGGCGGGTTGGCAGGCAGAAAAAAGCCCGGTCAATCGGACCGGGCTCGCAAAGGTGGGGCCTCACTCCTTGGGAAGACTTCGATACTCAGTCGTCGTCATCCCCGCATATCCCCAATTATCCGTGTCGACTTCCTCGATCACGATATGGGTCAAGTGTGGGTCCTTGCCCAGCACGCGCTGGAGGGTTTCGGTGATTTCGGAAATCACCTGGGCTTTCTGTTCACGGGTAACGCCGTCTCGGGTAATTCGCACATTGACGAAAGGCATGGTGCACTCCAGCGGGTGGGAAATGGACGCGGGCCAACGCCCGCGTGTTGCAAGGCCACTGTATTTATACGCCACGGACTGATAAACAGGCTTTTGGAAACTTCAGTTGATACGCGGTGTAACTAATCATGAAGCGTCATTTCGAAGACCTGCAATTGGGCAGCATAGAACTGTTCTGTCTGGCGGCGGAGGCGGGCAGTTTCACCGCGGCGGCGCAATTGGCGGGTGTGACGCCTGCGGCGGTGAGCCGCTCGATCTTTCGCCTGGAAGAACGCCTGGGCTCACGGCTTTTCGTGCGCACCACCCGCAGCATTCGCCTGACCGAAGCCGGCAAGACCTATTTCGAGCAATGCCGACAAGCGCTGACGCAACTGGTCGAGGCGCAACAGGAAATGATGGGCGCGCAATCGGTACCGTCCGGGCAACTGCGCATCAGCCTGCCCACCACCTACGGTCACCATCGCATCCTGCCCTTGCTACCGGCCTTCAGGGTGCTGTACCCGCAAGTGACGGTGGACCTGCACCTGAGCAATCGAAACATCGATTTTGTTGCCGAAGGTTATGACCTCGCCATCCGGGTGCGGGCCCAGCCCGACTCGTCGATGATCGCCCGGCTGCTGGAAGATGCGAAGTTGGTGGTGATCGCCTCCCCGGAGTACCTGCGCAAGGCCGGCACGCCGCAGGTACTTGAAGACCTGGATGACCACGAGTGCATCCAGTTCGAGTTGCCCAGCAGTGGGCGACGGATTTCCTGGTTGTTCAATATCGATGGCAAGGAAAAGGAAGTGTTCGGCCAAGGGGGTTATTGCTGTTCGGATGATGTGCTCGGCGGCGTGACGCTGGCCAAGCATGGCGCGGGCTTGTTCCAGACTTACAAGTTCATCGTCGAACAGGAGCTGGCCAACGGGCAGTTGGTGGAGGTGCTTGCGCCTTTCGCGGGTCGCTCCCGGCCGTTCACCTTGCTGTACCCCCATGGCAGGTACGTACCGCAGCGGGTGCGTGCTTTTGTGGATTTCCTGTTGCAGTACCGGGAGCAGTGGGCCGGAGCCTGACGCAAGGCGCCAGGGCTGAAAAGGGCATCCCTGTGGCGAGGGAGCGTGCTCCCGCTGGGCTGCGTAGCGGCCCCTTTTTTGCGGCTGCTTCGCAACCGAGCGGGAGCAAGCTCCCTCGCCACAATGGATCACCACACGCTCAAATAATGCGCTTGCCGCAGAGATTCCCGGCCTAGCCCGCTATCAGAATCGAAACGCCTGACGACCGATCAGCAACCACTTGCCATCCTTCTGCTTCTGCCAGATCTGGAAGTTCTCGATTTCCGTCGGCACCACTTCAGTGCCCTTGAGCGCCTGGGCCGAGAAGTGATTGCGAACCAGCGCCACATCACCGGACAGAGTAATTTTCTGGTTCTTCATTTCCAAGGTCTTGAATGCGCTCTTGCCCGTTTCGATGTCGGCGATGAAGGCTTTTTTGTCCTGGATGTTGCCGCTGGAGTGCCCATAGGTCAGGTTCTCGGCGGCCAGTGCCTGGAGCTGGGGGATGTCTTTGTGCAGCATGGCTTGGGTCAGGTGGTCGACCGCCTGGGCCACCTCCTGCTCGGGCGATGTAGCGGCCGTAGCGTAGCCGCCGAACAGGCACAAGAAGCCGAAGACCAATGTCGCTTTTTTCATGGGGGTTTCCTTGTTGTTGTAGGTATCAGGAACGCGAGCGATGCGTGCTCGTCGGTCATCGTACAACTTGTCGAGGGGGACTGGAATAGGGCACTGACAATGTGGCGAGGGAGCTTGCTCCCGCTGGGCTGCGGTAGGAGCTGCCGAAGGCTGCGATCTTTCGCTTTGGACTCAATGGACAGAGGAAAGATCGCAGCCTCGTTGCACTCGTCAGCTCCTACAGCCCAGCGGGAGCAAGCTCTCATGGAACAAATTGCAACCATGTGATTTTTAAGGCTGAAAATACATATTGATCGGTCTATGAGGAATCGCAGGGTAAATATCGGGCAAGGTGCCATTTGATAACGCAACAAGTTATAGCCGGTCAGCTGTAGGAAGACTCCTCAAAGTATCCGCCAACGTATTATCTACGGCATGACCTCGTTTAATATCGATGAGGCCAAAGCGTCCCGTAAGACACTGTATTTACACCAATACAGTCCCAAGAAATAACGAATAAAAGTCGCCCCGTTTAATTGCCATAAACATATCCAGCGCGACACGTTTAAATACACTCCACATTACGCCCTAAAGGCTACGAGACCTTGCGTCCTTACTTACGCATGCGTCAGAATCCGCCGGCTTGTGCGCTTTGCCCCTGGCCTCTATCGTTTCCCTGCCACTGCCCATCAGTGGTCGGGTTTAGTCGCCCGGACGGTTTTAGTAAAGTGCATAAGTACCATTCAGTCAGGTCATTCTATTCCTGCACTTGATGGTGGTTGTGCGCAGGGCGCCCTTGGGCGCGCCGGGCTTGCTAATTCCACCGGTCGACTAACCTGCGCACAGCCGCCACCCTTCTTTTAGTCGAGAACGGTTGCGGCCCCAACTGAGGGAATTAGTTATATGTTCAAGGTTACTCCCAACCCCCCGGATATCGACTCGGTACTCTACGGCGACTCTCTCGACCCTGAAAAGTTGAAAGAGGCGGCAGACCGCGCGCTCAAGCACTACCTGAACCCCGGGGCAACGAAAACGCAGATACAGCCCCGCAAACCCAGCACGATCTTCACCATCGACGCAGCGGTGGATGACGAAACGTTACTCGTTGAGGCGTGCGAATCCTTGGCATCTGCCAGCGTGATGGTCAGCGACCTCACCGATTTGGCGGACGGCCCAAGACGCCAAACGATGCTGGTGCTGCAACGGGTCATCATGTTGGGTGAGTTAGCGGTCAATCGAGTACTGGATAACCACAAGCCTGGGTAATCGCCAGGTAGTGTTGTGGGGGCGCTGCGAGCGCCCTCGCAACCTAAGTCCACGACGCTCGGTCAGCCACTGCCAACCCCATGGGCCTTGTTGCTCCGCCTTCACAACCCTTCCCGAACCGCCCCCCGAATCCCTTCCAGCAGCATGGTAAACGCCGGGTTGTCATTATCCTCGCGCCACACCAAATGCAACTCGCTCTGCACCCCTTCGCCCAGGTCGATCTCGCGAAACACCACGTCCTTGAACACCACGCTGCTGGCGCAACGCGGTACCAGGGCCAGGCCCATGCCGGCGTTGACCAGGGCCAGGATCGTCAGCGACGAGCCCAGCCATTGCACGAACTGCGGTGCGACCCGGGCCGAGCGCAGCATGCCGGTGAGCAGTTCGTTGAAGGGCGGGTAGGCGGCGTGGGAGTACATCAGGAACGGTTGCGCGTCCAAGTCGTGGACGCTCACGGTATCGGCGCTGGCCAGCGGATGACCGGCGGGCACCGCCAGCACGAAAGGTTCGCGCACCAGGCATTCGGTGGCGTAGCCGGTTTCCAGCAGCGGCGAGCGGACGATGCCCAGGTCGATGCGCCGGGCGCGCAGGGCTTCGTGCTGTTGGTAGGTGTTCATTTCCGCCAGGACGATTTTGACCTGGGGCTGTTTCAGCCGGGCCTCGGCGATCACCTTGGGCAAGAACTCGTACACCGCGCTGCCGACGAAGCTGATGGTGACCGAGCCAATGTCACCCTTGGCAAAACGTTTGGCCGCCACGGCGGCCTGTTGCGCCTGTTCCAACAGGTTTTGTGCTTCGATGAAAAACGCCCGGCCGGCGGCGGTGAGCGCCACGCTGCGGGTGCTGCGGGTGAACAGTTCGACGCCCAGGTGATGCTCCAGCAATTGGATCTGCCGGCTCAGCGGTGGCTGGGTCATGTTCAGGCGTTCGGCGGCACGCCGGAAGTTGAGTTCGGTCGCCACGGTGGTGAAGCAGCGTAGCTGGGCCAGTTCAAACATTGATTCAATCCAGGTATCAATCAAGTGCCAAGTTAGATTAGACGGGAACAATCCGTCGCGTCCATCATCGTCCCGTTCGTCAACAATGATCGGAGCCGCTGTATGAAGATCAAACGCGTCACCGTCACACCCATCGCTTTTCGCGATCCACCTTTGCTCAATGCCAGCGGCATCCATGAGCCGTTCGCGCTGCGCTCGATCATCGAGATCGAGAGCGACAACGGTTACATCGGCCTGGGGGAGAGCTACGGCGATGCCCCGGCCCTGGCGATCCAGCAGCAGTTGCAGAGCCAGTTGATTGGCCTGGACCCGTTCAACCTCAATCAATTGCGGGCCATCGTCCAGGCGACCGTCGCCGCGCAGAAACCGGCCAGCGTCGCCGGTGCCGAATTGGCGCCGGGCTCCCATGCGAGCAAGGCGGTGAGCAATGCCTATTCGGCGTTCGAAGTGGCTTGCCTGGACTTGCAAGCCCACTACCTGAACGTGCCGTTGGTGGACCTGCTGGGCGGCGCGATTCGCGACGAGATTCCGTTCAGTGCCTACCTGTTTTTCAAGTACGCCGAGCATATCGATTCGCCGTATCCGGCCGACAATTGGGGCGAAGCGCTCAACGAAGAGCAGATCGTCGCCCAGGCCCGGCGAATGATTCAGGACTATGGCTTCAAGAGCATCAAGCTCAAGGCTGGCGCCCTTGATCCCGAGCATGAAGTCGCCTGCATCAAGGCGCTGAAACAGGCGTTCCCCGGCTACCCGTTGCGCATCGACCCCAATGGCAACTGGTCCCTGGAGACCTCGATTCGCATGGCCGAGCTGCTGGGGGATGACTTGCAGTATTACGAGGACCCGACGCCCGGGCTGGAAGGCATGGCCGAGCTGCACAAGCGCACGGGGTTGCCGCTGGCGACCAATATGGTGGTCACCGATTTCGATGAGTTCCGCCGCAGCGTGGCCTTGGAGAGCGTGCAGATCGTGTTGGCCGACCACCATTACTGGGGCGGCCTGCGGGACACTCAGATCTTGGCGAAAATGTGCAGCACTTTCGGCCTGGGCGTGTCGATGCATTCCAACTCGCACTTGGGTATCAGCCTCATGGCCATGGCCCACGTGGCGGCTGCGGTGCCGAACCTCGACTATGCCTGCGACACCCATTACCCGTGGCAGGAGCCGGATGAAGAAGTGATCAAGGGCGGCAAGCTGCCGATTGTCGACGGCTGCGTGAAGATCACCCGGGCGCCGGGTCTTGGCCTGGAGTTGGATCGGGATCAACTGGGCAAACTGCATGAGCAGTTTCTCAGTTGCGGCATTCGCCAGCGCGACGATGTGCGGCAGATGCAGCGTTACCGGCCGGACTGGAAGACCGTCAAGCCGCGGTTCTGAGAAGGCAGCGAGAAAGCAAGGCCTGCGGGAATACCTGTGGGAGCAAGGCTTGCCCGCGATAGCCGCGCCGCGGTCGAACAACTGAACCGCGTTATCGTTCATCGCGGGCAAGCCTTGCTCCCACAGGTATCGCCATAGGTCTTGCTCCCCCAGGCCTCCCCACAGGTCTTGCTCCCACAGATAAATCCTCCCCGCATCCTCCCAAGCCACCTTGCGGCCCACACCCAAAGTACCGCGCCCGCCAGCCTCGCCGTCTTACACCCAAACTGCCGCGCCGGGCCGGCGCTGCCAAAGCATCCGCCAATTGCCTCCAAGGCAGCGTATGACGCGCCCGGGCGCCTTTCGATAATCGCCTCCGACATCCCGTCCCCTGTTGCGGAGCGCGCCATGCACAACAATAAAAATACCTGCCTGCGTTTTTTGCCTGCGGTCATCGCCGGTCTTTCCAGCCTGGGCCTGACGCCTTGGGCCAACGCTGAAATCATGCTGTACGACAAGGACCAGACCACCTTTTCCACCGATGGCTATATCAACGCCTTCTACGTCAACAGCGACGTGGACCGCGCCGGTGAGCAGTACGACCGTCGGCAGGCGCGGGTCAAGATGGGCTTTTTGCCCAACTACCTGGGTTTCAATATGGGCAAGCAGGTCGATGACCTCAAGCTCGGCGCCCGGGCCTCGTTCTGGGTGACCATCAACGACAGTGAAACCAACGGCACCGACACCGCCATCGATGTGCGCCAGTTCTACGGCACCGTGGCCAACCCGGAGTGGGGCGAAGTGCTGATCGGCAAGGACTTCGGCCTGTTTGCCCGCTCCAACATCCTGCTGGACGAACTGCTCGCTGGTTATGGCCAAGTCAGCGACACCCTGGGGCTGGTGGACGGCGGTGGCGTCTCGTTCGGCAACATCGGCAGCGGCTATCCGTACCCGTTCCCGACCTCGCAGATCACCTACCGCACGCCAGTGATGGATGGGCTGCGGGTGGCGGTGGGGATCATGGACCCGGTGGACACCAACGACAACAGCGCCACCGGCAAGGCCTATCAGGAAAACCCGCGCACCGAGAGCGAGATCACCTACCAGTTCGACTTGGGCGGGGCGAAGATCTACAGCTGGCTCAACGGCAGCTACCAGACCTCGGACAACACCGACTCCAGCGTCGAATCGGTCACTTCCAAGGGCCTGGGGTATGGCGTGCAAGCCAAGATGGGCGGGCTGTCGCTCACCGGTTCGGGGTTCCAGGCCAAGGGCATCAACCCGTTTTTCACCAACAATGCCGGTGAAGCGACCCTGCGCAATGTCGACAGCAAGGGCTATCTGTTGCAGGGCTCGTACAAGTTGGGCAAGAACCGCCTGGCGTTGTCCTACGGCAAGACCGACGACGACGGCAATGGCGTGGTAGGCAGTGGTGCCGATTACGAAACCCGTGGCATCGCGCTGTTCCATGACATCAACGACAACCTCAAGCTCGTGGCCGAGTACAACCAGTTCGAAATCAATGGCCACGATACGAGCGCCCAGAACGAAGATACCGACACGTTTGCGGTGGGGGCGGTGCTTACCTGGTAAGAGTTGAATCCTTTGGGTCCGACGCCGTCTGTGGGAGCAAGGCCTGTGGGAGCAAGGCTTGTGGGAGCAAGGCTTGCCCGCGATAGCCGCGCCGCGTTCGAACAGCTGAACCGCGTTATCGTTCATCGCGGGCAAGCCATGCTCCCACAGGCCTTTATTTCCACAGATAAATCCCCTCGCCACAATAGTCATTCCAACTGAACCCCGTCGCAGTCTGTTGTGGCGGGGAGTTTGCTCCAGGGGGCTGCGCATCAGCCCCTTTTTTTCAGTGCGACGTCCCCTCGGCAAACTCGATCTTGTTGCCGACGTTGTACTTGCCCGAAGGCTTGTTCATGGGCAGTCGCTTGATTTCCTTGAGGGTGTTGCTGTCGTAGACGATCAGCGCGCCATCGCTATCCCAGATGCTCAACAGCAGGTAGCGACCATCGCGGGTGAACTCGACGTGGGCGGCGGTCTTGCCGGGCATGGGCCGCAGGGTGTGGGCGATTTCCAGGGTCTGTTTGTCGATCAGGTGGATGGCATCGTTGTCCGGGCCGAAGAACACGTCGGTCCAGGCGTAGCGGGAGTTGACGTGGCTGCGCAGGAAGAATCCCGGCCCGAGCGTGGGGATCTGCTTGATGACTTTCCAGGTGTCGAAATCGATCACTGAGATCAGCCCTTTGCTGATGTTGGGCGTGGCGAACACCCAGTGTCCATCGCGTTTCCAATAGGTCCCCGAGCCCAGGTGCGGCATGCCCGGCAGCGCGATGTCAGTGACGATCCGTCCGGTGTCGAGGTCGATCACCTGGCCGCCCTGGGCCTTGCGTGAGGTGGCGAGCAACTGCCGGTAATCAGGCGAGAAAGAAAAATCATCGAGGTAATCCTCGGCCTCGATCCGTCGGGGCACGAAGTCCGGGTTCGGTCCGGTGGATAGCTCCCAGACCTCTTTCACGTCTTTCAAGGCGACGATGAAGCTGTTGCGCGGTGGCGCGGTATACACCGCACTGACCCGCGACGGCTGACCGTTCAGGCCCACCGTTGCAACGGTCTTGACCAGTGACAGATCGCGGGCATCCAGCACCACCACGTTGCCCGGCAGGGTGTTGCCCACCAGCACCCAGCGCCCGTCCTTGCTCACCGCCAGGTTGCGGGTATTGAGCCCGGCCCGCACCTCGGCGATCAGCGTGAGGTTATGCAGGTCATACAGGCTGATCCAGCCGTCCCGGGAGGCGAAATAGACAAAGCGTCCGTCCGGGGAAAATTTCGGGCCGCCATGCAGCGCAAAGTGTGAAGCGAAGCGTGCCAGGACTTCGAAGCGATCCCCATCGACGATATCGACGTGATGATCGCCAGCCTCCACCACCACGAACAGGTTCAGCGGATCAGCGTGGTGCTGGGGTTTATCAGGCAGGCTGGCGACATCCGCCAGCAGGCGATGACTGCGGCGCGTATCGTCCTCGCTCCAGGTCGGTTCGACGGCGGGCGGACGTTGAAGGTAGTGGGTCAGGCCATCGATCTGCGTGGGCGTTAGCACTGCGCCGAACGCCGCCATCTGGCTGGCCGGGCGTCCATGGGTGATCACCTGGCGGATTTCGTCGGGCTTGATCCGGCTCAGGCTCTGCGGCAACAGTGCCGGCCCGGCAGCGCCGATGCGATTGACCCCGTGGCACTGCTGGCAGTGTTGCTGGTAGGTCTGTTCGGCCGATGCCAGGTCCGGTTCCGGCACTGTGGCGCCGTGGACAGTGCCGATCCACAGCAATGGGGCAAGCCAGCCGATTCTCATGAGGCGACCCTCGCGATATTTGGCTGGAGCGGTAGGGCCGGGTGCAGACGGGCTGGATGTTCCAGCAACTGATGGGCAAACAAGCCGACCACCTTGCCGATCACCGTCAAGGTCGGCAGGCCTTCGGCGCACGCCTGCGCCAGCTCCGGCAGTTGCTGGAGAGTACCGCGCAGGACCTGCTGGTCGGGGCGCGTGCCGTTGCTGATCAACGCCGCCGGCGTATCAGCCGCCAGGCCCGCGGCGATCAACTGCGTGGCAATGGTGCCGAGGTTCGACAAGCCCATGTAGAACACCAGGGTCTGGCTGTCATCCGCCAGGCTTTGCCAAGGCAAGTTCAGGTCGCCTTCGCGTTGCAGATGACCAGTGATGAAACGACAGGAATTGACCAGGTCGCGATGAGTCAGGGGAATGCCGGCGTAAGTGCTGCAACCGGCCGCGGCGGTGATGCCAGGCACGATTTGGCAATCGATACCCCGCGCCAGCAGATACTCCAGTTCCTCGGCGCCGCGACCGAAGATGAACGGATCGCCGCCCTTGAGCCGCACCACCCGTTGTCCCTGGTCGGCCAGGTCGGCCAGCAGTTCGTTGATCTGTGGCTGGGGCAGGCTGTGGCAGCCGGCGGCCTTGCCGACGTAATGCCGGGCGCAGGTGAGTGGAATCAGGCTGAGCAATTGCGCGCTGATCAAGCGGTCATAGACCACCGCGTCGGCCTGCATCAACAGGCTCCAGGCGCGCAACGTCAGCAGGCCCGGGTCACCGGGGCCGGCGCCGACCAGGGCGACCTCGCCCGGTCTGAAGGGCGATTGCAGGGCAGCGGGCAAAACGATGGAGGCAGGCATGGGACTTCCTTGGTTCGGTATCAGGTTCGCCGTCGGTTCATCAGGCGCAGGGCAGCGCAACGCTGGGGATCGGATGCAGGCCAATTTCGTCATCGCTGAGGTGGCAGCCGGGGTCCTGGCCCCACAGGTCGCCGTCGGCCCAGGCGCGGGTGCGGGTATTGCCGTTACAGATGTCCAGCCAGCGGCATTGCCCACAGCGGCCGCCCACGGCCCGGGGGTGTTCGCGCAGCTTCAAGAGCAGGGCGTCGGGGCGCTCTGACCAGAGGGTCTTGAACGGTGTCTGGCGCACGTTGCCCACCGAGTGCTGCCACCAGTAGGTGTCGGGGTGAACCTCGCCGGTGTTGTCGATGTTAGCGATGCCGCTGCCCGACGCATTGCCGCCCCAGGCCCGCAGCATCTGCTCCAGTGCGGCGTAGTGTTGGGGCAGGCGCCGGGATACCCATTGCAGCAACAGGACTGCGTCGGCGTCGTTGTTGCCGCTGACGAAGTCACTGTCGCGGCCTTGTTCGATGTCGTGCCAGGCCCGTTCGAAGATCAAGTCCATGGCCTCGCGGCTCATCTGCTGATGGGCATCGAGCTTGCGACTGCGCTTGCCCCGGCCGCTGTAGTTGAGGTGCGACAGGTAGAATTTCTGTACGTCGTATTCATCCATCAAGTCCAGCAAACGTGGCAGTTGGGCATGGTTTTGCTGGGTGAGGGTGGTGCGCAACCCGACCCGGATCCCTTGCTCGCGGCAGAGGCGGATGGCCGCCATGGAGCTGGCGAAGCTGCCCTTGAGCTGACGGAATTCATCGTGGGTCGCTTCCAGGCCATCGATGCTGATGCCGACGTAGTCGAAGTTCGCCGCGGCAATCTGGTCGATGTTGGACGCGTCGATCAGCGTGCCGTTGGTGGACAGGGCCAGGAAAAAGCCTTTGTCGCGAGCATAGGCGCTGAGCTGGAACAGATCGTCGCGCAGCAAGGGTTCGCCGCCGGACAGGATCAGCACGCGCACCCCGGCATCATGCAGGTCGTCGATGACCTGGAGGGCGGCCGCTGTGTCCAGTTCATCGCGAAACACGCTGTCGGCGGATGTTGCATAGCAGTGCTTGCAGGTCAGGTTGCAGCGCCTGAGCAGGTTCCAGATCACCACCGGCGGGCGCTGGCTGCCCGGTGGCGCGACACGTGGGGCGGGGCAATGCCCGGCCAGGGCCCGCAGGTAGTGGCTGATCCTCAACATAAGGTGCTCCTTTGTCTTGGGAGCAAGGCTTGGTGGGAGCAAGGCTTGCCCGCGATGAAACCGATGCGGTCCTTCAGGAACCGAGGTGCTTGCTTCGCGAGCAAGCTTTGCTCCCACAGGCGACAGGCGACAGGCGCAGGCCGGTCTCAACATAGGTGCTCCTTTGTTGTGGGAGCAAGGCTTGCCCGCGATGAAGCTGATGCGGTCCTTCTGGAACCGAGGTGCTTGCTTCGCGAGCAAGCTTTGCTCCCACAGGCGACAGGCGCAGGCCGGTCTCAACATAGGTGCTCCTTTGTTGTGGGAGCAAGGCTTGCCCGCGATAAAGCCGATGCGGTCCTTCATAAAACCGAGGCGCCTGTTTCGCGAGCAAGCTTTGCTCCCACAGGTGTCAAGCGCAGGCCGGTTTTTTTCAGGATGCGGCTGCTCACCAGCATGTCGTCGGCGGCGCAGGCGTCCCCCAGCAGATAGCGCAGGTGTTCGCGGTAGCGGTCGATTTCTTCGCGGCTGCGGCCGTGGACCATGGCGAACAGGTTGTAGCGCCAACCGGGCCGGCGCGGGCGCCGATAGCAGTGGCTGACAAAGGGCTGCGCCCCCAGCAGGGCGCCGAGGCGTGCGATATCGGCATCGGCCACGTCCCACACCGTCATACCGTTGTGGCGATAGCCCAGGCGATAGTGATTGGGCACGGCGGCAATGCGGCGGATTGCACCCTCGGCCTGCAGGCGCTTGAGCAGGTCGAGGGTGGATTCCACGCTCAAGCCCAGTTGCTCGGCCAGCCAGGCCCAGGGGTCTTCGAGCAAGGGCAGGCCGGCCTGGGTCAGTTCCACCAGGCGCAGGGCCAAGGGCGTTTCATCCAGCCGTGGCGGTACTTGCCACAACGACTCAGACGGGGAAGTACAGGCCGACATGGTAGGTCTCCTCTTTGGGCAGGTTCAGCGGCATCAGACCGGTCAGGTGCTCGATGCGCAGCAGGGTGTCGTTGATCGCCTGTTCGCTGGGGCAGGCGAGCACGAACCACATGTTCCAGGTGTGCTCGCGGCGGTAGTTGTGGGCCACTTCGGGCATGTCCGCGAGCAGCTCGGCGATGGTTTCGAAGCGCGATTCGGGCACCGCCAGTGCCGCCAGGGTGAACGCACCGCCCAGGCGATCGATATCGAACATCGGGCCGAAGCGGGTCAGCACGCCGTCGTTGAGCAGTTCATGCAGGCGGTCCAGCAGTTCAGTCGCATTGCTGTCCAGTTCCTCGGCCAGGGCCTGCCAAGGGTGACGGACCAGTGGCAGGCCCAGTTGCAGGCGATTGATCAGGCGCCGGTCGAGGTCATCCATCGCTACGGGCTCCGACCGGTGCGGCGAAACGTCCGCCGCATTGCTTGAACAGGTGCGTGCTGAACAGCAACTGGTGGGGCAGGTCGTCCAGCAGGTGTTCTTCCAGCAGCGCCTGGACCTGGGCCTCGACGCGGTCACGCTGGCGACCGTGGATCATGCAGAACAGGTTGTATTGCCACTGGGGCAGGCGCCGTGGACGCTGGTAGCAAAGGCTGATGCCCGGGGCCTGGCCGAGGCGTCGGCCGACTTCATCGACCAGGGCGTCCGGCACATCCAGCACCAGCATGGCGTTGGCGGAAAACCCCAAGGCGCGATGGTTGACCACCAGGCCGACACGGCGGAACAGACCCTGTTCATGCCAGCGCTGCACCTGTTCGAGTACCTGTGGTTCGCTGGCCTCGATCTGTTCGGCCAAGGCCTGGAAGGGACGGGAGGTCAGGGGTAGGCCGGTTTCCAGCAGACGGCGCAGCGCCAGTGACTGTTGTTCGCTCAGGGCGATGTTCATGGGGTGGCCTCCAGGGCAAAGCCCAGGTCGATGCGGTAGGCGGTGAGCATGGGCAGGTCAAGTGGCGTGAGACCGGTGTCGTGTTCCAGTTCCTGAAGGATGTTGTCCAGGTGCGCCCGGTTGGGACCGGTCAGCACGAACCAGAGGTTGTAGCGATGTTCCCGGGCATAGTTGTGGTTGACTTCCGGGTATTGGCTGATGCGTGCCGCCACTTGGTGCAGGCGATCTTCGGGCACGGCCAGGGCGGCGAGGGTGCTGGCTCCGGCGCGGGAGTGTTCGAACACCGGACCGACCCGCGACAAGGTCCCGGCCACCTGCAGGTGTTGCAGGCAGTCGATGACTTGGGCTTCGCTGCAGCCCAAGGCTTGGGCCATGGCTTGATAGGGCTCGGCGCACAACGGCAGACCGTGCTGGAATCGATCGATCAGGCGTCGGGCCAGTGAGTTGGGTGTCATGGTCAGTACCCCGGTTTGTGCGCGCGACTGCTGAAAAAAATGCCGCTGGGGCTCAGGGCCGGCAGGCTGCCCAGGCGTTCGAGCCGATACGGGTTCCATACCTGGACCTCGCCACCGTCCCTGGCCGACAGCCACAGTTGGTCGCCCCGGGCGGTGAACTCCATGTGCAGCACCGCCGGGCCTGGCCGCAGGTCGGCGACGATGGTGTGGGTCTGGGTGTCGATGACCTGGACGCGGTCGTTGTCCGGATAAGCGAAGTTGACCCACAGTTGCCGGCCATCTGGTCGCGCGGTGACGAACACCGGTTGGCCGGCCACGGCGATGGCGTCGGTCTGCTGCCAGTCCTGGGCATTCATCACCAAGACCTGGTGATGCCCGACGGCAGGCACGAAGGCTTGCTGGTCGGCCAGCGCCCAGCCTTCCAGATGCGGCATCTTGTACACCGGCAGCTTGTCCTGGCCGCGTCCGTAATGCCCGAGCACCCGTTTCACCCCGCGCTCCGGGTACCAGAGGTCGAGTTGGGCCATGCCGTCCTCGCCGAACAGCCCGGCCATGTAATAACGCCCGTCGGGGGTGATCAGGGCGTCGTAGGGTTGCTGGCCGATGGCGGTGAAACGTTCGATGCGTGGGGTGAGGCCCTGGCTGAAGTCGGCGGTCCAGATCTCACCGGTGTCGAACAGGCTGAACACGAAGCGTTGTCCCGGCGCATCCACCAAACCGACCACGCGTGAACGTTTCTGGCCGCCGGGCAACGGCGTGGCCGGGATGTCGGCGACCTGTTCCAGGGTCCGGGCATCGAACACCTTGACGCCGCCGGGCTCGTAGTTGGAGACGGCGATCAGCTTGCCGTCCTGGCTGATCGCACCGCCAATGCTGTTGCCGCCCTGGATGATCCGGCGCTCGATGCGCGTCTTCAGCAGGTCGACTTTGCTCAAGCCACCGTCGCGACCGAACACATAGGCGTAGCGCTGGTCGCGGGAGAACACCACCGAGGCGTGGGACAGGTCGCCCAGGCCTTCGACGCGGCCCAGGGCGGTGCGGGTGTCACTTTCGATGATTTGCAGGCTGCCGCTGGCGCGTTCCACCACCACGCCCAAATCGCCGGTGCCGCGCAACGGTGTCTGGGCGCAACCGCAGAGCAGCAGGGCGATGGCCGTGGAGGACAGGAGAGAACGGATCATTGGGCGGGTTTTCCTTGAAGGAGCCGGTCCACCAGCCAGCGGATGTCGTCGGGTTCGAGCAGCGCGGCCCAACCGGGCATGGCGCTGCCGGGCCGGCCGAGGGTGACGGTGGCGATGAGGCTGTCGCGGGATTTTCCGGCCAGGGCTTCGTGGGTCAGGGGGGGGCCGAGGCCGCCGGTCATGTACAGGCCGTGGCAGGCGCCACAATCCTGGTCCAGCAGGTGTTGCAGTTGGGCCTGGCGCTGGCTGTCGGGAGCGGCCAGCGCGCAGGAGGAGAAAATGAAGAGGAGGGTGGTTATCGAGGTGATGAAGCGGTGTCGTTCCATGACGTCCTCCTAGATTGAGTTTTTGCGCGTCCCCTGTGGCGAGGGGATTTATCCCCGCTGGGGTGCGAAGCAGCCCTAAAACCTGACATCGCGGTGTGTCAGGCAGATAGGTTCTGCCCTTCCTGGGGCTGCTTCGCAGCCCAGCGGGGATAAATCCCCTCGCCACACAGATGTGCTCCTTGAGCGTTACTTAAGGGTCAAGACCCACGCCGCCAGGATCTTGGCTTCCTCTTCCGTCACCGGATTGGCCGGCATTGGCATCGGTCCCCAGTTGCCTTGCGTCCCTTCCTTGATGTGCTTGGCGAGCAAATCCTGGGCTCCGGCGACGCCGGCGTTTTTCGCCGCGACCTCCTTGAGCGCCGGGCCCACCACCTTGGTGTCGATGGAGTGACAGGCCGCGCAGGGCTTGCTCTTGAACAGCGTCGGGCCGTCTTGTGCCAACGCCGGCAGGCTGTAGGCGGCCGTCAAGGCCAGTGCGATCAGAATAGGCTTCATGGTTTTTCCTCTTATTGATGGGGCTCAATAGATGTCGTGTTGGGTGTTGTAGACGTTGAATTTCCCGGTCGGGGTGATCAGGCGCTTGTCCTTGATCACGTTCTTGACCTTGAGGGTCTTGTCGTCGATGACCACCAACGCCGACTCGTCTTCCTGGCCACTCCAGACCGAGAACCAGACCTCGTCGCCGGCCTTGTTGTATTCCGGTTGCACCACGCGCAACGCGCCTTTCTTGATGCCGGCGTATTCGGCAATCGGCAGCACGGTGTAGCCGGCGTCGAGCTTGTCGATGTTGAACACCGCCACCGATTGGCTGAGCTTGGCGTCAGGGCTGAGGGTGGTGTCGACATACAGGTGGCGCGACGCGGGGTGGGTCTTGATGAACAGCGAACCGCCGCCTTGACCTTGGAGCGAAGCGACCTGTTTCCAGGCGTATTGCGGATGCTTGACCGGGTCGGTGCCGATCAGCGAAACCCCTGCATCGCCCAAGTGGCTGGTGGCCCACACCGGTCCGTAGAGCGGATGGTTGAAGTTGGCGCCACGGCCTGGGTGCGGGGTCTTGCCGACATCCACCAGGGCGGTGAGCTTGCGGTCCTTGGAGTCGATCACCGCGACCTTGTTGGAGTTGTTGGCGGCCGTCATGAAGTAGCGATGGCTGCTGTCCCAACCGCCGTCATGCAGGAACGGTGCGGCGTCGATGCTGGTGATGGTGAGGTTCTTGATGTCCTGGTAGTTGACCAGCATCACCTTGCCGGTTTCCTTGACGTTGACGATGAACTCCGGCCACTCGTGGGAGGCGATGATCGCCGCGACGCGCGGCTCGGGATGGTATTGCTGGGTGTCGACGGTCATGCCCCGGGTCGAGACGATCTGCTTGGGCTCCAGGGTCTCGCCGTCCATGATGGTGAACTGCGGTGGCCAGTACGAACCGGCAACGGTGTACTTGTCCTCGTAGCCTTTGAACTTGGAGGTTTCCACCGAACGGGCTTCGATACCGACCTTGATTTCCGCGACCTTGGTCGGCTCTTTCGGCCACAGGTCGATCATGTCGATCTTGGCGTCCCGGCCGATCACCAGCAGGTAGCGCCCCGACGCCGAGATGCGCGAGATGTGTACCGCGTAACCGGTGTCGATCAGCTTGACGATTTTCTTGCTGTCGCCGTCGATCAAGGCGATCTTGCCGTCGTCGCGCAGGGTGACTGAAAACAGGTTTTGCAGGTTGAGGTTGTTGAGCTGCTTGGTCGGCCGGTCCTCGGGTTTGACCAGGACCTTCCAGGTCTTGAGGGTTTCGGCCATGCCCCATTCCGGCGGCGTCGGCGGGGTGTGCTGGATGAACTTGGCCATCACCGTGATCTGGTCTTTGGTCAGGGCGTTGGAGGTGCCCCAGTTCGGCATGCCGGCGGCCGAGCCGTAGGTGATCAGCGCTTCCAGGTAAGCCTGGCCGCGGGACTGGGTGATGTCGGGTGTCAGCGGCTTGCCGGTGGCGCCCTTGCGCAGCACCCCGTGGCAGCCGGCGCAGCGCTGGAAATAGATTTCCTTCGCCGAGTCGAAGTCGGCCTGGCTCAGGTCCGGGGCGCCTTCGGTCTTGACCACGCGAGGTGATTCCGGCGTGGTGGGTTGGTCGGCGAAGGCGTAGGGAGCAACCAGCGCTGTACACAGCGCCGTCACCCTCAGGGCCCACGATTTTTTGTGGCTGATCAGCATTCCATTTCTCCTCAGGCATGACCCGCGCTGCGCTGTAAATGACGTTCGGCGCGCAGGTTCTTGGTGCGATGCAAGGCTATGCCCAGGGCGGTGGTGAGCCGCTTGACGGCGATCAAGTTTGCCGCCCGCCGCCCTTGCCAGGTTGTCGCAGGGCACCGTAGCGTGGCCGGCAATCGTGTTGTCTGATCAGGCCCTCGCCATGAACGCTATCCACACTTTGCAGCACCCCGACGAACCCTTTTATCAACCCCAGGACAACGAGCAGGCGATGTTCGAACAGGCCTGGCAGCACGGCATGCCGGTGCTGATCAAAGGCCCCACTGGCTGCGGCAAGACCCGTTTCGTCCAGCACATGGCCCACCGCTTGAAGCTGCCGCTGTACACCGTCGCTTGCCACGATGACTTGAGCGCGGCCGACCTGGTGGGCCGTCACCTGATCGGCGCCCAAGGCACCTGGTGGCAGGACGGGCCCTTGACCCGGGCCGTGCGCGAGGGCGGCATCTGTTATCTGGATGAGGTGGTCGA
The DNA here is from genome assembly GCF_017498305.1 of Pseudomonas sp. OA65. NCBI lineage: Bacteria > Pseudomonadati > Pseudomonadota > Gammaproteobacteria > Pseudomonadales > Pseudomonadaceae > Pseudomonas > Pseudomonas sp. OA65. Next base: position 51,058 of record NZ_JAGDEZ010000013.1, read on the forward strand.
GGCGCGCCAGGATACGGCGGTGGTGCTGCACCCGCTGGCCGATGATCGGCGGCAGTTGTACCTGGAGCGCACCGGCGAAGTGCTGCAGGCGCCGCCGTCGTTCATGCTGGTGGTGTCGTACAACCCCGGTTACCAGAACCTGCTCAAGGGCATGAAACCCAGTACGCGCCAGCGATTCGTGGCGATGCGCTTTGGTTATCCGGCAGTGGCCGATGAAGAACGCATCGTCGCCCGTGAGGCGGCTGTAGACCTGGCCCTGGCCGCCCAAGTGGTGCGGCTCGGGCAGGCCCTGCGCCGGCTCGACCAACATGATCTGGAAGAAGTGGCGTCGACGCGCTTGCTGATTTTCGCCGCGCGCATGATCGGCTCCGGCATGGACCCGCGCCAAGCCTGCCTGGCCTGCCTGGCCGAGCCGTTGAGTGACGACCCGCAGACCGTTGCCGCGTTGATGGATGTCGTCGATGTCCACTTCGGCTGAAACCGCTGGCGTGTCCCGGCGGTTGCCCGGGGACCTGGCCATGTGGTTTTTCATCCTCGCCGAGTTGTCAGTGTTCGCGCTGTTGATCCTGGCGTTCATCGTTGCCCAGGCGTTGTACCCGCAGATGTTCAGCGAAGGCCGGCAGTTGCTGGACCGGTCCACGGGCCTGGCGATGACCCTCAGCCTGCTGACCGCCGGCCTGTTCGCCGCCCTGGCCCAAGAGCAAGTCAGGCAGGACCGGCCGCGTCGAGCCGCGCTGTGGTTGTGCGGGGCGTTGTTGCTCGCTTGCGGTTATGTGGCGATCAAACTCACGGAGTATGCCCATCTGCTGGCGAACGGCTTGGGGATGGAACACAACACCTTCTTCACCTTGTACTGGATCCTCACCGCGTTTCATTTCCTCCATGTGCTGCTGGGCATGGTGATCCTTGCCTGGCTGGCCGAGGGTTGTCGGCGAGGTCGCTATGGGTCGCGGCGCAACAGTGGGTTGGAATCCGGCGTGCTGTATTGGCACATGGTGGATCTGGTCTGGGTGCTGCTGTTCCCGGTTGTCTACATTCTTGACTGAGGAGGTGCGTATGTCCGCTTCCCGTATCTTGATTGCTTGCTGGGTGACGCTGGCTGTGTTGAGCAGCGGCACCGTCGCCCTGGGCCAGGTCGCCGGCAGCACGATGGTGTCCATCGCCATCCTGGCGGTCGCGGTGGCGAAGGCCTGGCTGATCGCCGACGGTTTCATGGAACTGAGCCATGCGCCGCGGTTGTGGCGGCGGTTGGTGTTGAGCTGGGCGGTGGTGCTGGCGGTTGTGATAGGAACTGTCATCTCAGCCACGATCTGACCTTGCAAACACAAACCCTGTGGCGAGGGGATTTATCCCCGCTGGGGCGCGAAGCGGCCCCCTACAACCTGTCTGAAACACCGCAGTAGCAGACGTTTCTGGGGCTGCTTCGCAGCCCAGCGGGGATAAATCCCCTCGCCACAGCAAGCTTCCTCGCCACAAACGCTGCTGTCCATCATCGTGGTGTCCTTGGAACAACCCACCAAAACCATCGGAGATTCTTGATCGCCATCAAGCGGTTTCCGACCCCGCGCTTCCTAGAATGGTCACGCCAAGCAATGAGGAAGTGACCATGTCAGATACCTTCACCAAAGGCATGGCCAGGAATATTTACTTCGGGGGAAGCATTTTCTTCTTCCTGATATTCCTGGCCCTGACCTACCACACGGAACAGACCTTTCCCGAGCGCAGCAACCAGGCGCAATTGACGGAATCGGTGATACGCGGCAAGGGCGTCTGGGAGCGCAACAACTGCATCGGCTGCCACACCCTGCTGGGCGAGGGCGCGTATTTCGCGCCGGAGCTGGGCAACGTGGTCAACCGTCGCGGTGGCGATGACGCCTTCAAGCCGTTCCTGCAGGCCTGGATGAAAATGCAGCCGCTGAACGTTCCGGGTCGTCGGGCCATGCCGCAGTTCAACCTGAGCGAGCAGGAAGTCGACGACATCGCCGAGTTCCTCAAGTGGAGCTCGAAAATCAACACCAATGGCTGGCCGCCAAACAAGGAGGGCTGAGAGATGAGCATGGCTAATCCGCATCTGAAATTCGCCTCGCAGGCCGTCGCCAAACCCTACTTCGTGTTTGCCCTGATGCTGTTCCTCGGGCAGGTGCTGTTCGGTTTGATCATGGGCTTGCAATACGTGGTCGGCGACTTCCTGTTTCCGCTGATTCCTTTCAACGTGGCCCGCATGGTCCACACCAACCTGCTGATCGTCTGGCTGCTGTTCGGCTTCATGGGCGCGGCGTATTACCTGATACCGGAGGAGGCCGACCGCGAACTGCACAGCCCGAAACTGGCACTGTTGCTGTTCTGGGTATTCGCCGCCGCAGGCGTGGCGACGATCCTGGGCTACCTCTCGGTGCCTTATGCGACGCTGGCCAAGTTCACCGGTAACGACTTGCTGCCGACCATGGGGCGGGAGTTCCTGGAGCAGCCGACGATCACCAAGATGGGCATCGTCGTGGTGTGCCTGGGCTTTCTCTACAACATCGGCATGACGATGCTCAAAGGTCGCAAGACCACGGTCAGCATGGTGATGATGACCGGCCTGATCGGCCTCGCGGTGTTCTTCCTGTTCTCCTTCTACAACCCGGAAAACCTCGCTCGCGACAAGTACTACTGGTGGTGGGTGGTGCATCTTTGGGTGGAAGGCGTCTGGGAACTGATCATGGGTTCGATGCTCGCCTTCGTCCTGATCAAGATCACCGGCGTGGACCGCGAAGTAGTAGAAAAATGGCTCTACGTGATTATCGCCATGGCGTTGATCACCGGGATCATCGGCACCGGCCACCACTTCTTCTGGATCGGCGCGCCCGAGGTCTGGTTGTGGGTAGGCTCGATCTTCTCGGCACTGGAACCGCTGCCGTTCCTGGCGATGGTGGTCTTCGCCTTCAGCATGGTGAAGAACCGTCGTCGGCACCACCCGAACCGCGCCGCGACCTTATGGGCCAAGGGCACCACGGTCACTGCGTTCTTTGGCGCGGGCGTCTGGGGTTTCCTGCACACCCTGGCGCCGGTCAACTACTACACCCACGGTTCGCAACTGACCGCGGCCCACGGTCACCTGGCCTTCTACGGCGCCTACGCAATGATCGTGATGACGCTGATCAGCTACGCCATGCCACGCTTGCGCGGCTTGGGTGAAGCCGCGGACGAACGCTCGCAGCGCCTGGAGATCTGGGGCTTCTGGTTGATGACCCTGTCGATGGTGATGATCACCTTGGTCCTCACCGCGGCCGGTGTCGTCCAGGTCTGGTTGCAACGTTGGATGGAGGATGGCAGTGCCTTGCCGTTCATGGCGACGATGGATCATTTGAAGCCGTTGTTCTGGGCGCGACTGGTCAGCGGCGTCGGGTTCCTGGCCGGGCTGCTCTGCTATCTGTTCAGCTTCCGTCAACGTGGCCGCGCGGCCCTGCGTGCACCGGCGGCGGTGGTGCCTTCATAAGTCATTACCACTGAGACTGTAGCGAAGGAGTTTTTGTGGCGAGGGGATTTATCCCCGCTGGGGCGCGAAGCGGCCCCCTACAACCTGTCTGAAACACCGCAGTAGCAGACATTTCTGGGGCTGCTTCGCAGCCCAGCGGGGATAAATCCCCTCGCCACAAATGGGTTCGGCTTAAGAGGAAATAACCATGGCATTCACCCTGGAGCTGGAAGAATGGGTCGGCAGTGTCTGGCACCGTTTCATCACCCGCCGGGCCAGTGCCGATTTTCCGGAGGCACGGGTCGAGCTGGTCCCCCGGCAACGTTCGCTGCAGGTGCTGTTTCGGGCCACCGGTGGTGCGCCGCACTTGGGGGTGGAAGCGGTCAGTGACCGCGACCTGCTGCTGCGGCGCAACCTGATGCAGCAGATCGCCGGCACTTGCAAGCAAGTGCCCCTGGCCTGGTGCGATGGCGATAATCTGCGCTTGCCGGCGAGCCTGGCGGCGTTCCCCGATGTCGAGCTCAACCAAGAGTTGTATCGCTGGCTGGCGTTGCTCGCCGCACAGTCGGGATCGATGAAGCATTGGGGCCGGGACAATCAGCGCTGGACCCTGGCGGTTTTGAAGCGCTATCCGGCGCTGCGTCCGCGCTACCGGCGACTGGTGGATGCGCACTTGTCCCTGCGCCCCGATCCGGCCACGCTCAACCCGGCTGAAGCCGCCTTGGAGCGGGCGTTGTGCCAAGCCTTGCGCGACCCGGGCAGTGTCGAACATTTTCCCCGCAGCGAGCGGGCCGCCTGGCCGTTGCCACTGTGGCTCTACCCACCCCAACACCTGGCCAATCCCCAGGCCGCCAACCTCGAGGACTCCGAGCAATACCTGGCGACACCGCCCGGAGAACAACAGGGCGGCCGCAAGCGCGCCGAGCGAATCGATGACAGCTCCCGTGACGGTGGGCTGCTGATCGTGCGCCTGGAAAACCTGTTCAGCTGGACCGAACATGTGGACCTGGATCGCTGGGCGGACGACCGCGAAGACCCGGACGCCGCTCGCGTTGCCGAAGACCTCGACCAATTGACCTTGTCGCGCACCCGCGTGCGCAAGGGCGGTGGCTTGAAGCTGCACCTGGACCTGCCGCCGGCCGATGTGGATGACGTCCCGTTGGGCGCTGGCATCCTGTTGCCGGAATGGGATTATCGCAAGCAACGCCTGCAGGACGACTTCGTTAGCCTGCAAACCTTCACCCCACGCGATTGCCAGGCCCAGCCGTTGCCCGCACGCCTGCGAAGCTCGGCCCAGCGCCTGCGTCGCCAGTTCGAACACTTGCGCAACGACCGCCAATGGTTGCGCCAGCAAACCCAAGGCTCGGAACTGGACCTGCAAGCCTGGCTGGACTTTCACGTCGAGCGCCAGCATGGCCAATGCAGCGAACGCGGGCTGTTCATGGATCAGCGCCAGACGCGCCGCGACCTGGCCTGCCTGCTGCTGGCCGACCTGTCGATGTCCACCGATGCCCACCTCAATGACGAGCACCGGGTGATCGACGTGATCCGCGACAGCCTGTTGCTGTTCGGTGAAACCCTGTCGGTGCTGGGGGATGATTTCGCCTTGTACGGCTTCTCTTCTCTGCGTCGCCAGCAGGTGCGCATGCATGAGCTCAAGGCCTTCAATCAGCGTTACGACGATCACACCCGCGGGCGAATCCAGGGCCTCAAGCCCGGTTACTACACGCGCATAGGCGCAGCGATTCGCCAGGCCACGCAACGGTTGGCGGGCTGCAAGCGGCGGCGCAAATTGTTGTTGCTGCTCAGTGACGGCAAGCCCAACGACCTGGACCTTTACGAGGGACGCTATGGTGTAGAGGACACCCGCCAGGCGGTGCTGGAAGCCCGGCGCCAAGGCTTGACGCCGTTCTGCATCACCATCGACCGCGAAGCGGGGGATTACCTGCCGTACATGTTCGGGGCCAACGGCTACACCTTGATTCGCCAGCCCGAGCAACTGCCGCTGCGTCTACCGCAGTTGTACCGGCAATTGACTCAGGATTGAGGGTTCAGGCGATGCTGCGAGGCAGCCAGAAGAACATGACGATGCAGAAGATCGTCAAACCGACACAGAACCAGGTGAAGCGCCGCAGTCGGCGCTCGCCGGCCATCGCTGCTTCGGCGGGCAGGGGCATGCCGCACTGGCGACATTCGGTTGCGTCGGCGGGATGGGCCTGTTGGCAATACAGGCAAGTGGGCTGCGCGCTCATTCGAATTGCTCCAGGCGCAGGCGATCGAGAATGGCGATCTGGCGACCGTCCTGGGTGATGATCTTTTCATCGATCAGGCGGCGGATGATCCGCGAAAAGGTTTCCGGTTGGATGGACAAGTGCCCGGCGATCAACTGCTTGGCCATCGGCAGTTCGAACTGACTGTCGACGGTTTGCAGGCGCACCAGTTGCGTCAACAGATAGCGCACCACGCGGTGCGTGGCGTTTTTCAGCGACAGGGTTTCAATCTCGTTGACCCGTTGGTGCAAACGCACGCAGAGCTTGCCGAGCAGGGCGAAGGTCAGCCGGCTGTTGCTTTGCAGCAGGCGCATGTAGGTGGCGTTGGACAGCCGATACAGCTGGGTCGGGCCGACGGCTTCGGCGGACGCGACGTAGTTGGGCGTGTCCATCAACATCATGGCTTCGGCGAAGGTCTGGCGCTCGCCAATCACCTCGAAGACTTTTTCCTGACCGTCCGGGGTCAGCCGGTAGATTTTCACCGCGCCGGAAATCACGAAGTAAAACGCCTGCGCCGGCTCTCCCTGGCGGAACAGCGGGTCGCCCCTGTCGATGCTCAGCAGTTGGCTGTTGCTCATCAGTTCGTCGAGCTGTTCTTCGTTCAACGGCTCGAACAGATGATGGCTGCGCAGAATCTGGTGATGGACACGGTGGAGCACCATGGCATGGATCCTTGTGTTGGCTAAAGAGAGGGACGGGGTCAGACCAAGCTCAGGGACAGGCCGCTGGCCAGCGCTACGACGCAGGAGAGCAAGACGAACCAGGTGAGCGGCAAAACGACGGATTTCATGGTGGGCCCCGGCAAAGAAAGGTGATGCCGTGCCTGAGCAAGAGCCGGGCCAGGCCTGGGGGCTTTGGTTCGTGGGGCGTCGGGGCTGGGCAGGGTAAAAATAACCCTGGGGCAATAGGGTAAAAATAACCACGAAAGGGTCTTAAATACCCCGTTCAGCTACAGTCCCTGTGGGAGCACCATGCGGTACACAAGAAAAATGATGGACCTGTGGCGAGGGAGCTTGCTCCCGCTCGGCTGCGAAGCAGTCGTAAATCGGCGGGCGCGGAGTGTCTGATGCTCTGCATTTGGCGGCTTTAAGGGCCGCTTCGCGGCCCAGCGGGAGCAAGCTCCTTCGCCACGGGTTTATCGAATGCCTTAAGTGAACAGCATTACTGAACTCCCACAATGACCCACTTCGGCAAGCCCCTTGCAAGTGCCTGTTCGAGGCGGGAGGTCGCCGATGCGCTGGCTTGATCTGAGACAAGGCCGGCCGGCGTCGATAGCCGATCATTCGAACCCTGTTTGTCGTACCTCGCTGGCCGTCCGGCGAGGCAAAGGAGTGGTGTATGCAAGTGCTTGACCGTCGCAAGGCCATGGCCATCGCGCCGCTGTGGCGCCTGGCGTTTCGGCCGTTTTTTCTGGCCGGTTGTGTGTTGGCGTTGTTGGCCGTTCCTTTCTGGCTCGCGGCGTTTACCGGGCGGTTGTCGGCCTGGCATCCGGCGGGCGGCTGGTTGGCCTGGCACCGGCATGAACTGTTGTTCGGTTTCGGCCTGGCGATCATCGCTGGGTTCTTGCTGACCGCAGTGCAAACCTGGACCGGCACCCCGGGGCTCAGCGGCAAGCGCCTGGCAACCCTGGCATTGTTGTGGCTGGGCGCGCGGCTGGCCTGGCTGGTCGATTCGCCCTGGCCGTTGCTGGCGCTGTTGGAGTTGGGTTTTGCCCTGGCAGTCGCGGTGTTGATGGGCGTGACGTTGTGGCGCGTGCGGCAGAAGCGCAATTACCCGATTGTGCTGGTATTGCTGCTGTTGGCCGCCGCCGATGGCTTGTCCGTGTACGGCCTGGTGCAGCACGACGAGGGCTTGCAACGCCAGAGCGTGCTCACCGGCCTGTGGCTGGTGGCGGCCATGATGGGCTTGATCGGCGGGCGCGTGATTCCATTCTTTACCCAGCGCGGCCTCGGCCGGGTCGAGGGCGTGGCCCCTTGGCCGTGGCTTGATCGCCTGTTGCTGGCGGGTTCGGCGCTGGTGGCGTTGTTGTATGCCTTCGGTCCGGCGCTGACGGCCAGCGTCTGGGTTGGCCTGGTGTTCGCCGCGTTGGCGGTGGGGCACGGGACTCGACTGGTGCGTTGGCATGATCGGGACTTGTGGCGGGTGCCGCTGCTGTGGTCGTTGCACCTGGCCTACGCTTGGCTGGCAGTGGCCTGCCTGGGCATGGCGCTGTGGCATTTCGGTGTGCCGGTGAGCCCGAGCCTGGCGGTGCACAGCCTGACCATCGGCGCCATGGCCGGTTTGATCCTGGCGATGATTGCCCGCGTCAGCCTGGGCCATACCGGGCGTCCCTTGGAGCCACCGGTGGGCATGACCCTGGCATTCATCCTGCTGAACCTGGCATGCCTGAGCCGGGTGCTGGTGGTGCTGTTGTTGCCGTTGGCCGGACTGTGGCTGGCGGCGCTGTGCTGGACGTTGGCGTTCGGTCTCTACGCCTGGCGCTATGGGCCGATGCTGTTGAGGGCGCGGGTGGATGGGCACCCGGGATGAACCGATTGGGTAGAGGGGGGCGATGATGTACGGGGTCTTGCTGGTTACGCACCTGTTGGCGGCCATCGCCTTCATTGGCACGCTGTTTTTCGAGGTCTTCATCTGGCATGCCGCGCGTCGGCCTTTGACACAGGTCGTCAGGGAGGGCGCCGATCAGGCGATCGCCCAGCGCTCGCGGCATGTGCTGCATGGCGTGGTGCTGGTGTTGTACGGCGCCGGCATGGCCTTGGCCTGGCAGCATCGCGGCGCATTGAGCCAGCCGTGGAGCAGCAGCTTTGGCCTGTTGTTGAGCGTGAAGATCCTGCTGGCCCTGAGCATCATCGGGCATTACCTGTGGCTGGCGTACTGGCTCAAGAGCGGTCGCCTGACGCCGAACCGAGCCTGTTGGCTGCGGCGCAGTATCCTGGCGCACATGGTGCTGATCGTGGTGTTGGCGAAGGCGATGTTCTATTGGCAGTTTTGAGCGGCAGATGAGGGCAGCAAATGAGAGCAGCAAATGAGAGCAGCAAATGCCTGTGGGAGCAAAGCTTGCTCGCGATAGCGGTGAATCAGTCAACATTGATATTGACTGACACTATGCCATCGCGAGCAAGCTTTGCTCCCACAGGCGTAATGGGCAATGTTTGAGAGTTAACGGGCAGGCTTCATCGCATTCACGAACAACACATTGTTTTCCAGGTGGATGTGCTGCATCAGGTCATCGCGAAACTCCACCAGCCCGCGGTACAGGGCGCGCCAGGTGTTGCAGGCGTCGGAGGGTGGGGTGATCTGGTCGGTCAGGGCGAGCATGGTTTCCAGGGCTTCGCCGTGCTGGTCGTGTTCATAGCGCAGCACCTGGATCGGCGCCGAGGCGCGTTCGCCCAGGCCTTGTTGCAGCATCGGGAATAGCACCTGCTCTTCCTTGAGCATGTGGCCTTCGAGTTCCTGATACATGTCCTGCAAGTGATCGGCCAGGCCGTTGGGGCAACTGGCCCGGGCGCCATGGACCGTCTCGACGCGCCGGGCGAGGCGGATCAGTTCCGGCAGTTGTTCGCGGTGGCGCGCGTGGTAGCGTTCCAGGATATGAGCGATCAACAATGCCTGGGGCTCGTCGCGCCAGTCATGGCCCAGCTCCCCGGCCGCTTGCAGGGTGCGCAGGGCATCGGCGATCAGCAACGGGTTCAGGCCTTTGCCCAGCGCCGCTTCGCGCAAGGATTTTCGCCCGCCGCAACAGAAGTCGAGGTTGTAGTGATGGAAGGTACGGGTCGCACCGGGAATGTCGCAGGCCAGTTGGCCGAGGCTTTGTTCCAACAGATCGAGGCTCATCATGTTTCCTTGGGTTGAATCCCGGGAGGGACAGATGAACGTTCTTTTTGCAGCCGGCGTGCCAGATTCAACTGATTGAAAACAAAGCATTAAATATTTTACAGGGTGATTGTCACCCTGATTGTGAAGGGTCAAACGAACCCTGGAGGGTCATCACTACCATGCTGCGTGAAAGCCTGGCCGCCGACCTGATCGTCGAGCTGCCCAATGCGGTGCGATTGCAGCGCCTGGTGCAGACCCTGCGCGAATATTTCAACAGTGGCGCCGTGGGACTGCTGCGCCTGGACGACGACAGTCTCAGGCCCGTGGCCACCGTGGGCCTGGTTCACGAAGCGCTGGGTCGGCGTTTCGTCATTGCCCAACATCCGCGCTTGGCGGCGATCATGGCCTCGCGCGAGCCCACCTGGTTCGAGCCGGCCAGTCGCTTGCCCGATCCGTATGACGGCTTGCTCGACAACCACGTCGGCGAACCGCTGCCGGTACATGATTGCATGGGCGTGAGCCTGTACGTAGAAGGGCGGCTCTGGGGCGCGATCACCCTGGATGCGCTGCACGCCGGCACCTTCGACAGTCGCGCCCGGGAGGAGCTCAAGCGTTGTACGTTGCAGATCGAGGCGGCGGTGCGGGTCACCCGTCTTGAACAGGAAAACCGTAGCCTGCGGGCATCGCGCAGCGACCCGACCGACCTGCGCCTGCCAGCCGAGGAGGGCGAGATCCTTGGGCGCAGCGAAGGCTTGCAGCAATTGCTCAACGAGTTGGATGTGCTCGCCGACTCGGAACTGCCGGTGCTGTTGCTGGGCGAGACTGGCGTGGGCAAGGAGTTGTTTGCCCGGCGGCTGCATCGCCTGTCCCGGCGCAGTCACAAGCCATTGGTGCAGGTCAACTGCGCGGCGTTGCCCGAGTCCCTGGCCGAAAGCGAGTTGTTCGGCCACGTCAAAGGGGCGTTTTCCGGGGCAACCACGGATCGCGCCGGGCGCTTCGATGCGGCCAATGGCGGCACGCTGTTTCTCGATGAGGTCGGTGAGTTGCCGTTGAGCGTACAGGCCAAGTTGCTGCGCACCTTGCAGAACGGCGAGATCCAGCGCCTGGGGGCGGACAAGCCGTTGCACGTCGATGTGCGGATCATCGCCGCCACCAACCGGCATTTGCCCGACAGCATTCGCGATGGGCTGTTTCGCGCCGACCTGTACCACCGGCTTTCGGTCTACCCGGTGCCGATCCCGCCGCTGCGCGAGCGCGGCCACGATGTGTTGATGCTGGCCGGGCACTTTCTCGAACTGAACCGTACTCGCTTGGGCTTGCGCGGCTTGCGCCTGTCACCGGCGGCCGAACAGGCGTTGCTGGCGTACAGCTGGCCCGGCAATGTGCGGGAGCTGGAGCATGTCATCAGCCGCGCGGCGTTGAAGGTGCTGAGTCGTGGCGCCAGTCGCGGCGTGATCATGACGCTTGAACCGCAGGTGCTGGATTTGGATGTCAGTGCCAGCAGCGCCTCTGCACAGGCGCTGCCGGAACGAGCCCTGCAAGCGTTGGAAGCGCCCGTGCAGCCCTTGAGCGAGGCCGTTGATGGTTGCCAGCGCCAGGCGATCCTCAAGGCCCTGGAACGCTGCGGGCAGAACTGGGCGGGGGCGGCGCGGTTGTTGGAGGTTGACCCGAGCAACTTGCATAAGCTGGCGCGGCGGTTGGGGCTTAAGTAAGGGGGGCTGTCATACCGAGTCGCCTTCATCGCGAGCAGGCTCGCTCCCACAGTTGATCTGCGGTGTTCACAAGTCCCACTGTGGGAGCGAGCCTGCTCGCGAAGGCGGTCTCCCATTCACTACAAGAGTTGCCATTGACAACGATCAAGGCCAACCACCGCAGTCGACTCCACACTGGCCCAAACCCACAGTGGAGCTCCCCCTCATGCCCCTTTCCCTGGCCAAGATGCGCCGCCAGTACACCCGCGATGGCCTGGACGAAGCCCAGGCATCGGACGATCCCCTGACCCTGTTCGCGCTCTGGATGCAACAGGCCCGCGATACCGAAAGTCCACCCGTGGAAGCCAACGCCATGGCCCTGGCGACGGTGGACGCGCTGGGCCGGCCTCACTGTCGGGTGTTGTTGCTCAAGGGTTTCGACGCCCAGGGCTTTTCGTTTTTCGGCAACTACGACAGCCTCAAGGGCCAGGACCTGGCGGCCAATCCCTGGGCCGCCATGACGTTTTTCTGGCCGGGGCTGGAGCGGCAAGTGCGCATCGAAGGACCGGTCCACAAGCTTGATCCGGCGCTGTCGGATGCCTATTTCGAATCCCGTTCGGTAGGTAGTCGCCTGGGTGCCTGGGCGTCGCCACAAAGCCGCCCATTGCCGGATCGGGCCGCGCTGGAAACCTTGCTCACGCAAACTGAACAACGCTTCGCCGATCAGCCCGTGCGGCGTCCCGGCCATTGGGGCGGCTATTGCCTGCGGCCCGAACGGATGGAGTTCTGGCAGGGCCGCGCCGACCGTTTGCATGACCGTCTCGACTACCGCCTGCAGGATGGCGCCTGGCAGCGCAGCCGCCTGGCACCCTGACGCCAAGGGAGGTACCTCCAAGGAGGAATAGGCCCGGCAACAATTGCGGTTCAGGCTGGGCCATCTTTTCTGACAGGACGGCTGATCATGGCCCATCTGACGCAACGCCTCTTCCAACCGCTGAACATTGCGGTCCTCACCATCAGCGACACCCGCACCTTTGACACCGACACCTCGGGCCAGACCCTGGCGGACTTGCTGCAAACCGCTGGGCACGCGCTCATCGACCGGGGGCTGGTGAAGGACGATATCTACCAGATCCGCGCCCAGGTCTCCCAATGGATCGCCGACCCCAAGGTCCAGGTGGTGTTGATGACCGGCGGCACCGGATTCACCCCGCGGGACAACACGCCCCAGGCGGTGGCGCCGTTGCTGGACAAACAGGTGGATGGTTTTGGCGAGTTGTTCCGCCAGGTGTCGCTGGCGGAGATCGGCATGTCCACCCTGCAATCGCGTGCCTTGGCGGGCATGAGCAACGGTGTGCTGGTGTGTTGCCTGCCGGGTTCGCCGGGGGCATGTCGGACCGGTTGGGAGCAGATCCTGGCCGGGCAATTGGACAGCCGCACCGGTCCGTGCAATTTCACCCCACACCTCAAGCCCCAGGACGGTATCGCCCCGACGGCGTGCGAGACGCGCTCGTGAGCGGCCGGGTGTGCGACAGCGGCGTGCTGATGCCGGTGGATGAAGCGATCCGGCATCTGCTCGACCAGGCGCCACCGCCACCGCCGGTGCAACGGGTCGGCCTGGACCAGGCCCTGGCGCGTGTGTTGGCTGCTGACATCATCTGCCCGATGAACCTGCCGGCCTGGGACAACAGCGCGATGGACGGCTATGCCCTGCGGGCTACGGATCTGCCGGTGGAGGGCGGCTACCTGCTGTTGGCCGGGCGCATCGCCGCCGGTGACCAGCCGGGTGAAGCGTTGCAGGCCGGGCAGGCCGTACGGATTTTTACCGGCGCGCCGCTGCCACCCGGCGCCGACACGGTGGTGCCACAGGAAAGCTGTCGCGTCGAGGGCGAGCGAGTCTGGTTGCCGTCGGTCGACGGCGGTGACCATGTGCGCAGGGAAGGCGAGGAGCTGCGTCGAGGTGATCGGCTGCTCGAAGCCGGCACGCGCTTGCGTGCCCAGGAGTTGGGTTTGCTCGCCGGTGCCGGCGTCGGCCAAGTGGACGTTTATCGCCCCTTGCAAGTGGGCTTGCTCAGCAGTGGCGATGAGCTGCGCGAACCGGGCGAGCCACTGGCACCGGGGCAGATCTACAACAGCAATCGCCACAGCCTCGCCGCGCTGTTGCGCGGTTGGGGTGTCGAGGTGCACGACTTCGGGGTCATGCCCGACCAGCTATTGGCCAGTCGACAAGCGTTGCGCCTGGCCGCGGCCGAATGCGATGTGCTGATTACCTCGGGCGGTGTCTCGGTGGGTGAAGAAGATCACCTCAAGCACGCCATCGAAACCTTGGGCAGCATTGACCTCTGGCGCCTGGCGATCCAGCCGGGCAAGCCCCTGGCCTTTGGCGATGTAGAGGGCAAGCCTTGGATCGGGCTGCCGGGCAACCCGTCGGCGGCGTTGATTACCGCGCTGATCGTTGTGCGGCCGTTCCTGTTCCGGGCCCAGGGCATGGGCGATGTCCTGCCGGTGCCGTTGCAGGTGCCGGCCGGATTCGACTGGCTCAAGCGCAACCGTCGCCGGCAATACCTGCGAGCCCGATTGGTTGCTGGCATCGACGGCCAGTTGTGTGTCGAACTGCATCCCCAGCAAAGTTCAGCGATGCTGACCGCCGCTTGTTGGGCCGATGGCTTGGCTGTGGTCGAGCGGGAGGCGCTGGTGCACAAGCACGACCGGGTGCTGTATCTGTCGTTCGCGAGCCTGATGCATTGACGGCAATTGATTGCCGTCAAGGTCGCCGCCGGCTGGCTGGCTAGACTGGCGGCGCCCTTAGTTTTCTCACGAGGTTGCCCCATGCAACTGGTTTGCCCGGCAGGGAATCTGCCTGCCCTCAAAGCGGCGGTGCGCCAAGGCGCCGATGCCGTCTATGTCGGCTTTCGCGATGACACCAATGCCCGGCACTTCGCCGGGCTGAACATGGACGACAAGCAGTTCGACGCGGCCGTCGCGCATATCCGCCAGCACCAACGCAAGCTCTACGTGGCGGTCAATACCTACCCGCAACCCAAGGGCTGGGAGCGCTGGCAACGGGCCGTGGACCGTGCCGCCGATTTCGGCGTGGATGCCCTGATCGCCGCCGACCCCGGCGTGCTCAGCTACGCCAGCCAGCGCCATCCTCGGTTGGCGCTGCACCTTTCCGTACAAGGCTCGGCCACACACGCAGCCGCCCTGGCTTTTTACGCCCAGCGCTATGACATTCGCCGTGCGGTACTGCCGCGGGTGCTGTCCCTGGCCCAAGTGCGACAGGTGGCAGCGGGCAGCCCGGTGCCGATCGAAGTCTTCGGTTTCGGCAGCCTGTGCATCATGGCCGAGGGCCGTTGCCATTTGTCTTCCTACATCACCGGCGAATCGCCGAACCTGTGCGGCGTCTGTTCGCCCGCCAAGGCCGTACGCTGGAGCGAAGATGCCCAAGGCTTGAGCGCGCGCTTGAGCGAAGTGCTGATCGACCGCTACACCCCTGAAGAGCCGGCCGGTTATCCCACCCTGTGCAAAGGCCGCTTCCTGGTCGGCGGCAAGCGTTTCCACGCCCTGGAAGAACCCACCAGCCTCGACACTCTCGACCTGCTGCCGGAACTGACGACCATCGGCGTCGAAGCGGTGAAGATCGAAGGTCGCCAACGCAGCCCGGCCTACGTCGAGCAAGTGACCCGGGTCTGGCGCGCCGCACTGGATGCCCACCAGGCCGCGCCGCAACGGTTCCGCGTGCGGGAAGAATGGCGCCAGGCGCTGGCCGGTTTGTCCGAAGGCAGCCAGACCACCCTGGGTGCCTACCATCGATCATGGCAATGAAGGAGGCCAGATGAAACTCAGCCTGGGACCGGTCCTGTTCTACTGGGACAAAGCGCAACTGGGAAATTTCTACGCCGAGATGTCGGCCTTGCCGCTGGACGTGATTTACCTGGGAGAAACCGTGTGTTCGAAGCGCCGGGCGTTTTCCCTGGACCAATGGCTGGGCCTGGCACGCGAGCTGCAAACCTGTAGCCAGGCGCAGATTGTGCTGTCGAGCCTGACGCTGATCGAAGCGGCCTCGGAGCTTTCTTCGCTGCGACGCCTGTGTGACAACGGCCAATTGTTGGTGGAAGCCAACGACATGGGCGCGGTGCAGTTCATGGCCGAACGCAAGCTGCCCTTTGTCGGCGGCCCGGCGTTGAACCTGTACAACGGCCACGCCCTGGCACAACTGCTCGACAGCGGCATGATCCGCTGGGTGCCGCCCGTGGAGTGCTCGGCGGCGCTGATCGGCGATGTGCTGGAGCAGGTGCGGGACATGGACCGTGAGGTGCCTGAAGTCGAGATTTTTTCCTATGGTCATCTGCCCTTGGCGTACTCGGCGCGCTGCTTTACCGCCCGGGCGGAAAACCGGCCCAAGGACGACTGTCAGTTCTGCTGCATCAACTACCCCGACGGCCTGGCATTGAGCAGCCAGGAAGGCCAACAGTTGTTCACCCTCAACGGCATCCAGACGATGTCCGGCGAGGTGACGAACCTGCTGGCCGACTACAACGCGTTGATGGCCTGCGGCGCCGATGTGCTGCGCTTGAGTCCGCGTGCCCAGGGCATGGCTGAGGTGGTCACCGCCTTCGACAAGGTTCGCCAGGGCGAAGCACCGCCGTTGTTCGTGGAAGGATGCAATGGTTACTGGCACGGCCATGCCGGCATGTTGAAGGTAGAGGAGACGGGCCTGTGTTGAGTCCGAAGAAGTGGGTGCTCAAAGGTGCCGATCGCTTGCTGCCGCTGGTGGGCAAGGTGCCGTTCGTGGTGCAGCGACTGGCGTTGCAGCAGGCGCTCAATCGCTGTCTGGCCGAGCCGTTGCGCGACGGTGGTTTCGAGATGCTGCGTGGGCGCTGGTTGTGCCTGCGCGTGCCGGACCTGAAGTTATGCTGGTACCTGACCCTGGCCCGGGATGGATTGCGCATCGCCGAACGGGCCGAGGCCCAGGTCACCATCAGCGGCAACTGGCGCGAGTTTCTGTTGCTGGCCAGTCGGCAGGAAGACCCTGACACGTTGTTTTTTCGTCGGCGGTTGGTGATCGAGGGGGATACCGAGTTGGGGCTGGCGTTGAAGAATTTGATCGACAGTCTTGATCCGGAGGTGTTGCCGCCGTGGCTTTGGCGCAATCTGGAAAGGGCGGGGAAGGGGTTGGCGGCGGTCTGATGAAAGCTTCGAACGCGCTTCCCTTGGTGTATTCGTGTTCCGGTTGTTCCAATGTGGCGCAACTGGCCAATACCGTTGCGCTGCGGCTGGATCGTGCGGGGCTGGCTGAGATGTCCTGCATTGTCGGGGTGGGTGGAGGTGTGGCGCCGCTGGTTGACAAGGCGCGCTCAGGGCGGCGGATCATTGCGTTGGATGGTTGTCCATTGCAGTGCGTCCGGGCGTGTTTGCGGCAGCATGATTTGGAGGCGGATGTGCATGTGATTCTGAGTCAGCTGGGGTTGCGGAAGCGGTTTGGGGTGGATTGCGGTGAGCCTGAGATGGAGTTGGTGTTTTCGCGGGTGATGGGGTTGATTGATGTGGGTTAGAGGTTGGGTTGTGTATTTCCATTTCTTCGCAACGGGTACATATCCATTTCTGCGGTAACGGCGGCTTATGGTTCCGCTCTTACAGCGGCTCACTTTTGAGAAGCCCGGAAGCCGGCCCAGTCAAAAGTAAGCAAAACGCTCTTGCCCCACCACTTGGCACCTCGCCTAGGCTCGGTGTGCCCTCACTCCGGCATGGCTCCGTGGGCCCGCCGCGAAGGGCCATCCATGGCCCAGCGCGGCTATCCCGGCATCCATGCCGGGATGCCCACTCCACAATGCCTGCGTTCGGCCAGCGTGGTTAACGGGGCGTCCGAGATCAACGTCCACCACGAGGCGGCCTGATAGCCGACCTGGTTCTTGGTGCAGACCGCGTTTCCCCTGTGGGAGCGAGCCTGCTCGCGAAAACGGTGGTTCAGTTTGCGGTGATGTTGGATGTTTCGACGTCATCGCGAGCAGGCTCGCTCCCACAGGTTTTTGTGTCGTGTGCAGAGGCTTGTGAACGCCCGTAAACCCATGTGGGAGCGAGCTAGCTCGCGAAAGCGGAGTATCAGTTTGTGGTGAGGTTGGCTGTGCCAACGCCTTCGCGAGCAAGCCCGCTCCCACAGGAAAAACGCGGTCCCATCAAGAGTCAGGTCGGCTGTTAGGCCGCCTCGCGGTGGACGTTGATCTCGGGCGCCCCGTTAACCACGCTGGCTGAACGCAGGCATTGTGGAGTGGGCATCCCGGCATGGATGCCGGGATAGCCGCGCTGGGCCATGGATGGCCCTTCGCGGCGGGCCCACGGAGCAATGCCGGAGTGAGGGCATGCCGAGCCTAGGCGAGGCACCGAGTGGTGGGGCATGAGCGCTTTGGTTACTTTCGACTGGGCCGGCTTCCGGGCTTTTCGAAAGTGACCCGCTGTAAGAGCGGAACCATAAGTGGCCGTTACAAAAAAACGGATATACACACAAATCCCAATCCCAAAAACTACTGCTGATAAGCCTCCAACCCATCCTCGGACAAGATACGAATCTGACGCCGCTCCATAGCAATCAACCCCCCATCCACCAACCGATGCAGAATCCGCGAAAACGTCTCCGGTTGGATCCCCAACTTGGAAGCCACCAGCCGCTTCGACACCTGCAACACCACCTGGCCATCCCTTGGATCTCGCTCCTGCAACAGGAAATTAATCACCCGCCGACTGGCACTGGCCAAGGTCAGGTTGTCGATGTCCTTGAGCCGCTGATGCAAATGAATACTCATGCTCGCCAGAATCGCCAGGCAGACCTTGGGCTGGTCCTCCAGGGCCTTACGGTAATGGGTACCCTCGATACTCACCAGCACGCTGTCCTTGATCGCCGACGCACTCACCGGGTAGCAACGGGCCTGGCTGAACAGCAGGGCCTCGGCGAAGGTCTGCCCGGGCTGGATGATTTCCACCAGGTTCTCCTGGCCTTCGCCGGTGACCCGGAACAGCTTGATCTGGCCACTGACCAGCAAGAAAAATCGCTTGGCCGGATCGCCCTGGTGCATGAGCGTGCTGTTGCATTCCAGGCGTTTGAGGACAGCCAGGCTACAGACATCTTCAAAGACCCGCTCCGGCAGTTGGCTGAACAGGTGATGACGACGCAACAGTAAAACGATGGAAGGGTGGGTCAGCATGGCGTACCTCCGCGTGCCGTCATGGTAGAGCCCAAATCGCCGCCGGCCTATGCCTCGGCAGGCCTACCTCGGAAGAGGGATGGGATTTGATTGCTGGCGCAAATCCCGTAGCGAGGGAGCTTGCTCCCGCTGGGTTGCGTAGCAACCCCAAAAAGACTGAATGCGATCGACCTGATCCACGTCAGCGGCTGAACCAGGGGGCTGCTGCGCAGCCCAGCGGGAGCAAGCTCCCTCGCCACGGGTTGTGTGTTAATTCATGGGTTCCAGGGGGCTCAGCCCGCCCCGCGCAAATGCTCCATCGCCCAAACCGCCGCTTCCACCCGCGAACGCAAGCCGAGCTTGTGCAGCAGGTTCTTCACATGGACCTTGACCGTGCCTTCGGTGATGCCAAGCTTGTGGCCGATGACTTTGTTGCTGTAGCCGCCGGCGATGGTCTTGAGGACCTGGCGTTCGCGTTCGGTCAGTTCCACGTCGGCCTGGCGCGGTGGCGAGCGCAGGGCCTGGGCCATGACGCGGGTCAGGCCGGGGCTGATGACCAGGGCGCCGTTGAGGGCGTCGCGGATGTACTGGATCAGCAGCTCCGGTTCCATGTCCTTGAGCAAGTAACCGTTGGCGTCCAGGCGCAGGGCGTCGCGGATGTCGTCCTCGGCATCGGACACGGTGAACAGCAGCACCTTGCCGGTGTAGTGCATGGCGCGCAGGCGGCGCAGGGTCTCGATGCCGTTCATCTGCGGCATGTTGTTGTCCAGCAGCACCAGGTCGGGCTTGAGGGGTTCGATCAGGCTCAGGGCTTCTTCGCCGTGGCTGGCTTCGCCAACGATGTGCAGATCGTCTTCGAGCTCAAGCATCTGACGAATGCCGCGACGCATCATCGGGTGATCGTCGACCAAGAGCAGGGTGTGGCGCAGAGGGGCGTTCATGTTGCGAGGCCTTCGGTGGGGTGGCCCAGGAATTCCGGTTGGAAATGCACCTGGATACGGGTGCCCTGGGGTGTACGTGAGTGAATCTGCAGTTGGCCGTGCAGGCTGCGGGCCCGTTCGTTCATGATGTTCAGGCCATGGTGCTCGCGCTGGTCGACTTCGCCGCTGAAACCACGGCCATCGTCTTCGATCGACAACCGCACGGTCTCGCCTTCCTGGCGCAGTTCGAGCCAGGCGTTTTGTGCATGGGCATGGCGCAGGCAGTTGGACAGGGCCTCGCGGGTGATCTGCAGGATGTGGATCTGTTCGCTGGCCGACAGCTCGAAGGCCAGGGTGTCGATGAACAGGTGCACCTGGAAATCCCCGCGGTTGGAGAATTCCTCGGCGGTGTCCTTGAGTTCCTGGACCAGGCCGTCATCACGAATCTGCAGGCGGAAGGTGGTGAGCAGCTCGCGCAGTTGCCGATAAGCGTTGTTCAGCCCCTCGCGCAGTTCGCCGGTGACGGTTTCCAGGGTCTGCACCGGTTCGCCGCGACGCATCAGGGTCTGCATGCGGCTGACTTGCAGCTTCATGTATGACAAGGCCTGGGCCAGGGAGTCGTGCAGCTCCCGGGCGATGATCGTGCGCTCGTCGAGCAGCAGCAGGCGATGGTCCTGTTCGCGCTGGCGCTTGAGGGACAGCGACGTGCCGATCAGGTTGGCCAAGGCCTGGATCAACGCGGTTTCCCACGGTTGCGCCGCGTGGCCATCGACGAAATGCGCCTTGAGCTCACCCAGTTCGGTGCCTTGGTTGCTGATGCTGAAGGCCTGTGGGCGGGCAGCGTTGTGTTTGTGGCAACTGGCGCAATCGCTACTGGCGCAGACCTGGCGGTTGGCGGCGCCATGCAGGGCTAGCAGGTGCCGGGCCGGGGCTTGCAATTGCCCTTGCAGGCACAGCGTCAGGCGCAGCCCCGGCAAGCGCTGCTGGAAGCGCCGGATCAACTCATCCAGGCCTTCGGCATTGGCCTGGCGCGTCGCCAGGCTGCGGCTGCTCTGGTAGAGCAATTCGAGGGCGGCGTTGGCCTGTTGCAGGTTCAGGGTTTTTTGTTGCACCTGGGCTTCCAGGGTGCGGTGGGATTGCTCGATGGTCTCGGCCATGGTGTTGAAGCTGGTCGCCAACTGGCCCAGTTCATCCTCGGACTGATGGTTGACCCGCACCTGGAATTCGCCACGACGAAAGCGTTGGGTGGCGTCCACCAGTTCCTGCAAGGGCGTGACCACGCCGTACTGCAACTCATACAGGCCGATCAGCAGGATGATCATGGTGCTGAACAGCGCGATGCCCTGGATCGCCTGCTGCCAGCCTTGTTTGTGTTCGCTCTGGCGTTGCAGCAGGGTGACGAACTGGTCCAGTTGCTCAACGAAAGAGCTGGCGCTGCTTTGAAAAAACGCTGAATCGCCACGTTCGATGGCCGGACGCAACGTCTGGTTCCAGCGCTGCATGAGGTCGCGATAGCTCTTGTGCAGAGAGGTTTCCGGCCCGTCTTCCAGCACGGCGCGCAGGGCCGGGCTGTCGAGGCGTTGTTGCAGGCTGTCGATGATTGCCGGGATGTCGTCGTGGGCGCCTGCCGCCAGTTTCCAGCTCAGGTGGTAGGTCTCCATGCGCACCGAGCCGGCGGTGTTGATGGCGGCGGCGTCGCCCTGGCTGAACCAGGCGATCAAGCCGGCGCTCAAGGAACTGGCCAGGGCCAGGATGGCGATCAGGATCACCGCCAGCCCGGCGCGAGCGGGCAGGGAGCTGCGCAGCCAACGCATCATCGACGCGGGCCTGCGGGGCAAAACGTTGAAGCGAGCATAGCGGGCGCCCTGGACCTGAGGGTGTAGCAGCCGATCCTGGGCGCACTACCTCTAAAGAGTTGTCGGCCGTTCCGTTTCCATAAAAGCCTCGGCCAACTTGATCAGGACATTGATAAACAAAGGGTTTTATCGATATCCATATCTACCTCCTTGGAGGTAGACGGGCCAAGCATAGGCCTGGACCGCTCCGGAGCACGTTGACCCAGGTCAAGTTTTCGCAGGGTTCGTATCACTAGGCTGCGCTCATCGAACTGACGGAGTGCCTAGTAATGCGAGCACAAGTGCAACAAGGGCTGGTACTAGGGATGAGTACCCTGGCCTTCACCGTGTGCTTCATGGTCTGGATGATGTTTGCCGTGCTCGGCGTTCCGATCAAGGAATTGCTGGCCCTCAACGAAACCCAATTTGGCCTGTTGGCCGCCACGCCGGTACTCACCGGTTCTCTGGTACGTTTGCCCCTGGGGCTTCTGACCGACCGCTTTGGCGGAAGGATCGTGTTCTTCCTGCTGATGCTCGCCTGCGTGTTGCCGCTGTACCTGATCACCCTGGCCACGGCCTATTGGCAGTTCCTGGTGCTGGGCCTGTTCGTCGGCTTGGCCGGCGGCTCGTTCTCGGTGGGCATCGCCTACGTCGCCAAATGGTTCGATAAGCAGAACCAGGGTTTCGCCATGGGCGTGTTCGGCGCCGGCAACGCCGGTGCGGCAGTGACCAAGTTCCTCGCCCCAGCCCTGATCGCGTTCGGCACCTGGCATCTGGTGCCGAAGGTGTTCAGCGCGATCCTGTTCATTACCGCGCTGCTGTTCTGGTTTCTCACCGCCGAGAAAAAAGAACACCGCAGTGCCGGCGGCGCCACGTTGCGTGAGCAACTCAAGTCACTGAAAGATCCTGCGGTGTGGCGCTACTGCCAGTACTACTCGATCGTGTTCGGCGGCTACGTGGCCCTGGCGTTGTGGATGACCAAGTACTACGTGCAGGAATACGGCTTCAGCCTGCAAAGCGCGGCGCTGTTGGCGGCGTGTTTTTCCTTGCCCGGTGGCGTGCTGCGGGCCGTCGGTGGCTGGATGTCCGACCGTTGGGGCGCCCAGAGCGTGACCTGGTGGGTGCTGTGGGTGAGTTGGATCTGCCTGTTCCTGCTGTCCTATCCGCAAACCCAGCTGCAAGTGCAGACCGTCAACGGCATCGTCGATTTCCACATCGGTCTCAACGCCACGCTGTTCACCGTGCTGCTGTTCGTGATGGGCATCGCCTTCGCGTTCGGCAAGGCCTCGGTCTTCAAGTACATCGCCAACGACTACCCGCAGAACATGGGCGCGGTGTCCGGCATCGTCGGCCTGGCCGGCGGCCTGGGTGGTTTCGTGCTGCCGATCATGTTTGGCGCCCTGGTGGACCTCACCGGCGTGCGCTCGTCCTGCTTCATGTTGCTGTACGGCGTGGTCTGGGTCTCGTTGATCTGGATGTACCTCAGCGAAGTGCGCAAGCGCCCGCTGCTGGGTAAGCAACCGCCGGCCAGCCAATCCCCGTTTTCCAGCATTGCCCAAGGAGAAGAACATGTCCGTTCTGCAAACGCCTGAAAAGGGCCCGGTCATTCATGACTGGCGCCCGGAAGACCCGGCCTTCTGGGGCCGTAGCGGCAAACAGACCGCCCGGCGCAACCTGTGGATTTCCATCCCGGCGCTGCTGTTGGCTTTCGCGGTGTGGATGGTCTGGAGCACGGTGATCGTGCGCCTGAACGCCATCGGCTTCAGCTTCAGCACCGATCAGTTGTTCTGGCTGGCGGCATTGCCGGGGCTGTCCGGCGCGACGTTGCGTATCTTCTATTCGTTCATGGTGCCGATTTTTGGTGGCCGTCGTTGGACAGCCCTGAGCACCGCGTCATTGCTGATCCCGGCTTTGTGGATGGGTTTCGCCGTGCAAGATCCAGCCACGCCTTATAGCGTGTTCGTGCTGATCGCATTGCTCTGCGGTTTCGGCGGCGGCAATTTCGCCTCGAGCATGTCCAACATCAGCTTCTTCTACCCCAAGGCCCAGCAGGGCACCGCCCTGGGCCTCAACGCCGGGCTGGGCAACCTGGGCGTGTCGGTGATGCAATTCTGCGTGCCGCTGGTGATCTCCTTCGGTGTGTTCGGCTTCATGGGCGGTCAACCGCAAGTCCTGGCCGACGGCAGCTCGCTGTGGTTGCAGAACGCCGGCTTCATCTGGGTGCCGTTCATCCTCGCCGTGACCCTGATTGCCTGGTTCGGCATGAACGACCTGTCCAGCGCCCGGGCTTCGTTCAGCGAACAGGCGGTGATCTTCAAGCGCAAGCACAACTGGCTGATGTGCTGGCTGTACCTGGCCACCTTCGGTTCGTTCATCGGTTTCTCCGCCGCCTTCCCGCTGCTGATCAAGACCTCGTTCCCGGACGTCATCGCCCTGAAATTCGCCTTCCTCGGCCCGCTGGTGGGCGCGCTGGTACGGCCGCTGGGCGGCTGGCTGGCGGACAAGCTCGGTGGCGCGAAAGTCACCTTGTGGAACTTCGTGTTGATGATCGCGATGGTCTTCGGCGTCCTGCACTTTCTTC
The DNA here is from genome assembly GCF_017498305.1 of Pseudomonas sp. OA65. Lineage (NCBI taxonomy): Bacteria > Pseudomonadati > Pseudomonadota > Gammaproteobacteria > Pseudomonadales > Pseudomonadaceae > Pseudomonas > Pseudomonas sp. OA65. Next base: position 74,806 of record NZ_JAGDEZ010000013.1, read on the forward strand.
CGCAGAACGGCCAGGGCGGCAGCTTCTACGGCTTCCTGGGCATGTTCATGTTGCTGTTCATCACCACGGGTGTGGGCAACGGTTCGACCTTCCGCATGATCCCGGTGATCTTCCGCACCCTGCATGAGAAATCCGCCCTTGGCAAAAAGCCCGAGCAGCGCGAGTTGGCGCTCAAGAATGCCGGCAAGGAATCGGCTGCCGTGCTGGGTTTCAGCTCGGCGATGGGCGCTTTCGGAGCCTTCTTCATTCCCAAATCATTCGGCACTTCGATGGCCCTGACCGGCGGCCCGGAGATGGCCTTCTACATGTTCGTCGGCTTCTACCTGAGCTGCATCGTGGTGACCTGGTGGTGGTATGCGCGCAAAGGCGCGGCGACACCTTGCTGAACAAATTCGAATATTGCGTGGGCGGGGCGCAGACCCCGCGGAGCAAGCCTGAGAGGAAGACACTGTGAGTCATTTACTGGATCAACTGCGGTTCTTCAACCGCAAGCAAGGCGAGTTTTCAGACGGCCATGGCGAGACCCGCAAGGAGTCCCGGGACTGGGAGAACGTCTACCGTTCGCGCTGGCAGTACGACAAGATCGTGCGGTCCACCCATGGGGTGAACTGCACCGGTTCGTGCTCGTGGAAAATCTACGTCAAGAACGGCCTGATCACCTGGGAAACCCAGCAGACCGACTACCCGCGCACCCGCAACGACTTGCCTAACCACGAGCCACGCGGCTGCCCCCGGGGCGCGAGCTACAGCTGGTACATCTACAGTGCCAACCGGCTCAAGTACCCGAAAATTCGCAAGCCATTGCTCAAGCTCTGGCGCGAAGCGCGGCAGACCTTGCCGCCGGTGGAAGCCTGGGCCAGCATCGTCGAGAACAAGGCCAAGGCCGACTCGTACAAAAGCAAGCGCGGCATGGGCGGCTTCATTCGTTCCAACTGGGAAGAAGTCAACGAGATCATTGCCGCGGCCAACGTCTACACCGTCAAGGAACACGGCCCGGACCGGGTGGTCGGCTTCTCGCCGATCCCGGCCATGTCGATGGTCAGCTACGCCGCCGGCTCGCGCTACCTGTCGCTGATCGGTGGCGTGTGCCTGAGCTTCTACGACTGGTATTGCGACCTGCCGCCAGCCTCGCCGATGGTCTGGGGCGAGCAGACTGACGTGCCGGAATCGGCCGACTGGTACAACTCCAACTACATCATTGCCTGGGGCTCCAACGTCCCGCAGACCCGTACCCCCGACGCCCACTTTTTCACCGAGGTGCGCTACAAGGGCACCAAGACCGTGGCGATCACCCCGGACTATTCCGAAGTCGCCAAGCTCACCGACTTGTGGCTCAACCCCAAGCAGGGCACCGATGCCGCGTTGGCCCAGGCCTTCAACCATGTGATCTTCAAAGAGTTCCACCTGGACAAGCCGAGCGCCTATTTCACCGAATACGCCAAGCGCTACACCGACCTGCCGGTACTGGTGATGCTCAAGCCGATGCTTGGCGCAGCGCCGGGTGCGGGCTACCAGCCGGACCGTTTCCTGCGGGCCAGCGACCTGACCGACAACCTTGGCCAGGAAAACAACCCGGAATGGAAAACCATCGCCCTGGATGCCAGCGGCGAATTGGTTTCGCCCCAAGGCTCCATCGGTTATCGCTGGGGTGAGAAAGGCAAGTGGAACATCCTGCCCCGCGAGGGCGGCGAGGGCCGCGAGATCGACCTCAAGCTGAGCCTGATCGGTGGCGACGTCGCCGAGGTGGCGTTCCCGTACTTCGCCGGCGAAGCCCAGGAGTACTTCCAGCATGTGGCCGGTGACGCGGTGCAGTTCCGCCGGGTGCCGGTGCACAGCGTGGTGCTGGCCGATGGCAGCGTAGCGAAAGTCGCCACCGTGTTCGACCTGTCGGCGGCCAACCTGGCGATCGACCGTGGCCTGGGCGGCGCCAACGTTGCCAAGGACTATAACGACGCCTCGGTGCCCGGCACCCCGGCCTGGCAGGAGCAGATCACCGGTGTGAGCCGCGAGAAGGCGATCCAGATCGCCCGCGAGTTCGCCGACAACGCCGACAAGACCCGTGGACGCTCGATGATCATTGTCGGTGCGGCGATGAACCACTGGTACCACATGGACATGAACTACCGCGGGCTGATCAACATGCTCATGCTCTGCGGTTGCGTCGGCCAGACCGGCGGCGGCTGGGCTCACTACGTCGGCCAGGAAAAACTCCGTCCGCAATGCGGCTGGCTGCCCCTGGCCTTTGGCCTGGACTGGAACCGTCCGCCACGGCAGATGAACGGCACCAGCTTCTTCTACGGCCACAGTTCGCAATGGCGCCACGAGAAGATGAGCATGCACGACGTGCTCTCGCCCCTGGCCGACAAATCGCAGTTCCCCGAGCACGCCCTGGACTACAACATCCGCGCCGAACGCGCCGGTTGGTTGCCCAGCGCGCCGCAACTCAACACCAACCCGCTGAATATCTGCCGCGACGCCGCGGCGGCGGGTCTCGATCCGAAGGACTACGTGGTCAAGTCGCTGCAGGACGGTTCCCTGCGCTTTGCCTGCGAGCAGCCGGATAGCCCGGTGAACTTCCCGCGCAACATGTTCATCTGGCGTTCCAACCTGCTCGGGTCTTCGGGCAAGGGCCATGAGTACATGCTCAAGTACCTGCTCGGTACGAAGAACGGCGTGATGAACGAAGACATCGGCCAAGTCGGCGACTGCAAGCCCACCGAAGCCGAATGGGTCGACGAGGGCGCCATTGGCAAGCTCGACCTGGTGACCACCCTGGACTTCCGCATGTCCTCGACCTGCGTGTATTCCGACATCGTCTTGCCGACCGCCACCTGGTACGAAAAAGACGACATGAACACCTCGGACATGCACCCGTTCATCCACCCACTGTCGGCCGCCATCGATCCGGCCTGGGAATCGCGTTCGGACTGGGAAATCTACAAGGGCATCGCCAAGGCATTTTCCGCCATGTCGGTCGGCCACCTGGGTGTCGAGAAAGACCTGGTCACCGTACCGCTGATGCACGACAGCGTCGGCGAACTGGCCCAGCCATTCGGCGGCACCGACTGGAAAAGCGCTGGTGTGGCGCCGGTCCCAGGCAAGAACGCGCCAAACCTGCAAGTGGTGGAACGCGACTACCCGAACATCTACAAGCAGTTCACCTCCCTGGGCCCGATGCTGGAAAAACTCGGCAACGGCGGCAAGGGCATCAACTGGAACACCGACACCGAAGTGAAGTTCCTCGGTGAGCTGAACCACAAGGAAGTCGACGCGGGCATCAGCCAAGGCCGGCCAAAAATCGACAGCGCCATCGACGCCGCCGAAGTGATCCTGTCCCTGGCCCCGGAAACCAACGGCCATGTCGCGGTGAAAGCCTGGGCAGCGCTGTCGGAATTCACCGGCATCGACCACAGCCACCTGGCGGTCTCGAAGGAGCACGAGGCGATTCGCTTCCGTGACATCCAGGCCCAGCCGCGCAAGATCATTTCCAGCCCGACCTGGTCCGGCCTGGAAGACGATCACGTCAGCTACAACGCCGGCTACACCAACGTCCATGAGTCGATCCCATGGCGCACCATCACCGGCCGCCAGCAGTTCTACCAGGATCACCCGTGGATGCAGGCGTTCGGCGAGCAACTGATGAGCTATCGGCCGCCGGTCAACACCCGCACCATCGAAGGCGTGAAGGGCAAGCGCAGCAATGGCGAGACCGAGATCGTCCTGAACTGGATCACCCCGCACCAGAAATGGGGCATCCACAGCACCTACAGCGACAACCTGCTGATGCTCACCTTGAGCCGTGGCGGACCGATTGTCTGGCTCTCGGAAATCGACGCCAAGCGCGCCGGGATCGAGGACAACGACTGGATCGAATGCTTCAACGCCAACGGCGCGCTGACCGCCCGGGCGGTGGTCAGCCAGCGGGTCAAGGAAGGCATGGTGATGATGTACCACGCCCAGGAACGGATCGTGAACGTGCCGGGTTCGGAAACCACCAAGACCCGTGGCGGCCACCACAACTCGGTGACCCGCGTGGTGCTCAAGCCCACCCACATGATCGGCGGCTACGCCCAACAGGCCTACGGCTTCAACTATTACGGCACGGTCGGTTGCAACCGCGATGAATTCGTCGTGGTGCGCAAGATGGTCAAGGTCGATTGGCTCGACGGTTCCAGTGGCGATGATTTGCCGCGTCCACTGCCGACTGATATCGAGGAGAACTGAGATGAAGATTCGCTCACAAATCGGCATGGTCCTGAACCTGGACAAATGCATCGGCTGCCACACCTGCTCGATTACCTGCAAGAACGTCTGGACCAGCCGCGAAGGCATGGAATACGCCTGGTTCAACAACGTCGAATCCAAGCCGGGCATTGGCTATCCCAAGGAGTGGGAAAACCAGGACAAGTGGAAGGGCGGCTGGGTCCGCAACGCCGACGGCTCGATCAACCCGCGCATCGGTGGCAAATTCCGCGTGTTGGCGAACATCTTCGCCAACCCGGACCTGCCGAGCCTGGACGATTACTACGAACCGTTCGACTTCGACTACCAGCACCTGCACACCGCACCGCTGGGCGAGCACCAACCTACCGCGCGCCCGCGTTCGGTGGTGTCCGGCAAGCGCATGGAAAAGATCGAGTGGGGCCCGAACTGGGAGGAAATCCTCGGCACTGAATTCGCCAAGCGGCGCAAGGACAAGAACTTCGACAAGATCCAGGCGGACATCTACGGCGAGTACGAAAACACTTTCATGATGTACCTGCCGCGCCTGTGCGAGCACTGCCTGAACCCGGCGTGCGCAGCGTCCTGCCCGAGCGGTGCGATCTACAAGCGCGAGGAAGACGGCATCGTCCTCATCGACCAGGAGAAATGCCGCGGCTGGCGCATGTGCATCAGCGGCTGCCCGTACAAGAAGATCTACTTCAACTGGAAGAGCGGCAAGTCGGAAAAATGCATCTTCTGCTACCCGCGCATCGAAGCCGGGATGCCGACCGTTTGCGCCGAAACCTGCGTGGGTCGGATTCGCTACCTCGGTGTGCTGCTGTATGACGCCGACCGCATCAGCGAAGTGGCGAGCACCGCCAACGAGCAGGACCTGTACGAGAAGCAACTGGAGATCTTCCTCGACCCGAACGACCCGGCGGTGATTCGCCAGGCCCTGGCCGATGGCGTGCCGCAGTCGGTGATCGATTCGGCCCAACGTTCGCCGGTCTACAAAATGGCCGTGGACTGGAAACTCGCACTGCCGCTGCACCCGGAATACCGCACCTTGCCGATGGTCTGGTACGTGCCGCCACTGTCGCCGATCCAGAACGCTGCCACGGCTGGCACGGTGGGTATGAACGGCGTGATTCCGGACGTCGACAGCCTGCGGATCCCGCTGCGCTACCTGGCGAACATGCTCACCGCCGGCGATGAAAAGCCGGTCAAGCTTGCGCTGAAACGCTTGCTGGCGATGCGCGCCTACAAACGGGCCGAGCAGGTCGACGGCGTGCAGGACCTGCAAGTGCTGGCTGACGTCGGCCTGAGCGTGAACCAGGTGGAAGAGATGTACCGCTACCTGGCCATCGCCAACTACGAAGACCGTTTCGTGGTGCCGAGTGCCCACCGCGAGGACGCCATGAGCGACGCGTTCGCCGAGCGCTCCGGTTGTGGTTTCAGTTTCGGCAGCGGTTGCAGCGGCAGCTCCGACACCAACATGTTCGGTGGCAAGAAAGCCAACCGCCGCGACGTGATCAAGACCGTACAGTTGTGGGAGGAATGAGCATGCGCATTCTCAAGGTGATTTCGTTGCTGCTCGATTACCCGACCGAAACCCTGGTGGCCGGTCGCGACGAGCTGGAGCAGGCCATCGTGCAGGCGCGGGAAATCAGTCCCGCCCAGCGTGCCGGTTTGTTCGAGTTGCTGGAACTGATCTGCGACCGAGACCTGATGGACGGCCAGGAGCACTACGGTGCGTTGTTCGGCCGCGGTCGTTCACTGTCGCTGCTGCTGTTCGAACACGTCCATGGCGAGTCCCGCGACCGGGGCCAGGCCATGGTCGACATGATGGCCCAGTACGAAGAAGCCGGGTTCGCCATCGGCGTCAAGGAACTGCCTGACTACATCCCGCTGTACCTGGAGTTTCTCTCCACCCGCGAAGACTTGGAGGCCCGCGAGGGCCTGGCCGATGTGGCGCACCTGCTGGCCTTGCTCGCGGCACGCCTGGAGGAGCGTGAAAGCGCCTACGCCAGTTGTTTCCGGGCGCTGCTGCAGATCGCCGGGACAGAACCCCAGGCGGCCGTGGCCGAGATGCTCGAACAAGTGAAGGCCGAGCAGCGGGATGACTCCCTCGAAGCCCTGGACAAGGTCTGGGAGGAAGAGGCCGTGGATTTCATGAAGGCCGAGCAGCAGGACCGTTGCAGTTCGATGCCAAGCGCGCCGGGCAAGGCCCGGGACGAAAGCGCAGTGCCGCTGCACTGGGTGGATTTTCAGCATGAAGGCCGGGCCGCAGCGCCCGCCGGGGAGGTGGGCAATGTCTAAATGGGATCTGTTGTTGTTCGGGGTCTACCCCTATGTCGCTTTGGCGATTTGCCTGCTCGGCAGTTGGGCGCGCTTTGATCTGTCCCAGTACACCTGGAAGGCCGGTTCGAGCCAGATGCTGAACAAGCGCGGCATGCGCGTGGCCAGCAACCTGTTTCACATCGGTGTGCTGTTCGTGCTGGCCGGGCATTTCGTCGGCCTGCTGACACCTTCGGCGGTCTATCACCACTTCCTGAGCACCGAGAACAAGCAATTGCTGGCGATGGTTTCCGGCGGTTTCTTCGGTGTGCTCGGCCTGATCGGTTTGCTGATGCTGCTCAACCGTCGCCTGACCGACCCTCGGGTGCGCGCCACCTCCAATGTGTCGGACATCCTGGTGCTGGTGGTACTGCTGGTGCAGCTGGTGTTGGGGCTGATGACCATCGTCGCATCCACCGCCCATATGGACGGCTCGGTGATGGTGATGCTGGCCGACTGGGCCCAGAACACCGTGCTGTTGCGCCCGGTTGAAGCCGCGACCTCGATCGCGCCGGTGGGCCTGGTCTACAAGCTCCACGTGGTGCTGGGCCTGACGCTGTTCGTGCTGTTCCCGTTCACCCGTCTGGTCCACATCGTCAGTGCGCCGGTCTGGTACCTGGGGCGTCGTTATCAAATCGTTCGGCAGAAGTTCTGAGGAGAAGATCATGGCGAGTGGATGCGGATGTGGCGGTGGTAGCGGGGGCGGTGGTTGCGGTTCCTCGGCAAAAGTGCCGCCGGTGGTTGATGTGGAGCCGGTTGGGGCGGTGCAGTTCGAGCCGGCCCAGGCGGGGCCGGTGGCAGAGGATGAAGCGCCACAGCTGATCGCCAGCAGTGAGCAGGAGTGGCCGATCATCAGCGTCAACGGGGTGCCGATCACCCCGCAGGCGATGGCTCAGGAGTTGCAGTATCACCCGGCTGACAGCCGCGAGGAGGCGGTCTACCAGGCCGCCCGCGCCTTGGTGATCCGTGAATTGCTCCAGCAGCGCATCGCCGAGCTGGGCTTGGCGTTGCAGGTCGGTGCCGGCGAAAACGAAGAAGAAGCGGCGACGCGGCTGTTGCTGGAACGTGAGGTGCAGGTGCCACAGTGCGACGAGGCCACCTGCCTGCGTTACTACGAAAGCAACCGCGCGCGCTTTCACAGCGCGCCATTGCTGGCGGTGCGGCACATCCTGCTTGAATGCGCGCCGGACGATGCCGAGGCCCGCAGCCTGGCCCATGTCCAGGCCGAGCTGCTGCTGGAACGGTTGGAGCAGTTCCCGGGCAGCTTCGCCGAGCTGGCACTGAAGTATTCGGCGTGTCCATCCAAGGAGCAGGGCGGCTCGTTGGGGCAGATCAGCAAGGGCCAGACCGTGCCGGAGCTGGAGCGCCAGTTGTTCACCCTGCCGACGGGCCTGGCCAGCAAACCGCTGGAAAGCCGTTATGGCTGGCATGTGATCAGCATCGACCAGCGCATCGATGGCCAACCATTGCCGTATGAGGCGGTGGCGACGGCGATTCGTACCCAGTTGCAGCAGGGCGTTTGGCAAAAGGCGCTGGTGCAGTACCTGCAAACCCTGATCGGTGCGGCGGACATTCGCGGCATTCACCTTCAGGGCGCCGACTCGCCGCTGGTGCAGTGAGCACGGGCTCAATCGGGAGATCTTCATGAACGCGGTGTTGCAGGACGGATTTGGGCGCCAGATCGATTATTTGCGGATGTCGGTGACCGATCGTTGTGATTTTCGTTGTGTGTATTGCATGGCGAAAAACATGACCTTCCTGCCGCGTCAGCAAGTGTTGACCCTGGAAGAGTTGCAGCGCCTGGCGCGGCTGTTCGTCGGCCTGGGGGTGAAGAAAATCCGCCTGACCGGTGGCGAGCCGCTGATCCGTCCGGGCATCGTCGGGCTGTGTCGCGACATCGCGGCATTGCCCGGCCTGCGGGAACTGGTGATGACCAGCAACGGCTCGCAGCTTGGGCGATTGGCCCAGCCGCTGGTCGAGGCTGGGGTCAAGCGCATGAACATCAGCCTCGACAGCCTGGACGGCGAGCGCTTTCGGGCGATCACCCGTAACGGTGATCTGGACCGGGTGCTGGCCGGTATCGACGCGGCGAAGGTCGCCGGGTTCGAGCGGATCAAGCTCAACTGCGTGGTCATGAAAGGGCGCAACTTCGATGAAGTCCCGGCGTTGGTGCAGTACGCCATCGATCAACGCATCGACATCAGTTTCATCGAAGAAATGCCCCTCGGCGACGTGGGGCGGTCCAGGGGTGAGTCGTTCTGTTCCAGCGATGACGTTCGGGCCGAGATCTCCCGTCATCATCGCCTGCTCGACAGCGCCGAGAGCAGCGGCGGGCCGGCGCGTTATGTGCGTCTGCAACAGCATCCGGATACCCGGATCGGTTTCATTTCGCCCAACACCCACAACTTCTGCGCCAGTTGCAACCGCGTGCGCATGACTGTCGAAGGGCGCTTGCTGCTGTGCCTCGGGCAAGAGGATTCCCTCGACCTGCGCGGCTTGCTGCGGCGTTATCCGCTGGAGGATCAGCCGATCATTCAGTCGATCAAACAGGCACTCAAGGGCAAGCCCTTGCAACATGACTTCAGCCCTGGCGGGGAAGTACAGATCGTGCGGTTCATGAACATGAGTGGGGGGTAGATACGCTGCCCTCCGGCTCTTGTGGCGAGGGAGCTTGCTCCCGCTGGGCTGCGCAGCAGACCCAACGCATTCTGACCCGAGCCACAGGTGTTGAATGAACTGGCCCCTTCGCGAGCAGGCTCGCTCCCACAGGGGATTGGTGGTGAGGCTGGTTACTCAGTTTCACTCCGAACCCATGTGGGAGCGAGCCTGCTCGCGAAGAGGCCAGCCCTGCCGGAATTCTTGATGCCAATCAATTCCCAATCACCTGTTTACCCGTAATCTCCACTGCATATTGTGCCTTAAATATAAATAACACCTATATGTAGTATCTGGAGCCAAAATGCAGAGCACGTTGATCTCAGTAGGCTGTAACCGCTTGCACAAGCGCGATGGCAGTGTGGTCGCCTTTGATGCGGACAAGATCCGCCAGGCGTTGATCGCCGCTGGCAAGGCCACCGGCGAATACGCCGAAGCCGAGGCTGAAGGCTTGCTTGAGGCGGTATTGGCGCGGTTGGAAGGGCAGACGCGGCTAAACGTCGAGCAGATCCAGGACCGGGTCGAGCGCGTGCTGATGGATGCCGGGTACTTCCTGTCCATGCGCGCCTATATCGTCTACCGCGAGCAGCACGGACGCCTGCGTCGGGATCGCCGTACGCTGGTGGAAGTCGCCACGTCAATGAACGAATACCTGGACCGTGAAGACTGGCGCGTGCAGGCCAACGCCAACCAGGGGTATTCCCTCGGCGGGTTGATCCTCAACGTATCGGGCAAGGTCACCGCCAACTACTGGCTCGACGAAGTCTACAGCCAGGCCATCGGCGAGGCGCACCGCGAGGCAGACCTGCACATCCACGACCTGGACATGCTCGCCGGCTACTGTGCCGGTTGGTCCTTGCGCACCTTGTTGCACGAAGGTCTCAACGGCGTGCCCGGACGGGTCGAGGCCGGGCCGCCCAAGCACTTGAGCAGTGCCCTGGGCCAGATGGTGAATTTCCTCGGCACCCTGCAAAACGAATGGGCCGGCGCCCAGGCGTTCAGCTCGTTCGACACCTACCTGGCGCCCTATGTGCGCAAGGATCAGCTCAGCTACGACGAGGTCCGCCAGTCGTTGCAGGAGTTCATTTACAACCTCAACGTACCGTCGCGCTGGGGCACGCAAACGCCGTTCACCAACCTGACATTCGACTGGGTCTGTCCCCAGGACCTGCGTGAGCAGATCCCGATCATCGGCGGCGAAGAAATGCCGTTCGCCTACGGTGACCTGCAAACGGAAATGGAGTTGATCAACCGCGCCTACATCGAGGTGATGCAGGCCGGCGATGCGAAAGGCCGGGTCTTCACTTTCCCGATCCCGACCTACAACATCACTCACGACTTCCCGTGGGACAGCGAGAACGCCGACCGGTTGTTCGAAATGACCGCCCGCTACGGCTTGCCGTATTTCCAGAACTTCCTCAACTCGGACATGCAACCCAACCAGGTGCGCTCGATGTGCTGCCGTCTGCAACTGGACGTGCGCGAGCTGCTCAAGCGCGGTGGCGGCTTGTTCGGCTCTGCGGAGCAGACCGGCTCCCTGGGCGTGGTGACGATCAACTGCGCGCGCCTGGGCTACCTGTACAAAGGCAACACCAGCGGGTTACTGCAACGCATCGATACCCTGATGGAACTGGCGAAAGAGAGCCTGGAGGTCAAGCGCAAGGTCATCCAGCATCATATGGATGCCGGTTTGTATCCCTACACCAAGCGCTACCTGGGCACGCTGCGCAATCACTTCTCCACCATCGGTGTGAATGGCCTGCACGAAATGCTGCGCAATTTCACCGATGACCAGGAGGGCCTGCACACCGAGCAGGGCCGGGCATTTGCGCTGAAATTACTGGACCACGTGCGCGCCACATTGCTGCGTTTCCAAGAGGAAACCGGCCACCTCTACAACCTCGAAGCCACGCCCGCCGAAGGCACCACGTACCGCTTCGCCAAGGAAGACCTCAAGCGCTACCCGGATATCCTGCAGGCCGGCAGCCCGGTCGCGCCGTACTACACCAACTCCTCGCAACTGCCGGTGGGCTTCACCGAGGATCCGTTCGAAGCCCTGGAGCTGCAGGACGAGCTGCAATGCAAATACACCGGCGGCACCGTGCTGCACCTGTACATGGCCGAGCAGATTTCCTCCACCCAGGCCTGCAAGCAACTGGTGCGCAAGGCCCTGGGACGTTTCCGCCTGCCGTACCTGACCATCACGCCAACATTCTCGATCTGCCCGGTGCACGGCTACCTGGCCGGCGAACACGAGTTCTGTCCGAAGTGCGACGAAGCCTTGCTGCTGCAACAGCAGTCGGCAGGCAGCGTTCACTGATCCGATCCATCGACCGCAAGGAGCTTTATCCATGAGCGCAGTACAAACGATTCCACAGGCACAGCGTCAACGTTGCGAAGTCTGGACCCGGGTGATGGGTTATCACCGCCCGGTGGCGGCCTTCAACCCGGGCAAGCAGTCCGAGCACCGCGAGCGGGTGCACTTCACCGAACGCGCGGCCGGGCGTCCATGAGTCGAGTGCTACGGGTCGGGGGCATGGTGCCCCTGACCACCCTCGATTACCCGGGCCAACTGGCCTGCGTGCTGTTTTGCCAGGGGTGTGCCTGGCGTTGCCGTTATTGCCATAACCCGCAACTGATCCCGCCGCGCGGTAGCGAGGAGGTGGATTGGTGCCGGGTTTTGGCGTTCCTGCAACGCCGGCAGGATCTGCTCGACGCCGTGGTGTTCAGCGGCGGCGAGCCGACCTTGCAGGACGGCCTGGCGCCAGCCATGGAGGAAGTGCGGCAGATGGGTTTTCGCATCGGTCTGCACAGCGCGGGCATCAAACCGGCGGCCTTCGCTAAAGTGGTCGGGCACGCCGACTGGGTGGGCTTCGACGTCAAGGCCTTGCCCGAAGACGCCTTGGACGTGACCCGAGTCGAAGGCAGCGGCGCCGCCAACTGGCGCAGTCTCGATCATTTGCTGGACAGCGGCGTGGACTATGAATGTCGCACGACGGTGCACTGGCATCTGTTCGACCCCGAGCGGTTGCTGACCCTGGCCCGGCGCCTGAGCGAGCGCGGCGTCACGCGGTTTGCCGTGCAACTGGTGCGCACCGCCCGGATGCTCGATCCCCATCTTTCCAGCGTCTCGGCGCAGGCCTTGCAGCCTGAGCTGTGGGCGGCCATGCGCGAGTTGTTTCCCTCGTTTGTGTTGCGCAGTTGAGTGGTGGATAGCGGTGGGTCAGCTTCCATCCATGTTGAATCTAGCGCCCCCTTCGCGAGCAGGCTCGCTCCCACATTGGTTTCGGGGTGACCGCGATTTATGCATCCACCACAAGTCCCCTTGTGGGAGCGAGCCTGCTCGCGAAGGGGGCGGCGCAGTCACACATTATGCAAGCTGACCCACCGCCATCGCGAGCAAGCTCTCTCCCACAGGGAAGGGCGGTGGTGGGGATGGCTTTTGTGAACCCCCGCAGTCCCTCGATCACCAACCCCAGAATTGCAACCACCAACCATACCCCACCAGGCCGCTGGACAGGATCAGGCAGGCCATGGCGGGCAAGCGTCGGGTCGGCGATGCCACGCTTGCCTGCAGGCGCTTCCAGCCCAGCCACAAGCTCCAGGCGATCGCGGCCGTTAAAAGCGCGGCCCGGGCCGGCGGTACCCACTCCAGCAACAGGCCTTCATAGCGCAACAACTTGACCGTGGTTGCCGACAAACCGAGGAACAACCCGGCACCGCCAAGGGGCGTCAGGGTGAGGGCCAGGGGCTGGTAGTTTGTCGTGTCGCCCGAGAGCCATGCGGCCAGGCGCATGAGAAACAGCAACGAAGTGCCCATCAGCAGCGCACTCAGGCCCAGGTACATGACGATGCAAAAGCCGTCGAGCCAACTGAAACGGTCATTGAGTTGCGGGTAGTGGGTGAGCAGCCACCAGGGCGCGCTGTCCTGAAGTGCCCAGAGCCAATCGTGACTCACCAGCCATTGGGCCAGGCTTTGCTTGAGGTCGATGAACCAAGGGCTGACGGTCCACTGGAACGCGCCCATGGCCAGGCCGATGACACCGAACAGCAGCAAGCGAGCGTCCCAAGGCGACAGTGTGTTGGCCGTCGCCTGGAGGATTTCCGCGTTGCTGGAACGGGCAATCAGCCGTACCGCGTCGCGCTGGCCGCTGCAACGACCACAGGCGTGGCAATCGGCGGCGCCGCGCAGGCGACGGATGTCCAGCAGCGGTGCGCAGTTGGGGGGCGGGCGCCGGGGCGGCGGGTTTTCCAGCCAGCGTTGTTCATCCACCTGAAAGTGCACCGGCGCCAGGCGAGCGAGCAGGGCAAACACACCGCTGACCGGGCACAGGTAACGGCACCACACCCGCTTGCCCCGGGCGAACAGCAGGCCGACGATCACCGCGGCGACGGTCGAGCCGCCGAGGATCAACAGCGCTGCCTGGGCATAGTCGTACACGCTGATCAACTGGCCGTAGACCGTGGTCAGGCAGAACGCCAACGTCGGCCAGCCAGCCCAGCGCACCGCGCGCGGCACCCCGAGGCCCTTGCCGTACTGGCTGGCCCATTCGCTCAAAGCGCCTTCCGGGCACAACACGCCACACCAGAGGCGACCGAACAGCACGATCGACAGCAACACGAACGGCCACCAGATGCCCCAGAACAGGAACTGCGCCAGCAGCGTCAGGTTGTCCAACAGCCGCGCCTGACTAGTGGGTAATGGCAACAGGGCCGGCACCACCAACAGCACCGCGTAGAACAGCACCACCGCCCATTGCACCGCACGAATTGCCGAGCCATGACGGCGCATGCCGTCGCCCAAGCGTTGGAGCCAGGGGTTCAGGTCGGGCATGGCAGGGTTTCCGCCTTGCGTGGTCGCAGCCAGCCCGCGACGACGCCCCAATAGCCCAGCCACACCAGCAACGTCATCGCACTCGGACTGGCCCGATACCCAGCGAAATCCGCCAGGAACCCACCCAAACCGTGGCCGTCGTCGAGGAGCGCACTGCTGTCCCACAGCGCGTCGCCAATGCCGCGATACACCGCCTCGGGCCAATCCATCGCCAGCAATTGCCCGCCGACCCGCTCGAAAGCGCTGACCAGCAGCGCCGCGCCCAACAGCAGCAGGATCGCTTCGCTGAGGGCAAAAAAACGCGGCCACGAGATAAACCGACGACTGCTGTGCAACAGGGAGACGGTCAACAGCGACAGCACCAGCCCGGCCAGCGCGCCCACGGCGAACAAGCCCAATGGCGGCCCGTGCAGGCGCGCACCGGCGCCATACAGGAAAACCACGGTTTCACTGCCTTCGCGGCTGACGGCGAGCAAAGCCAGGACCAACAGGCCCAGGCCGCCCTGGCGGCTCAGGCGCTGGTCGGCGTGGCGAGTCAGGTCATGCTTGAGGGTTCTCGCGTTTCGGTGCATCCAGCCGACCATCTGTACGATCAGCAGGCTGGCGACCAAGGCCAACGCAGCCTGGAACCATTCACTGGTCGTACCGCTCATGGCCTCGCCGGCGAGCAGGATCAGGCCGGCCAGCACGCCGGAAAGCAGCAAGCCCAACGCCGCGCCGGCCCATACATAGCGCCGCAATTGGCTGGCCTGTTGCTGCTGGCTGACCCAGGCCTGGAGAATCCCGATCACCAACAACGCTTCAACGCTTTCGCGCCAGACAATAAACATCGATTGCGTCATGCAAATGCCTCCTGCTCGCCGCTTACCGGGCGAGAATCCCGCCCTCGGGCAGTTGCGGATTGAATTCGTCGAAAAACGGATAGTGCCCGGGGCGCAGCGGATGAATGACCACGAAGGTCGTGACGCCGGGCGAGAGCACTTTCTCCACGCGCAAGGGCGTGCTTTCGAACTCCGCCGGACCTTGGCCGACATTCTTCAGTACGATCTTGAAGCGTTGCCCGGCCGGCACTTCCAGTTGCGACGGCGTGAAATGTCCGTCGCGGATGCTCAATTCATAAGTGGGCAGTTCGGCCTGGGCGATGGATGGCATCAGCAGGCCGACCAGCGTCAGCCAGGCCAGGCAGGACGACCAGGATCGGCGGATCATGTTCAGTACCCGCCTTTTTTACCGATCCCGGCGTAGACGAATTCGTAATGCAGTTCGCAGCGTTCGAACCACGGCGCCACGCCGGTTTCCTTATCGGTATGACGGCCGAGGGAGGCGTGGCCGCCAGGTGGCAGGACGGTAAAGGTCAGTTGATATTTGCCTGGGCCGAGCAGCTTGACGTTGTCGCCGTAGTGCGGCCCGTCGTTGGCGACCATGGCGTGGAAGTCGCCCTTGAGCGCGGTGTCGTTGTCTTGTTTCTTCAGTTGGAACGACACGTTCAGATAAGGAACGAAGCTGCCCTCCTGGAAGCCTTGCTGGTTGTCCGCCGTGGCGCGGATGTCGGCTTCCAGGTGGACGTCTGAATCGGCCGTGGCGCGCATCATCCCGGCGGGGGCCATTTCGATCGGTTGCAGGTACACCGCGCCGACCTCCAGTCCCGGGCACAGTTGTGGTTCGCCGATGGGGTATTCCTTGGCCTGGGCCAATGGTGGCAGCAACAGCAGGGCGAGGGACAACGGAGCAAGGGTACGCATGATGACTTCCTGGTTGGCTAAATGATGGCGCCGAGTCTAGGAAGCTTCGCTGCGAATAATAATGATTCTTGTCAATTTTCAGCGTGAATTTTTGATCGGTGAACGTCAGGTCGTTCCCGTGCGGCTGTTCTTGATCAGGATCAAGGGCGGCTGTGTCCCGCCGGGGTAGGGTTCGGGTACACCCATTGGTTATACGGGGTCCTCATGGCAAAGCCGTTTCCCATCAGTCCCAAGCATCCCGAGCGCATTTGCTGGGGGTGTGATCGTTACTGTCCGACCAGTGCGCTGGCCTGCGGCAACGGCGCCGATCGCACGATGCACCCGGCCGAGATGATCGGGGACGATTGGTACCTGCATGGCGATTGGGGGCTGGAGTTGGTCGACGTTACCGCGAAGGTCATCGATCCAAGCACTACTCACCTGAAGGAATAAGGTGAAGGAATAAGGGTAAACCATGTCCCCGGACCAAACATAAACCTGTGGCGAGGGAGCTTGCTCCCGCTGGACTGCGCAGCAGTCCCAAAAAACTTGCGGTCGCTGCGCAACCGAGCGGGAGCAAGCTCCCTCGCCACAATGATCACCCACAGGCCTTGATAACCGTCTCGCTCAGGGCCGATCAGAGCTTCGGCAACTGCCCGATCCGCCCCATCATCTCGGTCACGATCTGCAAGTCCAGCAGGAACTGCTCCACCGTCTTGAACTCGTTGTCGTTGTGCCCGGTGTACTTGACGTTGGGCATCGCCAGGCCAAACTGCACGCCGTTGGGCAGGTCATGGACCGATGTGGCGCCGGCGGAGGTGCCGAACGTGTGCTCCATGCCCAGGTTCTCCGTGGCGACGGCCAGCAGGGCCTTGACCCATTCACCCTCAGGGTTGCGGTACATCGGTGCATCAACGGAATAATCGAAAGCCACCGCGACGTGGGACTGCTTGCTCCAAGCGGCCAGCTTGTCGGCAATCTCAGTCTTGAGGGCCTCGGTGGTTTTGCCCACCGGCACCCGCAGGTTCACCGCGAGCTTGAAGGTCTTCTCATCCATGCCGACGTAGGTCAGGGACGCGGTCAGCGGGCCCATGAACGCATCGGAGAAGCCAATCCCCAGTTTATTGCCCAGATAATCCAGGCCCCAGTTGTCGGCGGCGTAGCGGGCGGCGTCGGTGATGTGGTTGTGCTTGAGCGCGACCTTGCCGTCGAGACCGTTGATGAACACCAGCATTCTGGAGACCGGGTTGACGCCTGATTCGGGCTCGGAGGAGTGGGCGGAAACGCCAGTGAAGGTCAGCTTGACCGCGTTGTCGGCCACTGCGCTTTTTACCTCGAAGTCGCCGCCATTGGCCTTGGCGAATTCGGTGCCGGCCTTGAGCAGGTTGGCGGCCAGTTCGGCGGGCTCGCCGGCCACGAAGGTCGCCACCGAGGTCGACGGGATCTGGTTGGTCGCCATGCCGCCGGTCAGCGCTGTTATTTCCGCGCCCTTGCCCTGGGCCGCGCGACGAGGGAAGTTGGCCATGACCGTGCCGTAGCCTTTCTCGGCAATCACCACGGGGTAGCCGCCATCCAGCGCCAGGTTGTAGTTGGGCGTCGGGTTGCGTTCGAAATAATAGGGGATGGCGTCGCCAGTGGTTTCTTCGGTGGTGTCGACCAGCAGCTTGAAATTGCGCGCCAGCGGCAGTTTTTCTTCCTTGATGATTTTCATGGCGTAGAGCGTCACGACGATACCGTTCTTGTCGTCCTCGGTACCGCGGCCATACATGCGGTCGCCTACCAGGGTGACCTTGAACGGATCGAGGCGCGTACCGTCTTTCAACACCCAGTTTTCCGGGGTGACCGGGACCACGTCGGCATGGGCGTGGATACCGACGACTTCATCGCCGCTGCCGTCGAGGGAAATCTCATAGACGCGGTTGTCGACGTTGCGGAAGTTCAGGTTGAAGGATTCGGCCAGCCGCTTGATCTGGTCGGCGGTCTTGAGGAATTCCGGGTTCTCATGCTGGGCAACGCCGTCCTTGCGATAGGTCGGGATGGCGACCAGTTCCTTCAGCGTCTCGGTGGCGGCTTCGCCGTATTTCACTCGGGCGTAGAGGCCCAGCAAGCGGTGGATTTCGTTCTGTTGATCTGCCGACAGGGGCTTGTTGCCTTGGAAGGCGCTGATGGCCGGGCCGAGGTTGGCGGTTTTGGCCAGGTCGCTCTTGGCCACCTCTGCGAGGAACTGCCTGAAATCCTTGACCGATGTTCCGGCGAAGGTTTTGACAATGGCTGAGCCCTGTTGGGCAGTGATGTTGGCGCTGGCCGACATCGCGAATGACGACAGGCTGGACAGTATGAGGATGGCAATGGCAAGACGCTTGAACGGGAAGTTCATGGTGGCAGGCATTCCTTTGCAGGGGAGAAGTGTCGTTTGATGAAACAATCACTTACAACCTAACACCATGAGCGCGCGGCGGGGGAGCCCCTTGAACACGATTTGTCGCCCGGAAAAGCGAAAACGACGTAGAAATGAAAAATGACGGAGAGCTGTCAAGCACCCGAGACCCCTGTGGGAGCGAGCCTGCTCGCGATGACGGCGGCACATTCAACATCAATGCAAACTGACCCACCGCTTTCGCGAGCAGGCTCGCTCCCACAATGGGTTTAGGGTGTTCACAGCACTTGTGTTTGCCACCAATCCTCTGTGGGAGCGGGCTTGCTCGCGAAAGCGGTGGGTCAGCTTGCATCAATGCTGATGCTGCTGACGCTATCGCGAGCAAGCCCGCTCCCACAGGGACCTGTGGTGGATGCATGTTTTGTGAACGCCCGAAACCCAATGTGGGCTTGCTATTGCCTTAATGCGGTGCGCGCGGGATCGTCTTGAGCAGGTCTTCAGGGCTGATATGGCCGACCACCGGTTGCGCGGTGCTGCCGGGCAATGGCAGGTCGAGGATGTGGCCCTTGATCTTGCCGACCACGTGCATCTCGCAAGGTTTGCAGTCGAACTTCAGCGTCAGCACTTCATCGCCGTGGATCAACTGCATCGGCGCGACCTTGGTGCGCACGCCGGTGACGCCCTTGGCCTGTTTGGGGCAGAGGTTGAACGAGAAGCGCAGGCAGTGCTTGGTGATCATCACCGGCACTTCACCGGTTTCCTCGTGGGCCTCGAATGCCGCATCGATCAGCTTGACCCCGTGGCGATGGTAGAAGTCCCGGGCCTTCTGGTTATAGACGTTGGCCAGGAACGACAGGTGCGACTCCGGGTACACCGGTGGCGGACTGGTCTCGGCCTTGCGGCCACCGCGTGGGTGGGCTTCGAGGCGGGCGGCGGTCAGGGCCTCGATGGCTTCGCGGCGCAACGCCTTGAGCTGCGAGTTGGGGATGAAGAACGCCTGGGGCGCATCCAGCTCGATGGCGGTGGCGTGGTATTCGGTGGTGCCGAGTTGGCCGAGCAGGTCGTGCAATTGCTCCAGGGCCTGTTCCGGCTTGTTGGCCACGCCGAACGGCCCGTCCAGGACGACGCTGGCGCGGATGCCTTCTTCGCTGGTGGCGGTCAGTTCCAAGCGTTCCTCACGCAAGCACGCCACCCAGGCCAGGCCGACCCGGCGCTCGGAGGAGGTCTTGAGCAATGCTTGCTGCCAGTTGTGGTCCAGGTTGCGGCTCAACGGGTGGTTGGGGCGCAACTGGTACATGCCGGCCGGCATCTCGTTGGGTTCGACGCGGTAGCGGTAACGCTTCTGGCCGTCTTCTTCGAATTCACCCTTGGGCTCGGCGATGTTGGCACGGAAACCGACGACTTCGCGCTTGACCAGCACGTTGAGGCCGTCGCCGTTGGACAACGGATCGAAGGTCACCACTTGCAAGTCGCGCTTACCGACTTTTTCCACCACGCCCACCGGTACGCCGGTGAAGGTCGGCGAATCGAAGGCGCCGATGTCGATCTTGCGTTCGCTGACGAAATAGTCGGTGCTGCCACGGTGGAAGGTCTTGTCCGGGTCGGGGACGAAGAAGTGCGCGGTGCGGCCGCTGGAGGCGCGGGCCAGGTCCGGGCGGTCTTCGAGGACGTCGTCCAGGCGCTGGCGGTAATAGGCGGTGATGTTCTTCACATAGCCCATGTCCTTGTAGCGGCCTTCGATCTTGAACGAACGCACGCCGGCCTCGACCAGGGCGCGGATGTTGGCGCTCTGGTTATTGTCTTTCATCGACAGCAGGTGTTTTTCGTAGGCGACCACCCGGCCCTGGTCGTCCTTCAGGGTGTAGGGCAGGCGACAGGCCTGGGAACAGTCGCCACGGTTGGCGCTGCGGCCGTTCTGGGCGTGGGAGATGTTGCACTGGCCGGAGAAGGCCACGCACAACGCGCCGTGGATGAAGAACTCGATGGCCGCATCGGTCTCGTCGGCGATGGCACGGATTTCCTGCAGGTTCAGCTCGCGGGCCAGGACCAGTTGCGAGAAACCGGCCTGGTCGAGGAACTTGGCCCGGGCCAGGGTGCGGATGTCGGTCTGGGTGCTGGCGTGCAGCTCGATGGGCGGGATATCCAGCTCCATCACCCCCAGGTCCTGGACTATCAACGCGTCGACGCCGGCATCGTACAACTGGTGGATCAGCTGGCGGGCCGGCTCCAGTTCGTTGTCGTGCAGGATGGTGTTGATGGTCGTGAACACGCGGGCGTGGTAGCGGTGGGCGAATTCCACCAGCCGGGCGATATCGCCCACCTCGTTGCAGGCGTTGTGACGCGCGCCGAAACTCGGGCCACCGATGTACACGGCGTCGGCGCCATGCAGGATGGCCTCGCGGGCGATGGTCACGTCGCGGGCGGGGCTGAGCAATTCCAGATGATGTTTGGGCAAGGACATTTGTTTTTAGTCAGGCTGGTCACGGTCGAAGCGCGCATTGTAGCCGCCAGGCGCCTCGCCGACACCTGTGGACTTGGATTTGCACGATTCTGACCGATGCGCGGTGCGCCCAGCGGGTTCAACCCGGCGTCGAACCGGCGCTGCACCAACGGTTTCGCCCGGTGTTTTTCGCCAGGTACAAGAAGGCGTCGGCGGCCTTGATCAGCATCGCCGGGGTTGCATCCCCGTCGCTCGGCTGGCTGGTGGTGATGCCGGCGCTGATGGTCACGATGCCCAAGGGATGATCGCCATGTTCAATGTTCAAGGCCCTGACGGCTTCGAGGATTTGCTGCGCGACCTTGGCGGCCCCGGCGCTGTCGGTGTTGGGCAACAACACGGTGAATTCTTCACCGCCGTAGCGCACCGCCAGGTCGCCCGGCCTCTTGATGGTCTGCCCGATCGCGCCTGCAATCGCCCGCAGGCAATCGTCGCCGGCGGCATGGCCGTATTTGTCGTTGAAACGCTTGAAGTAGTCGACATCCAGCATGATCAGGGCCAGGGACGAGCCCTGACGCCTGGCCAGGCGCAGCTCATCGGCCAAAGCTATGTCCAGCCGCCGACGGTTGCCCAGCCCGGTCAGGCTGTCGGTCAGCGCCATGTCGCGCATGGCCTGGTGGGCGCTGCGAATCTGCTTTTCCATGGTCATCCGGTAGCGCAGTTGGCTCAACACGATGAGCCCGAAGCCCACCAGGATCGCAATGAGGAAAATCAGCACCAGGCCGGTCTTGAGCAGGTCCCGGCGCCACGGCGCAATGATCGATTCGCGGGACAAGCCGGCTTCCACCACCAGCGGATACGTGGTCAAGGCCCGGTAGCCGTACAGGCGCTCGGTGTCGTCGATGACGGCCTTGGCTTCGGCAACCCCTTGGTTGGAGGTGGGTAAATGCTCCCTGAAAATCACGCTGTTAACGAGGCTTTTGCCAATCACCGAGGCGACGAAGGGCCTTCGGACCAGGATCGTTCCGCTGCGCTTGGCCAGGACCAGCGCGCCTTTGCCATCGATTTTGAAGTCGCCGTAATAGTCGACGAAATAGCTGACCTTCACGGTCCCCAGCATTACGCCGGCAAACGAGCCATCGGGATTGTTCAGGCGGCGGGAAATGGGAACGATCAAGTCGTTGGTGGAACGGCTCTGGACCACGTCACCGATGCGCACGCCTCGATCCTCATGGGTGCGATGGTATTGGAAGTAGTCACGGTCGGCGTTGTTCGCCATTTCCGGGATGACTTTCTTGTCCGTCACCAGCCATTGGCCGTCCGGGCCGTAGATAAATAGCCCGTGCAATTGCGGCATGATCGCGGCTTGTTGCACCAATAGCTTATGGACACGCGGGACGTCCATGTTCTGCAGGCCATCGCCTTCCACCCGTTCACTGAGGGCGGCGGTGACCACATCCACTTGTCGGATGGTGTCTTCGGCGTGTTGGGCCGTCGCCCGTGCCAGGTTCGTCACCGAGTCCCGGGCAGAGGCAAACGCGGCGCGGTAGTCGCGCCAGGTCCGCCAGCCTTCGACGGCCAGGAAAGCGATGACGACCACCAGCATGAAACTAACGGTCAGCCGAAATGTAGCTCCGGCCCGCACAGCCTGTTGGGAAAAGGCTTCATCGGGGGGGGCGATCTGGGGCTCTGGCTGCTTGCGTCCGAGCATTGACATATCCTTTCCACGGCAGGTCTGCGCCTTTCAGGGCGCAGCCTATCCTATTCGATTTCAGCACGTTAGCTAACTGCGACGAGGCAGGTATAACCGGCGACACACGATGAAGGAGAAAGGTTTCATGAAAGTTGGCGTGATTTCGGACACCCACGGCCTGCTGCGCCCCGAAGCACTTGCCGCGTTGCAGGGCTGTGAGCGGATCATTCATGCCGGTGATATCGGCAGCCCGGAAATCCTCGAGGCCTTGGCTTCCATCGGCGCGCTGCAGGTGGTGCGTGGAAACAACGACCTGGACGCCGAGTGGGCAGCGCACCTTGCCGACTGCCTGCAATTCGACCTGGAGGGATGGCAGGTCCTGTTGGTCCATGACATCGCGGATGTGCCGGCGCCACTCGATCCGGGCGTGCGGCTGGTGATCACCGGCCATTCCCATAAACCGCTGATCGAGTGGCGTGGCGAGCGGCTCTATCTCAACCCAGGCAGCGCCGGCCGGCGACGGTTCAAGTTGCCGGTGACGCTGGCGCTGCTGGAGGTGAGCGAACAGGCGATCGAGCCGCGGATCGTGCCATTGCTCCCGTGACCAACGCGGTCTACCTGAAGTACTTGTCGACGTAGGCCTGGATTTCCTTGCGCATGAAGCGCCCGGATTCATCCGCCCGTTCCTCCCAGCCGAACACACACGCGGTGACGATGCCGTCGAAGCCGGTCTTGGCCAGTTCGCTGAAAAACAGGTCCCAGTCGATCTCGCCCTGGTGCATGTCCATGTGCTGGTGGACGGTGACCTTGGCGCCGGGCGGGTTGACGATGTAGCGCAGGCCGGACGAGGCCTTGTGGTTGTAGGTGTCGGCGATGTGGACATGGGCGATCATCGACCCGGCTTCGGCGATCATGGCTTTCATGTCATCGCCGAAATAGAAGGTATGCGGCGTGCAATAGAGGAACTTGACGTTGTCCGAACCTAGGGTCTTGAGCATGTCGAGGGCCGGGTTCAGGGTTTCGCACCAGTCTTCGGGGTGAGGTTCGACGTTCAGCGTGACCCCCTCGCTTTCCAGGATCGGCACCAGTTCCTCCATGGAGCGCCACCAGGCCGCTTCGCTCGACTCATGGCTGTGCACGCCACCGCAGCAACTGACTGTATGCCCACGATCAGGCGACGGCCCACGGCCAAATTCCGAGTTCATCGTGGTGCAACCCATGTCCACGGCGACCTGGATCGCCTCCTTCCAGTAGCTCACCGCTGCCCGGCGTTCGTCTTCATGGGGGCTGGCCCAGCGGTACATCGGCAGCAGCGAGGCCAGTTGCAGGTCGTGGTCGCGCAGGGCTTTCTTGAACTCGGCGATGCGCTCCCTATGGGCGCGGGGGCGGACCCACCAGGGCAGGAAGTCTTCCCGTGGCGACAGCTCCAGATACTCGAAGCCGAGCTCGGCGGTCTTGCGGCACAGGTCCGGCAGGCTCAGGTGGCGATGCATGTAGGGGTCGAGGGCGATTTTCATTGTTGTTCTCCATTGAGGAATACTCATTACCCGTGGCGAGGGAGCTTGCTCCCGCTGGACTGCGCAGCAGTCCCAAGACGGGGCCGCTTCGCAGCCCAGCGGGAGCAAGCTCCCTCGCCACAGGGTTATTTTGACTGACTGGCGTCGGGTCAATAGGCGACCCACGCAGCATCCTTCTCAGCTGACTCCACACAACGCTCGACCCAGCGCACACCATCCACCCCTGCATCGATATCGGGGTAGCGCAGGGTGGCCAGCGTTTCGCTGTCGCCACGGTTGGCAGCATCCATGGCCAGGGCGAAGCGGCGATAAAGGTTGGACCAGGCTTCGAACAGCCCTTCGGGGTGCCCGCCACCGATGCGGTCGTCCTGCAGCGCGTCGGCGTGCAGGTAGCCCATGCCGCGCTCCAGGATCTGCGCGGGTTGGCCCTGGATCTCGATGCTCAGTTGGTTGGGGCGCTCGTCCCACCATTCCAGGCTGGCACGGGCGCCGATCACGCGGATCTTCTGCCCGTGCATCGAACCGGCATTCACCGCGCTGGACCAGACCATGCCCATGGCGCCGCCTTCGTATTCCATCAAGGTGTAGGCGTTGTCTTCCAAGGGAGCGCGGCTGGCGACGAAGCTTTGCCGGCTGCACATCAAGCGTTTGATCTTCAGATCGGGCAGCATCACTTTGGACAAATACAACGGATGCGTGCCGACATCCGCCAATACGTAGCTGGGCCCGGCCTGGCGCGGGTCGACGCGCCACTGGGTCGCCTGATTCCGGGCCTCCACGGGCGCGCTGTGAAAACCATGGGCGAATTGCATGTGCACCATGCGGATCTCCCCCAGTTCCTGGGCCGCGATCATCGCCCGGGCCTGTTCGATCAACTGGTGCCCGGCGTAGCCGTAGGTCAAGCCCACGATGCGCCCCTTGGCGTGCGCCAGGCTGCGCAGGGCCTCGGCCTGTTCGACGGTAAAGCACAGCGGCTTTTCGCAGACCACATGCAGCCCGGCTTCCAGGGCCGCGTGGGTGATGGCGTAGTGGGTGCCGTTGGGCGTGGCGATCGACACCGCTTCAATCCCATCGGGACGTTGCGCCTCCAGCTCGAACAGACTCAGGTAATCCGGATAGCAGCGTTCGGGGTCGATGCCCAATTGCTGGCCAAAGACTTGGCCACGGGTGGGATCGATATCCAACGCCGCGGCGATCAATTCGAAGTTCCGGTCGCGCAGGGCGGCCGAGCGATGGATGTAGCCGATCTGGCTGTGTTCGCCGCCACCGACCATGGCCCAGCGGATGGGCCGTGTGAGGGTTTTGCTGCCGTTGATCATGTCGTTGTCCTTGTGTGATCAGAAACCTATGCCAGCCAGGTAGGCGCGGCTGGCGACCACGTCGTCGAGGCTGCTCCCGGCGTTGCGTGGGTCGCGTTCCTGTTCGACGGTGATGCAGCCCACATAACCCAGTTCATGCACGAGGCTGTGCAACGCCGGGTAATCGATGACGCCACGCCCGATGGGGCACATCACGCCCCGGGCGCAGGCGGCGAAGAAGCGAATGTGTTCGTTCAGCACCTGGTCGAACACCACTGGGTCGATGTCCTTGAAATGCAGGTAATCCAGGCGATGGGCGTAGGTGCGCAGCGACGCGACCGGGTCCATGCCGGCGTAGTAAAGATGCCCGGTGTCCAGGCACAGCCCGGCGACTTCATGGGGGATGTCGTCCACCAGGCGCGCCAACTCGTCGGCGAATTCGATGTGGCCGCCAGCGTGGGGATGGATGACGGCGCGGATGCCGTATTGATGCCAGGCGATGTCGGCGATGGTGCGGATGTGCGCCATCATTGCGTTCCAGCGGGCATCGTCCAGGCGCGGGGCGCGGTCCGAGTGACCGGCGGCGTAGTCGCGCGCCTCGTGGCCCCAGTCGATGATCACCAGATACGGCCCGGCGAAGCGTTGGCTGGGCTGTTTTTCCATTGGGGGCAACTGCCTGAGCAGCGTGCAGATATCGTGGGCCTGGCGCAGCAGTTCAGGCAGGTTGGCGGGGTTGACCAAGTCGTCGAAGATCGTCCCGGCGACCACCTGCAGACCCTGTTCGGACAAGGCGGGGCAGACGGTTTCGGCGTCTAGCGGCAGGTAACCGTACGGCCCCAGCTCGATCCCGCGATAGCCGGCCTCGGCCGCTTCACCAAGCACCCGGCGCCACGGCGGCAGGAAAGGGTTCTTGACGTCGTCGACGCCCCAGCAGCAGGGCGCGGTGCAGATATGGATCGTCATGAGGCGCTCCGGCTGTGTTTGTTGTTATGTGCTTGGCCTGATGCTATTGCGTCACCGGCGAGGGGGCCATGGGGCGATGGCTTAATCTGTCAAAACCCCTCATGATGCCGAGCAGAGGTGTCAAAACATGTCAGAACGCCGCCGTAAACTGCGTCCCACCATGGCCGATGTCGCTCGGGAGGCGGGGGTCAGCCTGTCCACCGTCGACCGGGTGCTGAATTTGCGCGCCGATGTGCGCGCCGACACCGCCCAACGCATCGCCGCGGCTGCCGCGCGGTTGGGGTTCCATGCCAAGGGCGTCATTGAACAGCGGGTGCTCAACGACCGCCCGACCTTGCGGTTGGGTTTCCTGTTGCAGAAAAGCGGCGTGCCTTTTTACCAGGGGCTCGCCCATGCGCTATCGAACGCCGCCGCGACCTGCACGCGAGCACGGATCCGCGTGGTCATCGGTTATCTGGACGATCTCGACCCGGTCATCGTGGCGCAACGCATCCTGGCCCTACGCGATCAGGTGGATGGCCTGGGCGTGGTGGCGGTGGATCATCCCCGGGTCCGGGACGCGGTTGCGCAATTGCGCGAGACGGGCGTTTCGGTGGTGGCGTTGCTGTCGGAACTGTCCAGCGTCGGTGGCACGGGGTATGTCGGGCTGGACAATCGACTCACCGGTCGCACGGCAGGCTGGTTCATCAGCCGCCTGGCGAATCGACCTGGCCCCGCGGCCGTCATGCTCAGCAGCCAGCGTTTCCAGTGCCAGGAACTCTGTGAGCTGAGCTTTCGCAGTTACCTGGCCGAGCATTCCAGCGAATGGGAGTTGCTCGCGTCGCGCTTGACCCTGGAGGACGATGAATTCGCGTATGGCAATACGCTGGATTTGCTGACGGCCGAGCCCGACCTGGCCGGGCTGTATGTGGCCGGTGGCGGCATTGCCGGCGTGTTGCGTGCCTTGCGCAGCCTCCAGGCGCAGCAGCTTCGCCTGCCCGTGGTGGTGTGCCACGACCTGACGCCGTTGACACGCGAGGCGTTGAAGACGGGGTTGGTTCAGGCGGTGCTGTCTCATCCCGTCGTGGCAATGGCCGAACAGGCGGTTGAAGCACTGGTCCAGGCGGCGACAGCCACGCCACCAGGCTCGGCGCCGAGAAGGGTGGTTCCGCTTCAGATTGATGTGTCGGAAAGCGTATAGCTCATAAAAGCTGTACAAAATTCTAATCCTGTACAATTATCAGGGCTCCCTTGATCAGCGGGTAACGCCATCATGGCCCGGTCGTTCGCGTTCAGGAAAAGCCTGGTTACCGTAGCGCTTTGCCTATCTGCGCTTCATTGCCCCCAAGCCTTGTCGGACTGGCGCGATGTATTGCCCGGCACGCGCCTGGTTGGGCAAGCCGATTTCCAATGGTATGGGTTCGACATCTATCAGGCCAGGCTCTGGAGTACGGCCGCTACGCCAAGCCTGGAAACGGCGTTTGCCTTGGAACTCAACTACCGACGCGCCATCGGCAAAGCGTCTTTGGTCGAAACGAGCCTCAAGGAAATGCAGCGCCTCAATGGTGCGCCCCTGGACGCCAAGCGCCGGGACGAATGGGCTGCTCACATGCGCGGTGCCTTTATTGATGTGAAGCCTGGAAGCCGCATCACTGGCCTGTATCTGCCGGGGCAGGGCTGTCGTTTCTATGTGGATGAAAAACTGTCCCTCGCGATAACCGACCCGCTATTCGCCCAGTCTTTTTTTGCCATCTGGCTCGATGCTAAAAGTCGGGACTCAAGCCTTAGAAATCAACTGCTTGGAATACAAACCTCAAGTGAGTAGAGAAAAATCAAGTGAAACATTTTCTGATCACATGGCTACTGATGATAGGGCTGACCCGTTGCGCAAACGTGCCATGAACTTGCAGGCGCTCACGGAGCTGGCTGTCGAGGGACGCGTCCACGAACTGGAATTGTTGTCGCTGGAGGGCGGGATCTATGTGTTGCGCGCCCGGCTGGACGCTGGCCTGCTTACGCTGCGCGATGAATCGGGAAAGACCTTGAAGATTCGTTCTACCACTCATCTGCGGGAGCTGCTGCGTTTCGTCCCACGGCTGCCATGCACGCTGGTGCAGCAGGTTGTCCACGATGAGATGTGCGGCCAGCGTGAGGGGCCGATCGAGCCACTGCGCGTACCGCTTTTCCTCGATGAGCCCTGGTAGCGACGGCGTTCTGGGGCCAGCTCAGTTCGGTTCGGCCAGGCGCAGCGTCAGGGGCAGCCATATAGCCCATATCGGTGCGAGGATCAGCGCGGTGCCAACGACCCCAAGTGGCAAGGCGACGCCGGCGAGCGGAGCCCCCACGCAATAGGCCAGCGGGCCACCGACCAAGCCCAGCAACACACCACGCGATAGCGGCCGCCTGGCCCAGGCCAGGCTATGACGCAGGCCTGTGGCAAAGACCAGCCAGAGCAGCGCCAGCCAGAGCGGCAGTGGGGTTTGCTGGAAGATGAACAAGCCCTGCGTGCCCAGGCTCCAGTCCAGCAGCATGCCGCTGAGCCCGACACGCATCACCGCGAACAGCTCTGCCCGGGGCGCCGGGCACAGCCACAGGTGGGCCAGTAATCCGATGACCACCAGCAACAGCCACCACGGATCCTGAGCCCCGAGTACACAGCCCCACCAACCCAGTTGCAACCAGAGGGCATTGACGATCAGGCCGGTGCGACTCATCACGCGGACGGCTGCTCCAGCAAGGCGGATCGACGGGCGCCGGGCGCGGCGAAGAGCAGTTGCGACACGCCGATCGCACGTTCGATGAACCCACCTTCGCAGTAACACAGGTAGAACTCCCAGAGGCGCTGGAAGGTTTCGTCGTAACCCAACTGCGCCAATGCCTGTTGCGATTGGCGAAAGTTGTCGTGCCAATGCCGCAACGTGCGAGCGTAATGTGTGCCGAAATCCTCGAGATGCAGGAGGTTGAGCGATGTCTGGGTGCTGGCAGTCTTCAGCAGGATCGACAGCGACGGTAACGCGCCCCCAGGAAAAACATGGCGCTGGATAAAATCCACCGAGCGCCGGGCCTGCTCATAACGCTGGTCGCGAATGGTGATCGATTGCAGCAGCATCAGCCCGTCGTCCTTGAGCAGCGCGGCGCAGCGCCGGAAATACTCGGGCAGATAGCGATGCCCGACGGCTTCGATCATTTCAATGGACACCAGCTTGTCGTAGCGCCCTTGCAAGTCGCGGTAGTCCTTGCGCAAGACTTGAACCTGCTGTTGCAGGCCCAGCTCCTCGACACGTCGACTGGTGTGGGTGTATTGCTCCTGGGACAGCGTGGTTGTGGTCACCTTGCAGCCATATTGGCTGGCGGCGTAGATGGCGAGGCTGCCCCAGCCTGTGCCGATTTCCAGCAAATGGTCGCCGGGGCGCAGGTCGAGTTTGCGGCAGATGCGGGCGAGCTTGTTGAGCTGGGCCTCTTCCAGGCTTTGTACGGGGCTTTCGAACATGGCGGCTGAATACATCATGGTGGGGTCGAGCAGTCGTTCGAACAGACCGTTGCCCAGGTCGTAATGGGCCATGATATTGCGCCGCGAACCCCGTCGGCTGTTGCGGTTGAGCCAGTGCAGCCAGCGCAGCAGCGGGCGGCCGATGCGTGCCAGGCCGCTGTCCATGGCATCGAGCACCTCGAGGTTGGCAACGAACAGGCGCGTCACCGCCGTCAGGTCGCCGCTGCGCCAATAGCCCTGGACATAGGCCTCGCCGGCACCGATGGAACCGTTGCAGGCAACCATGCCCCAGACTGCATCGTCAAGGATCTCGAGCTCTGCCACCAAGGGGCTGGCCAGGTCGCCGAAGCTCAAAGGCTCGCCGTTGAGTAGCAGTCGCAGGTGGCCGTGACGCAGGCGGCGTAACTGACCCAGTACGGCTTGCTTGAAAAAGCCTCCGTTAAAGAGGTCGCAACTACCAGCCTTGGTAGCGCTCAGGGTCGGTTCGGACATGATTGGGATCCTTGTGAGCGGGTTGACCCAGGCTCAGGCCGTCTTCGCTGGCCTGGTGGGCGTGGAGGGGCGTGCGTTTGAAAAGCAGGCGCAGGGCCTGCCAGTAAATGGCGCTGACGGTGCGCAGGCTCATCCAGGGGAAGGCCAGGACATGTCGGCGCAGCGACGAGGCGTCGAGGGGTTGGCGCTTGAGTGCCAGGTCGGCCTCGAACACCTTGTGGCCGTCGCGCCAGTTCTCCATGCGTATGCGGATGTGCGTGTCCTGGACCAGGAATCCCATGTGATAGTCCATATCCCGTGGCAGGAACGGAGACACATGAAAGGCCTTGGCCACCCTGAAGGCACAGGACTCGCCGGGAGGCACCGGCAATACATAGTGATAGCGCTCGCGCCAGGGGGTGTTGCGCACTTCGCAGAGGATCGCCGCCAGGCGCCCGTTGGCTTCATGGCAGAAATAGAAGCTCACCGGGTTGAACGACAGGCCCCAACTGCGCGGTTGAGTCAGCAGGTGTATCGCCCCTTGGGGCGCGAAACCCAGGGCTTCATCGAGGATCTGCCGCACCGCCTCGACCAGGGGAACCCCAAGGCGGGTGCGCGATGGCAGGTAGTCGCGCTCGCGCCAGCACAGGGGGGCCCAGGACCAGGGCCGTAGCAGGCGCGACAACCCCAGCATGTGTTCCTGTTCGGCGAGGTCCACGTAAA
The DNA here is from genome assembly GCF_017498305.1 of Pseudomonas sp. OA65. Lineage (NCBI taxonomy): Bacteria > Pseudomonadati > Pseudomonadota > Gammaproteobacteria > Pseudomonadales > Pseudomonadaceae > Pseudomonas > Pseudomonas sp. OA65. The sequence goes on from NZ_JAGDEZ010000013.1 coordinate 105,504, forward strand.
GCATGCCGATCCGATAGCGGAAGGCGTGGATTCGCGGCGTATGGCGCCGATGATCAATCCAGCCGCGACACACACTGCTGTTCAAAGCTGTTCTCCGAAATGCTTCGCCACGTCGAGGGCACTGACCACGCCATCCTCATGGAAGCCGTTGGCCCAATAGGCGCCGCAGAAATAACTGTGCTGATGCCCTTGCAGATCACCTTGGCGGGCTTGGGCGGCAATGGCGGCGAGGCTGTACTGAGGGTGCGCATAATCGAAGCGGGCCAGGACCTTGGCCGGGTCGACCGCATCGCCCAGGTTGAGGCTTACGCAGAAGGTCACCGGGGCGTCCAGGCCCTGGAGCAGGTTCATGTTGTAGGTCACCGCGGCAGGCGCTTGCGCAGGGCCGCCGAGGCGGTAGTTCCAGCTGGCCCAGGCCTGGGGTCGCAGGGGAAGCAGGCGGGTGTCGGTGTGTAGCAGCACTTCATTGCTGGCGTAGCTCAGGGCGCCGAGGACTTCACGCTCCGCCAGGCTTGGCGCCTCGAGCAGGGCGAGGGCCTGGTCGCTGTGACAGGCGAACACCACTTTATCGAAATGCTCGGTACCGGCAGTGCTGGTCACGCTGACGCCAGTCGCGTTGCGACTCACGTGCTGCACTGCGCAGTTGAGCCGGATATGTTCGCGAAAAGAGGCGCACAAAGGCTCGATGTAACCGCGGGAGCCGTCCGCGATCACTCGCCATTGAGGGCGCTGATTGACCGACATGAGGCCATGGTTGTGACAAAAGCGCACAAAGAACTCAAGGGGGAACTCCAGCATCCCGGCGGGCGACATCGACCAGATTGCTGCGCCCATGGGGACGATGTAGTGATCGATGAAACGTTGGCTATACCCTTCGCTGTGCAGATAGTCGCCGAGCCGGGCGCTGCGGTCGATGCGCTGCGCCTGCAGGTCGGCGGTGGCCTGCCGATTGAACCTGAGTATGTCCCGCAACATGCCCCAGAACCGCGGCGAGAATAGATTGCGGCGGCGGGCGAACAGGCTGCGCAGGGTGTGGCCCTTGTACTCCTGGCCGGTGGCCGGATCATGCACGGAGAAGCTCATTTCAGTGGGGCGGGATTCGACGCCCAACTGGTCCAGCAGACGGATGAAATTCGGGTAGGTCCAGTCGTTGTAGACAATGAAGCCTGTGTCTACGCCGTAGCGTTGTCCCTGCCAATCGACATCCACGGTGTGGGTGTGGCCGCCGATCCTGTCGTCGGCCTCGAACAGGGTGATCTGGTGCCTGCGGGCCAACAGGTAAGCACATGTCAGTCCGGAAATGCCGCTGCCGATGATCGCGATGCGCATGTTCAAGGCTCCTTGGAGGGGCGAGCCAGGCGTTGGCCAAGGGCCAGCCGCCAGCGAGCGGGTAAATGCCCGAGTAGGCGCAGGACCAGCGTGAAGGACCATGGAAAGGTAATGCCCAGCGGCCGTGCCGGCAGGCGTCGGGCGATATGGCGGGCGGCTCGTTGCGCCGACCAACGCATGGGCATGGGGAAGTCGTTGCGTTGGGTCAGTGGTGTGTCGACGAAGCCGGGATTGACCAGGGTGACGTCGATTCCCTCGGCGGCCAGGTCGATGCGCAAGGATTCGATCAGATAGCGCAACGCGGCTTTGGACGCACCGTAGGCGCCGGCACGAGGCAGGGCCAGCCAGGTGACCGCGCTGCCCACCACCACCAGATGGGGACGCTGGCCTCGGCGCAGCAACGGCAAGGCGGCCTCAAGGCAGTGGCAAGTCCCTAGCAGGTTGGTGTTGACGAGCCGTTCGACCAGGCGGGTGTCGAAGTGCCCCGGCTCCAGGTATTCGCAGGTGCCCGCATTGAGAATCACCAGGTCGAGCGCCCCCCAATGAAGGTCGATCTGTTGACAAATCGTGGCGACCTGGTGCGGGTCGGTCAGGTCGCCCGGGAGCACCCATATCTGGTCTTGATAGCGTGCGGCCAAGGTCTCCAGGGATTGGGTCCGGCGCGCACTCACAACCAGGTGATGCCCCTGTTCCAAAAGGACTGCTGCCAATGCCGCGCCAATCCCACTGCTGGCGCCGGTCAGCCAGACACGGCTCATGCCAACCTCCGCTTGAGCCAGCGAATTACTGATCCAAACAGCGGCAGATGTTCGTAGAGCAGGGCACCTGCGTCGAAAAAGTCTTGATGCCAGTAGACTCGGTCGTTCCAACGCAGATAACTGCAACCTTGCAGCGCGATGGGCGCCCCTTGCGCCAGGCGCGGATGGCTGAAATGCAAGGTCCAGCGCAGATAGCCCTCTCCGGGACCGACTTCATCGAAGGCGTGGAATTCATAGCGCAGGTTGCTGGCGTTGGCGTACAACTGGGCAAAGTAGGTGCGCAGGGCCGGCAGGCCTTCGATCCGGTGCAGAGGGTCTTGGAACTGAACGTCGGGGCTGTAGAGCTCATCGAGCTCAGCCAGGCGACTGGCGTCCAGCTCGGCGAAAGCGTGGGCGAAACGCTGGAGGTAGACGGACATGCATAGGCTCCGATTGTTGTACAGGAAGTGATGCCTGTACAAGTTTTCAGAAGCCTACTGCACGACTTGTACAAATTAAAGCTTTTTGTACAAGTATTTTCTCTATTTGTACAAGCCTAAGCGAGACGCTCCTAATCAAGCCTCGGTCAAAGTCGGATAGTCCGTATAACCACGCTCGTCGCCCTGGTAGAACGTCGAGGCGTCAGGGATGTTCAGCGCCTGGCCCCGTTTGAACCGTTCCACCAAGTCCGGGTTTGCCAAAAACGGCGTGCCGAATGCCACCAGGTCTGCTTCTCCACGGCTGATGGCAGTGGCGGCGCGTTCGGCGCTGTAGCCGCCATTGGCAATGTACGTCCCGCCAAAGCGACGCTTGAGCTCCAGGAAGTCGAACGAGCCTTCGCCCAATTCCACGATATGCAGGTAAGCCAAGCCATAGCGGCTGAGCATCCTGGCCGTGTAGTCAAATGTTGCTTGCGGGTTACTGTCGCTCATGGAGAAGTAACTGAAGATCGGCGACAGGCGCACGCCGACGCGGCTGGCGCCGAAGACTTCGATCACCGACTCGACCACTTCCTTGAGGAAGCGCGCGCGGTTCTCGATCGAGCCGCCGTAGGCATCGGTACGTTGGTTGGTGCCGTCACGCAGGAACTGGTCGATCAGGTAGCCGTTGGCGCCATGAATCTCCACGCCGTCGAAACCGGCGACCTTCGCGTTGACGGCCGCCTGGCGGAAGTCGGCGATTACCCCGGGGATTTCATCGAGTTCCAGGGCCCGTGGCAGTTCGTAGGGCTTGAGGCCTTCGGCGGTGTAGATCTCGCCATCGGCCTTGATTGCCGAGGGGGCGACGGGTTGGGCGCCGTTGACTTGCACCAAGGGATGGGAAAGACGGCCCACATGCCAGAGTTGCAAAAAGATCTGCCCGCCCTCGGCATGGACCGCGTCGGTCACTTGTTTCCAGCCGGTGATGTGTTCAGGGGTAAAGATCCCCGGCGTTCTCAGGTAACCCTTGCCCTGGGCCGACACCTGGGAGCCTTCGCTGATGATCAGGCCGGCGCTTGCGCGTTGGCTGTAGTACTCGGCCATCAAGGGCGTGGCGGCATCGCCAGCGCCTGCGCGGCTGCGGGTCATGGGCGCCATGATCATACGGTTTTTCAGGGACAGCTTGCCGACTTGAGTGCGGGACAACAAAAGATCGAGATCGATGTCAGTCATGATTCACCTCTAAGGGATTGGGTAGGAATTAGGGATTTAGTCGAGGGTCGGTCAGGCCAACCGACCCTCTTGTTGCAAAAGGGCGCCGATGCGCTGGATTTCTTTCTCGCCTTTTTCCAGGGCGGCCTCGCTGGTGTGCACCGAGTAGTAGCCCATCACCAGATCATGGGGATGCTTGACCGCCGAACCGAGCACAAAGGAAGTCGCGCCCCGGGCAACGATGTCGATGGCCGCGCCGGATTCTTCGAACACCACCATTTCCCCGGCATTGACCTTGCCGTTGGCGCTGAGGCCGCCGCTGTTGACCGCCAGCCAGGCGACGGTGTGCCCGGCCGGAGGCGTGTAGCGCCAGTGCTCGTTGTCCTGCAACTGCACGGCGAGGTAATTCATGCCTGCCGGGGAGGCGACGCTGCTGCGGGCTGCGCCGTATTCGCCAAGCAACACCAGCGCCGGACCTTCGCGGGGGATCTCGGAGGGGGCCAGGTAGACGCTGCGGGCCGGAGAATTTTCTTCTGCCGCCGGCAGCGCAACCCAGAGCTGGAAGCCTTGGATCGGCGAACCCGCAACCGGTCGAGCGGTGTGCCATACGCCGTTACCGGCTTGCATCCACTCCATGCCGCCGCTGGGCAGCGTGCCTGACTGGCCGGTGGTGTCTTCGTAGATCACTTGGCCTTCGATCATGTAAGTCAGCGTGGCTATCCCGGAATGCGGGTGCATGCCGAAACCTCTTTGCAGGGCATCTGCGTTGAAGGCGAAGTGATCGAGAAACACGAATGGCTTGCAGAGCTGGCCCAGGTCGCCGGGGCTCATGAGCCGGGTGATTGGCCCATGGCTGCTGCCAGCAGTGCGATGGACGATGGCGCGGGGTGGCGCTGCGACGATGCTGTTCATGGGGTTGCCTCCAAGTCTTGGGCGTTGAGCCTCGATGCGAGAAGGATAAGTGCCTGCCAATAGATTGATTAGCCGATACAATCGGATTGAACTCGTCCATATAACGAAGGAATGTGCGCGCCATGCTCGATCTCAACGATGTTGCGCTGTTCGTCCAAGTGGTCCGCAGCGGCAGTTTCGCTGAAGCGGCCAGGCGCCTGGGCATGCCTTCCAACACCGTCAGCCGACGGGTCCAGCAGTTGGAGGTGCAGCTGGAATCACGACTTTTGCAGCGCTCGACCCGCAAACTCACGCTGACCCATGCGGGCCAGGGGTTTTATGAGCGCTGCGTGGATGCGGTGGACGGCCTGATGGACGCCGGACAGGAACTGATGATGGGCAGCGAGGAGCCCAGCGGCCTGGTGCGCATCGCGGCGATGGCGGACTTTTTCGATTTCTTCCCGATGGAATGGGTGGCCGATTTTTTAGCCGCGCATCCGCGAGTACAACTTGATTTCGTGCTCAGCGATGCTCGGGTCGATCTGATTGCCGACCGCATTGACGTGGCCTTTCGTGGCGGTCCGTTGCAGGATTCGGGGTATGTCGGCCGCCAACTGCTCAAGAACGACGGTGACGGCATGGTTGCTAGCCCCGCGTACATTGCCGCGCGCGGCGCACCGCTTTCGTTGCAGGACCTGGTTCACCACGACGGCGTGAGTTTCGCTCATCCCGGCGGCATGGCCCATTGGCGATTCGTTGGCCCGGACGGCATCGAGGAACAGGTGCAGATCGCCAGCCGCTTCCACGCCAACACCGCCCAGGCGTTGCGCCGGGCGACCGTCGCCGGCCTGGGCATCGCTGTGTTGCCGGGGGCGCTGAGCAGCCTCGACCTGGAAGCCGGAAGGCTGGTGCGGGTGCTGCCGCAATACCAACGCACCGGCTTCGGCCTGAATGTGCTCTATCCGAGCCGGCGGCAGTTGCCGCTGGCGGTTTCGGCGTTCATCGGGTTGGTGATGGAGAAGCTGGAACTCAAGGCGTTTCCGGCGCGGATGCAGTGAGTGAGTCACTCAGGCCGGCGTCGTGGCGGGATAAGCCATTGTCTGCCGCCCCGGAATACCGTGGCGAGGGAGCAAGCTCCCTCGCCACTAGAGCGGGGCGACGGTTTCGAAGCAGCCGATGTCGATCTGCCCGCTGACCACGTCGTTGTCGGCCAGCGCGTTCTGCTCGAACTCCCGGGCCATGCGCAACAGCTCCTGGGCCTTGCGGTAGAAACGCGCGCCACCGGGCGTCAACGATACGCCCTGGGCGTGATGACGAATGAGCAGTTGCACGCCGAAACTGTCTTCCAACCCTTGATGGCGACGGCAATTGACGGCTGGGCGATGTACAGCTTGCGGGACGCTTCAGCGACGCTGCCACATTCAACGGTGGTGACGAAGTACTTCAACTGACGCAAGGAATAGGACGCCACGGTACACCTCGGTCCGGATGATGACGGCCTACCTTACCTTGTGCATAAGGAGTAGGGGGCGGGCATTGATACGGATTTTGCTGGGCAGTGACGATATTCAGCCTGGCTTGGCGACGAGCGCCGAAAAAAACGCCTGCCCAAGTATCGTTGGCAGGCGTCCGGGAAAGACCGGCGCAGAAAGGAGAGACTGGCCGGGGTCGGATATGGAGGTCAGGCCACCGGAATCGATGGGTCGGCTGCGGCCAGGGCGGCCGCGCGATCAGCCGCCGGCGGATAGATCCACACCGTGTTGATCTGGGTCTTGAGCTCCTTGGCTTCTTGCCCGACCAACTTGAGCTGGCGATCCCAGCCTTCGGTATACACCGCGCCCCAGGCACCGAGGTCCAGGCAGGTCACGTACTTGGGTTGGCTGTAGGCCATCGGCGCGACGCCCAGCAAGTCGGCGGCGACGTTATTGCCGGCATAGCGGCCCAGGGCGATGGCGTGCTGGCAGGACATTGCCGCGTAGTTGCCCAGGGTGTCGGTGGCGGCGTAGGCCACGTCACCGCTGGCGAATATGTCGTTCTGGCCCAGGACTTTCAGGTTGGCATCGACGTGCAGGCGACCCTGGCGATCACGGGTGCCGGGTACCTGTTGGGTCAACGGACTGGCGCGGAAACCCACGGTCCAGATCACGGTATGGGACTCGATACGCTGGCCGCTCGACAGGGTAACGCCACCGGCATCCACCGACTCGACCGAGGCGTTGAGGATCCATTCGATACCCAGGTGTTCGGACGCCTCGACAATGGACGGACGAATACCGTCGCCCAACGCTGCGCCGATCTGCGGCCCGCGATCCACCACGATGACCCGGATGCTCGCGTCCTCACCGAGGGCAGCGCGCAGGCGTGTGGGCATTTCGGTGGCGGTTTCGATTCCGGTAAAGCCGCCGCCGGCCACCACCACCGTGTTGCGGGCCGGGCTGTCTGGCAGATTTTTCAAGGATTTGAGGTGGGCCTCGAGACGGGTGGCCTGTTCGATTTCATCAACGTCGAAGGCGTGCTCGATCATGCCTTCGAGGTCAGGGCGAACCAGTTGGCTGCCCGCCGCGAGCACCAGGCGGTCGTAGCCCAGGGTGCCCTGGGTGCCGAACACATCCACGTAGCCAACCCGCTTATTGTCGACATCGATACTGCTCGCCGAGCCCTGTACGAATTTCACGCCAACCGCGTCGAACAGGTCACCCAGCGGTGCGGCCATGGTATGGACATCCGGTTCGTAGAAACGAGGGCGGATGCGCAGCTCAGCCTGGGGCGCCAGGACGCTGATCTGCACGTCATTGCGATCGTGTTGGTCGAGCAGCCGGGCGGCGCTCAATGCGCTCCAGACCCCGCCGAAACCTGCGCCAACAACCAGAATATGTTGTTTCATGATGAGCTCCCGAAGACTAAATCGATACGTTGAATTGTTTAACTGTTTCAGCGTGACCGTGTCGCGAAGTTCTCCAGAAATGCCTGGCTTCGATGAATTGATACCGAGCACATTCAGTTCTGGTTCGCTGTGGGAAAGCTTATTGACCGGGACCGTGATTGACACTGCTACATAAGGTCATCAGGCCTATGCCTGGGTAGGGGGGATCTATACGAAGGTATGACGCTGCGATTTCGTCAAGTGGAATGAGCAAGTACCGACTCGATACAGGCGATCAACTCAGCGCAGTCGAAGGGCTTTGGAAAAAATGCCACCGGCTTGGGCGCGGCAATGCTGAGACGAGGGGGCACGCCAGGGTATCCGGTGATGAATATGATCGGGATAAGAATGCCCTGGTTCGCCAATCGATCGTACATCTGAATACCGGTCATGCCAGGCATTTGAATATCCGATATCAGGCAAGCCGTGCTTTCAAGTTCACCGAAAGATAGAAAGTCCAAGGCGCTGGCGTATGTTTTAACTTGATAGCCGTGGGAACGTAACAAGCCATCCAATGCAATTCGAACTGACTCATCGTCATCAATGATTGAAATAATTGCCGTGTTGGACATGTCGATACCTGGAGGTGATATCAGGTGGCCATAAAGGCGCCCGTGTCACTGCAAGATACGCCGTCCGGCGGCCCCGCCAAGTATACGTGGGTATGAGCATTTCTAATGTTCGCCGCGCAGTTCCAGCACTTGGGCCATGCGCACCAGATCGGCGAATGAGCGCGCGCACATCTTGCGCATGGCCTGGCCGCGGTGAATCTTTACGGTGATTTCACTCAAGCCCAGTTCCCCGGCGATCTGCTTGTTCATCAGGCCCGACACCGCCAGGGCCATGACCTGCTGCTCCCGTGGCGTCAAGGTGGCGTGACGGTCAAGCACTTGCTGATGGCCGCGTTCGGACTCGCGTCGCTGGCGGTCCTGGTGATGGGCGGCAGTCACCGCGTCGATCAGGTCCTGTTCGCGGAACGGTTTGGCGAGGAAATCCACGGCACCGGCCTTCATCGCCCGCACGGTCATGGCGATGTCGCCGTGACCGGTCATGAACACGATCGGCAATTGAACATTGGCGGCGGCCAGCTGCCGTTGGCAATCCAGGCCGCTGGTACCTTGCAGTCGCACATCCAGCACGAGGCAGCTGGGTTGCTCAGGCCTGGGATGGTTCATGAATTGCGCGACCGAAGCGAACAATTGGACCTGCAGGCCGATGGAGCGCAGCAGGCTGCCGAGGGATTGGCGCAACGGTGCGTCGTCGTCGACGATATAGACGATAGGGTCGTTGTCGATGACCGGGCTGGTGGGTTGTTGGGCGTTCATTGGCTGTTTCCCGACAGGGCGTTGCAATTGAGCTGCGGCAGCGCGAACCTGAACGAGGTGCCTTGGCCGGCGTCGCTGGTCGCCCAGATCCTGCCGTCATGGAAGTCGATGATGGAGCGGCAGATGGAAAGGCCCATGCCCAGGCCGTTTTCCTTGGTGGTAAAAAACGCATTGAACAAGGACGGCAGGACCTCGGGCGCAATGCCGGTTCCGTGGTCGGTCACCTTTAGCAGCACTTCGTCATTCTCCGTCCAGGTGCGTATGAGCAAGGTTCGTTCGTGTACCTTGACCCCGTCCATGGCGTGACAGGCATTGATGATCAGGTTGATGATCACTTGCTGCAGTTGTACCCGGTCCGCGCTGATCTGGCCGTCGGGCGCTGCCAGGTCCATCTTCGCCCGGACTTTATGATGCGCCAGTTGTTGCTGGACCAGGTTCAGGGTCTCGCGGACGATGTCGTCCAGTCCCTCGGGCTGGCGCAACGGATCGCACTTGCGCGACAGCGCCCTGATGCCGTTGATGACCTCGCTGGCGCGACAGCTGTTGGCGACAATCCGGTCGAGGCAATCCAAGGCTTCCCCAAGGTCCGGCTTGGGGCGTTCGAGCCAGCGGCGGCAGGCCTCGCCGCTGCTGGTGATGGCCGTCAGCGGCTGGTTGACCTCATGGGCGATGGACGCGGCCATTTCCCCCAGGGAGGTCAGGCGAGTGACGTGGGCCAGTTGGCTCTGGGCGCGGAACAGCGCTTCTTCGGCCTGCTTGCTGGCCGTCACGTCCATAAGTGCGCCAAGGTACTGGCATCGGCCGTGCTGGACCAGCAGGGGGCTGGCGATCATGTGGATGTGCTTGATGCGTCCATCCGGCATCAGCAGCCGTAGCTTGACCTCGATCTGCGGTTCGCCAGCGGCCGCCTGTTGGAAAACTCCGCGGGCCAACTCCAGGTCTTCGGGGTGGGTGCGTTCCAGCATCATCGACACCGTCGGCGGCCTACTGGGCGGGTACTCGAAGATCCGTGCCGACTCTTGCGACCAGGACAGCGCCTGCCGATCACCGCGAAAACCCACGCTGCCGGTCTGGCTCAGGCGCTGGGCGCCGATCAGGTAGGCCTCGTTGTGCCGCAGGCTGTCGGAAGCCTGCTTGCTGCGCAGGGCCAGGAAGGCGATCGCCGACAATGCAGTCAGGCAGCGGAAGAAACCGGTGGTCGATTCCCAGCGGTGATAGCCGCCGTTGTACAAGAACATCGCGGTGAGCAGGCCCATGCACATCAGCGCGACGGTGATTACCAGGTTGATGGAAAACAGGTTGGCTGCCATTAACAACAAGGTGATGTACAGCAGGGTCGGGGCCAGGTCGGAATGGGTTTCGGAATTGATGATGAAAATCCCGCAGGCCACCACCAGGCCCACCGCCCAGCCCAGGGCATTGACCAGTGGGTGGGTGCTGATGCCCATCGACGGCCGAGACCCACCCTGGCTTGGCGTGTATCGCAGGCTGTCATAGACATGCTTGAGCATCGCGGAGGGTAGGGGCACGCTGGCAGACCTTCTGTTTTTTACATGGTCTCGCTCTGGGATGTCGCGGACAGAGCATCGGTTCGTATCTTACGAAGCGCCGCTTTGCCTGAGGTAGGACATATAACCCTGAAATCCCGCCAGGTCCTGCCAAAGAGAGGGGGCTGCTGCGCAGCCCAGCGGGAGCAAGCTCCCTCGCCACAAAGGCAGGGTTCGTCCGGGCGTGGGTGTATACCGAAGTATCGATGGCATGGCCCAAAGGGTGAGGCGAGTGTCCCCACGTACAACAGACCGGGTGCGCCTCGGGGATTACGCTTTCAACACCTCGTCGCCGTAGGCCTTGATGGAAGGCGCAGGTGATGAACGTGTCCACTCCTGACTCAATGGCCTGGTGCCTGGGGCGACGACTATGATGAACAGAAATGACCTGCGTCGTGCTGACATCAATCTGCTGGTGGTCTTCGAAACCATGATGCATGAGCGAAACGTGACCCGCGTCAGCGAAAAGCTGTTTCTCGGCCAGCCAACGATCAGCAGCGCCCTGGCGCGCCTGCGGTTGATGTTCGATGACCCCTTGTTCATCCGTTCCGGACGGTTGATGGAGCCGACCTCCCGGGCGCGGGAAATCTTCTCCAATCTGTCACCGGCCCTGGACGGTATCGCCGCTGCCTTGAGCCGCTGCCAGGCTTTCGAGGCGGCCACCAGCGAGGCGACCTTCCATGTCGGCCTTTGCGATGACGTCGAGTACGCGCTGCTGCCGGAGCTGTTGCGGCGCCTGCGGGTCGAGGCGCCTGGCACCACCTTGGTGGTGCGCCGGGCCGATCAATGGCAGGTGTCCCAGCTGTTGGCCTGCGGCGAGATTTCCCTGGGCATCAGCCCGACCCTGGAACTGCCGGCCAATGCCCGGCGCAAGACACTGCGGCCAATTCGGCCGATGCTGTTGCGCGCCGACTCGCAGCCCGGCGAACTGACCCTGGATGACTTCTGCCGTCGGCCCCATGCCGTCGTGTCGTCCATGGGCAATGTCATCGATGATTCGGACCGCGCGTTATGCCTGATGGGCCGACAGCGCCGGGTGGTGTTGACCGTGCCGCAGTTCAGCGCCTTGCCCATGCTGTTGGCCGAGAGCGATATGATCGCCATCGTGCCGGATTACGTTGCCCAGGCCATGGCTGTGACGACCGGCATGCGCGCGCAGGCGGCCCCCATCTGCTTGCCCGAGCACGCGCTTTCCATGGTCTGGCGTGGCGCCTCGCACAATGATCCGGGGGAGCGCTGGTTGCGTTCCCGTTGCAGCGCGCTCCTGGCCGAGCAGGACGACTCGCAGGAGCGATCCAGGCAAGTGGCCTGACAGGACGAAGCCGCAGGGCTTCGCACTCAGCGGGAAAAGCGGTTGCGATACTCCCGAGGGGAAATCGACAGGTGGCGCTGGAAGGTGTGGCGCATTCGCTCCTCGTCACCGAAACCGCAGGACCGGGCGATCTGGTCGATGTTGCGTTGGGAGTCTTCGAGCATTCGCCGCGCGGCTTCAAGGCGGAACATTTCGATGGCTTTGGCCGGGGTTCGGCCGGTCTGGCGTTTGTAGACCCGGGCGAAATTGCGCGGGCTCATCCTGGCCTGGCGGGCCAGCCGTTCGACAGTGAGGTCGTTGTCGTCCAGGTGTTCGGAGATCCAGACGTGCAACTCGTCGAACCCGGCGCGCTCCTGCATCTGCAATTGCAACACTTGGCTGAACTGCGCCTGCCCGCCGGGGCGCTTGAGAAATACCACCAGTTCACGGGCCACCTGCAAGGCCACGTCGCGACCGCAGTCGGCTTCGACCAAGGCCAGGGCCATGTCGATGCCGGCGCTGACACCGGCCGAGGTCCACACGTTGTCCTGCTGGATGAAGATCGCATTGAGGTCCACTTCAATCGACGGGAAACCACTCTTGAGCATCTCGCACATGGCCCAATGGGTGGCGGCCCGGCGTCCGTCCAGCAACCCGGCCTGGGCCATGAGGAAGGTGCCGCTGCACACCGATGCGGTGCGCCTGGCCTGGGCCGAAGCATCGCGCAGCCATTGCACCAGGTCGACACAGTCAATCATTGCTTGCCGTATGTCCGGCGCACCGGGAACGATCAATGTGTCGATGAGCGTCCCATCGAGTTCATGCAGGGCACGGGTAGCCACGGCCAGGCCCTCGGCGCTTTGCATCAACCCGCCTGCCAGGCTGGCGGTGTGCATGGCGTAGCCGGGCAGGCCGCGTTCGGTCATGGCTTTGGTGGCGGCCCAGAACACGGTCTGGGCGCCGGTCAGATCCAGCAGGCCCATCTGCGGGTAGGCGAGGAATACCAAGGTGCGCGGTTGGCAAATGGACTCGACGGCGGTGCCAATATCCAGGGTCATTTCGTTCATGATCGCTTCGCGCTGGATTTTCGTCAGGAGTGGTAAAGGAGTCTATCCGTTTTCGGCACAATTGAACGAGTGGCCTGCCAGGCGGAATGGAACTTGCCTCGGTTTGATCCATAAGCCCTGGAATCATCAAAGGTCAGGTCAATGAACAATCACAACATGACGCAGCCCGTAGTCTCGTCGGATGGGTTGCCGATGCTGCCGATCAATCGGTTCCGCACCACAGACATCGACGAGCACGCTCGGAACATGGGCGGTTGGCAGGTTTGCTATGACCAATTGACCCCCGGGCGCTTCGACGGCGAATTGGTCGAGTTTCGCTCGGAGTGGATGCAACTGGTGCGCGACCGCTCTAACCAGGCCCTGACCAAGCAAGGCATGGCCTGGGAGGGCTCCATCACCTTCAGCGTGCCGCTGAGTGCGGACGGGCCGGTCTTTTGCTCCGGGCACCCGATTATCGAGCCCAGTCTGATGGTCGCTCGTGGCCATAACCTGCCTGAGCTACGCACGCCCCAACATCTGGACCTGCTCGGTGTCGCCGTCGACGAGCAGGCGTTGGAGCATGTGCTGGAGCGCCAAGGCAGTCGCTTTCGAATTACCGATCTTCCCAAGTGTTACCGTCTCGGTGACTCGACGCTGCCCGTCGAGCTGGCGGCGTTGTTCGATGAGCTTGAAGGAGGCGAGCAGGGGCGTGATTCGTTGCTGGGGTATGAGTCGATTCGCCGTGGCCTGCGTGACACGGTGATGCTGCACATACTGGAACTGGTGGCACCGGACGAGGCGCCGCCGCTCAATCCCACGGCGCGCAAGCGCATGGTCGACCGCGCCCGGGAGTACGCCTTGGCCCATGTCGATGAGCCGCTGTCGATCCTCGACCTGTGCAACCACATCGGTGCCAGCCGACGCAAACTGCAGTACTGCTTCCAGGAAACCCTGGGCATCAACCCCGTGGCCTATTTGCGGGCGTTGCGCCTCAACGCTGTGCGCCGCGAACTGCGCAGCGGCGGCCCTGTCCATGGGGTACAGGAGGTGGCGGCACGTTGGGGGTTCTGGCACTTGAGCCGGTTTTCCAGCGACTACCGGGTGCTGTTCGGCGAGACACCTTCGCAAACCTTGCGTCGCACGCAACTGTGCTGAAAACGGATAACGGCTAATCAGGCCGGCTCCCTAGGATGACCCCAACACCACAGGGTTGGAGGGGCATTCGATGAATCAAAATAAAAAAGCAAACGCCTGGCGCTGTACTTGGTTGACCTTGGGGCTGATTGGTGCGTGTAGCGCTGCCCATGGCACCGAAAACGGTGCGCCGACCACGGCGGTCGGGGTCTACGATTTCGGCGCGGGAATGATGCCGCCGGCCACGCCCTTTGGCACCGTCGGCCTGCGCACCGCGTTCTACTCGGCCAACGTGCAGAAGGATCGCCACGGCAAGTCCGTGGACAACAACTTCTCCCTGGATGTCTTGTCCATCGGCGTCGCCTACATGCGCATGACCGATTACACCGTGCTGGGCGCCAAGTATGGCTTCGGCGCCGTCGTGCCGTTCTTCCAGATGGACGCTTCGGTACAGGTGCAGACGCCTGTCGGGCCGCTGGACCTGGAAGCCGATCCGTTTCGCATGGCCGATATGCAGGTGCTGCCGGTGATCCTGCAGTGGACCTTGTCGCCGAACCTGTTCGTCAACGCCCAGTTCCAGATCCAGGCCCCCACGGGCGACTACGACAAGGATCGCTTGATCTCGCCGGGCCTCAACCACTGGACCTTCTCACCGATCCTCAACGCCACGTACATCTCCGACAGCGGTTTCGAGGTGTCTTCGAGCTTCGAAGCCGACATCAATACGCGCAACCACGCCACCAACTACAAGAATGGCGTCGAGTACCGTCACGAATTCGCCGTGGGCCAACACGTCGGCCCATGGACCGTCGGCGTGGGCGGTTATTACTACCGGCAATTCACCGACGACGATGCGCCGGGCCTGGAAGCGGGCAATCGCGCCCGGGTGTTGGCGGTCGGGCCGGCGGTGAGCTACTTCAAGCCCGGCATACCCCCGGTGTGGCTGCACGTCTACAAGGAGCTCGATGTGCGAAACCGCGCCGAGGGCTACACCACGGCGCTGCGTATTTCTCACAGTTTCTAAAAGAGGCTCGCCATGAACCAATCAAATTCCATTTCACCGGCGGCCACCCCGTCGCGCCAGGCCGGTTGGCGCGAAGGCGGGGTGCTGATGCTGGGCAGCAGCCTGACGATCATGGGCGCGGTGATGGTCACGCCGATCCTGCCCAGGTTGGGCGCCGAATTCGGTCCCTTGGAACCGCGCGCCGATCTACTGGTGCCGCTGGCGATCACCGGCCCGGCCCTGGCGATTGCCGTGTGCGCGCCTTTGGCGGGCTGGTTGGCCGACCGGGTTGGGCGCAAGGCCCTGCTGGTGATTGCCACGGTGCTCTACGCCTTGCTTGGCGCGTTGCCAGCCCTGCTCGAGAGCCTGCCTTCGATTGTCGGTGCGCGGTTGTTGTTCGGCTGCACGGAGGCGGCGGTGATGACCTGCTGCGCGACGCTGATCGCCGACTATTGGCAGGGCGAGGAGCGGTTGCGCTACGTCAATCGCCAGGTGGTGACCATCGGCCTGGTGGGGGCACTGTTTTTCGTGGTGGGCGGTGTGCTCGGCGAGCATTCATGGCGTGCGCCGTTCCTGCTGTATCTGCTGCCGTTGCTGCTGGTGCCGGCGATGCTGAAAGTGCTCTGGGAACCGCCAGTGGCGAAGCCGCAACTGACCGAGCCGTGCGTCGACGCGTCGGGGCCGGGCAAGGTCGCCGTGCTGCCACTGCTGGCCGGCTACCTGATGATCCTGGGTGGCATGGTCCTGACCTTCGTCATGCCGATCCAGGCGCCGACGCTGTTGGTCAGTCTGGGCATCACCTCTAGCACCATGATCGGCCTGGCCGCGGGACTGAGCCTGCTGGCGACTTTGGGCGGTTCGATGATGTGGCCGTGGCTGCGCCGCCGCTTCGGCATCGCCGGTTGCAACGCGCTGCTGCTCGGCCTGATGGGCGTGGGGCTGTGGCTGCTGATGCGCGGGCAAAGCTACAACGACGTGCTGGTGGCGGTATTCGTTCAGGGCCTGGGGGCTGGGTTGCTGGTGCCCAACGTGATGGCGCCGGTGATGAATGCCCTGACCGCCAGCACCCGCGGCCGGGGCATGGGCGGGTTTACCTCATGCCTGTACATCGGCCAATTCGTCAGTCCGCTGGTGGTGGCCTTGGTGATGGTCTTCGCCGGCGATCTGCGTCACGCCATCCAGTGGCTGGCCCTGAGCAGTTTTGCCTTGGCCCTGCTCTGGGTCGTCGTCGGCCTGCGGAGAAGGGCTCAGGGACAAGCAAGCACCGTCGGCTCACATCAATCGTCGTGACATAAGGAACCTGAAACATGGGTATGCAAGACATTCACCAACTGATGGACAGTGAAGATGCCACGGCGCTGGCCGAGTGGGTCAGGCGTGGCGAAGTCCAGCCTGGCGAACTGTTGGAAACCGCCATCGAGCGCCTCGAGCGGGTCGAGCCACAGCTCAATGCGGTGGCCGAGCGTTTGTACGATTCGGCCCGGCAGGCGGCGCGCACACCACAGGTTGGCCAAGGCCTGCTGGCCGGTGTGCCGACCTTGATCAAAGATTTGTTCTCGCCGGTGCTTGGCGCGGCGATGACCAACGGCTCGCGTGCCCTGGGTGACTGCCGGGCGGATTTCGAATCGGAAGTCGTGACGCGCCTGCGCCATGCCGGATGCCAGGTGATGGGCACCAGCACTTCGCCGGAGTTCGGCACGTCGTATTCCACTGAGTCCGCGCGCTTTGGTGCCACCCGCAACCCTTGGAGCGGCGAGCACAGCGCCGGTGGTTCTAGTGGCGGCGCTGCGGCGTTGGTGGCGGCCCGTGTGGTGCCGTTCGCCCATGGCAATGATGGCGGCGGCTCATTGCGGGTGCCGGCGTCTTGCTGTGGCGTATTCGGGTTCAAGCCCAGCCGTGGCCTGATGCCGTCGGGGCCGATAGTGGGCGAGGGCTGGGCGGGGATGGGCACGCCCCATGGGATCACCTTGTCGGTACGCGACAGTGCGGCGCTGCTGGACGCCACTGCCGGGATGGACCTGGGCGCGCCCTATGCCGCGCCGGTCCAGGCGTTGCCGTATGTGATGGCGGTGCAGGCGGATCCCAAGCCGCTGCGCATTGCGCTGGTCGAACAGCTCGGCCCTTGGCCTACCGCGCCGCAAAGCCTCCAGGCGGTGGGTGAGGCGGCACGGTTGTGCGAGGCGTTGGGGCATCGTGTCGAACCGGTGAGCCTGCCGGTGGGGTTGCTGGAATTTTTCGACCATGTGTTCACCATCATTGGCGCCAGCTCTCGTCACTATGTCGACCTGTTGGGCCAGATGCGCGGATTTGCCGTGCAGGCGGAAGAGCTGGAGGTGCGTACCCGGATTATCTTGCGGGACAAGGGCAACGTCAGCGGCGCCCAATATGCCGCGGCGGTGGAATGGATTCATGCCCTGGGCCGGCAGTTGGCGGTGTTCATGCAGGATTACGACGTGATCCTGACCCCGGTCCTGACCCGCGAGCCGGTGTTGATTGGCGAATTGGATCTGCAGGATGTGTGCATGAGTCTGGATCAACTGATCGAGCGCTACCACAGCTATTCGCCGTTCACTGCGCTGTTCAATGCCAGCGGCCAGCCGGCGATGTCGGTGCCGTTGTCCTGGAGTGCCAATGGCTTGCCGATGGGCGCGCATTTTGCCGGGCGCTTTGGTGAAGAGAGCACCCTGCTGGCCCTGGCCGCCCAACTGGAACGCGCCCAACCCTGGCGCGGCCGAGTACCCCCGGTCAACGCCTGCCAGCGGTGAAACGGTGGGAGTGGGCTTGCTTGCGATGGCGTTGGGGCAGTGGGCTCATCATTGACTGACCCTCCGCTATCGCGAGCAAGCTCAGCTCCCACAGGGGGATTTTTGGTGAACCCAGGATTTGTGCAACCCCATTACCCTGTGGGAGCCGAGCTTGCTCGCGATGGCGTTGGCACATTCAACATGAATGCAAGCCAACCTACCGCTATCGCGAGCAAGCTCAGCTCCGACAGGGGGACTGTTTGTTTAAGGCCGCCGACAAACCCGTGGCGAGGGAGCTTGCTCCCGCTGGGCTGCGCAGCGGCCCCTTTGTGAGCGCTTCGCACTCAAGCGGGAGCAAGCTCCCTCGCCACGGGCCCATCATTTTTCTTAAGTAAGTAGCAGTACACAGTCCGCTAAGGGGCTTTTGGTGGGTTGGGCTCTGGGATGTTGCTCCAGAGCCCTTTTGTTTCAGTAGCGGATCATCACCGATTTCAGTTCGGTGTAGTCATCGATGAATGCACTGCCAAATTCACGGCCCATCCCGGAAGATTTGCTGCCGCCAAAAGGCACGGCCGGGTCGAGCAGGGTGTGCATGTTCACCCAGATCGTGCCGGCTTCGATGGCGGGGACCATGCGCAGGGCCTTGCCCAGGTCGTTGGTCCAGAGGCTGGCGCTGAGGCCGTAGGGCGTGTCGTTCATCAGTTCCAGCAACTCCTCTTCAGTGTCGTAAGGAAAGAACGTGGCGATCGGGCCGAAGGTTTCTTCGTTGAGCAGGCTGTCATCGCGGCGGTTGGCGAGGATGATGGTCGGCTCGACGTAGCAACCTGGCCCATCGATCAGCTTGCCGCCGTGGACGATGGTGTTGTTCTGCGCGCGGGCCTTGGCGAAGAACTCCCCGAGTTTGTGCTGGTGCTGGCGGTTGGTCACCGGGCCGAATTCGGTGCGTTCGTCCAGGGGCGAGCCAATGGTGAGCTTACTCAAGCGCTGGGCCAGTTTGTCCATGATCGACTCGATCTGTGAGCGATGGACAAAGAACCGTTCCGCCGCCGCGCAGATCTGTCCCGAATGCAGAAAGCCCGCCTCGATGATGCCGTTGACCGCCACCTCGGGATCGATATCGCGCAAGAACCCCGCCGCATTTTTTCCACCCAGTTCCAGGGTCGCACGGGTCAACCCGGCACCCATGGCCGCCTGGCCCACCGCCAGGCCGGTAGGCACGGAGCCGGTGAATGAAACCTTATCGGTCCCAGGATGCTCGATCAGCCCTTTGCCCACCTGGCCACCGCCGGTCAACACGTTCAGGGCACCGGCCGGCAGCCCAGCGTCCATGGCCAGTTCAGCGATGCGCAGGATGGTCAGCGGGGTGAACTCGCTGGGCTTGATGATGATGCTGCAGCCGGTCACCAGGGCTGAGGCCAGTTTCCAGATGGCGATCATGGTGGAAAAATTCCACGGCACGATGCCGACCACCACCCCAACCGGTTCACGCAAGGTGAACGCGGTGTAGCGTTCGCCAGCGAAGGAGGGCAATGATGGGGTGATCGTCTCGCCATTGATCTTGGTCGCCCAGCCGGCGTAGTAACGCAGGAAGTGCGCGGCCTGGTCGACTTCGAAGGCTCGGGAGATGTGGATGATCTTCCCCGACTGGCAGGTTTCGATCTGCGCCAGTTCTTCGCGGTTGCGCTCCAACAGGTCCGCCAACTTGAGCAGCACATGGCCGCGGACCGCCGGCGCTGTTCGGGACCACTGCTTGAAACCGCGGCGGGACGATTCCACCGCCGCGTCGATGTCGCCAGGGGCGGCGTCGCTGACCTGGGCGATCACTTGGCCGGTGGCGGGATTGACGACGTCCAACGTCTGGCGGCTCTGGCTTTCGACGTAGCCACCGTCAATGAACAGGGCGTGATGTCTAGCGAGGAAGGCTTCGACCTGAGGCAGCAGGGCAATATCGCTCATGAGGGGTTCCTGATCGCGAACAAGGGAAAGCCCGAGGGTAATCCCGGCGCGACCGCCCGGCTTGACTGTGCCTGCCGCGCGGTATGTCTGTGGCTGCCAGCCTGGGTGGTTGGCAGCCAGAAGCAAGGCGCCGTGCAGGCAGGGACAAGCCAGCCCGGTCGGTTTGCGATCAGATCCGGGTTTCGACTTGATGGCATAGGGGCGGGCGATGTTTCTCCAGACCAACAAACAGAAACGGGCGTTGATCGCACAGGTGCAGCGCGTACTGGCCGGCGAAACGGAGGACACGCCGCTGCTCGACGCCTATCCGCCACTGAGGCGGCCAGGGCCGGAGATGTCGGGCGCGGTTTCTCAGTGGTGGCCGATGAGGTGCGCAAGCTCGCGCAAAGCACCCGGCAGGCGACCCATCAGATCCAGACCATGCTGCACCAGCACAAACAATAAACCGAGCGGGAGCTGCCATCGGAGCAGCTCCCGACCCATTCAGAACGGAACCGCCACCACCAACTGGCTGTAGACATTGGTGCCATTGCCACCGACCTGATTGCCGCCGTTGTCCGCATCCTTCTCCGGCTTGTACAGGCCCACCAGCGGCGTGATGATCAGGTGTTCATTCACCGCCCATTCCACGTACAGGTCCAGCTCCTGCGCGTCTAGGTCCAAGGCTTCGCGGCTGTGCAGGGTCTGGTAGTCGAAGAACAGCGCGCCAATGGTCACGTTTTCCGCCGGCTTGAGCTTGAGCCCCACATGCTGGATGGCGGTGTTGCTGTTGAATGGCCCGGCGTAGTTGCCCGCCACTTCACCCTGGAACCAGGTGCCGTAGCCACGGTTCTGGCCGTTGAACATCGAGTCCCAATCCTTGGAATAGCGGCTGTAGCGATAGGTCAGGTCCGGCGTCCATGGCAGGTCGGCGAAGGTGTAGCCGGCTTCGGCGTACCAGGCTTTCTCCGGGCCCGCGTCCTTGTCCTGCCAGGCGTACTCGAAGGAGAAATGGGCATTTTCGATGCCGGCATTGCCGGCGCCACGCAGGCTGTAGATGTCCATGCCGTCGCGCTGCTTCTGGAAATCGCTGGCGTAGCGGTCGTCGACATCGAGGCCATGGATATAGGTCAGCCCCAGGGTGCCCGGTGCGGCGGTGTACTCGAGGGTGCCGGCGGCCATTTCGGTATTGGCTTGGGCGCGGTTGTCGGACTTGATCCACATCAGGCTGCCATGCACGCCGTCCTTGCCGCCCAGGCGCACGACGGCGGTTTCGTCGAAGGCATGCCGGGCCGCCAGGTAATAGGCGCCGCCGCGATTGAGCTCGCCATCGGCCACGCCTTTGCCCAGGTTCAGGCCATCGTCGTTGATGATGAAACCGTCGCCGAGGGTGATCACCTGGCGGCCGAAGGACAGGTCGACACCGTCCTTGCCCAATGCCGGGAACAAGTCCCCCGAGCGCCAACCGGCAAAGGCTTCGTCGAACTTGGTGGTGCGTTCGGAGCCGTCGCTCAGGCCGGCCGCATCGCCATCACCCCAGGTGCCGGAGCTGACCAGGTTGGCCGTCCCGTAGACACTGCCCAGGCTGCCGAGTGTCTGGTCGATACTCAGGCCATACTTGATGAAGCCTTCGCGCCAGCTCGAACCACCGGCGGTGCCGTCGTAGTTCTTTCGGCTATTGAACAGCCCGTAGACTGCCAGGAAGTTACCGGTGACGGTGGTGTCTTCGTCAGCGTAAAGCTCATAGGCCTGGGCCGATGAATCGGCGACCAGCAGGGCGATGCCCAGGCCGATGGCGTTGCGCAGCAAAGGTGTACGGCGTGTGTGCTCCATGGTGGATTCCCCAGTGTGGATAGGACAGCAGAGCGCGCATTAAAGGGAGCGGCAGCCGGGGAAGTCTTTCACCTGCCTGCCAAGGAGTTGACCCAGGCCGCCAGCGTGGCGGTGTTGGCAGGCAGCAACAAAACCGGCGGCAGACATGGGCAAGACGCCCGGGGCGGGGCGGCGCAGAGTAAGGCAGCACGCAACGCCGTTTCGATCAGGGACCGGTTGGGGAAGGCATGATCGCCGGTTCCTGGACGGCTGTGGCATCCATACTAATAATCCGCTTTCGAGGACCTTGCACCATGTCGATCAATGACAGGCTCACCGAGCACTTGAACCGGGGTTCGGTGGGTTTTCCCACTGCGTTGGCCAGCACCATTGGCCTGATCATGGCAAGCCCCGTGATTCTCACCGCGACCATGGGCTTTGGCATCGGCGGCAGCGCCTTTGCCGTGGCGATGCTGATCGCCGTGGTGATGATGCTGGCCCAGGCGACGACGTTCGCCGAGGCCGCGTCGATTCTTCCCACCACCGGCTCGGTCTATGACTACATCAACTGTGGCATGGGCCGTTTCTTCGCGATTACCGGCACCTTGTCGGCCTATCTGATTGTCCATGTGTTCGCCGGCACCGCCGAGACTATCCTGGCCGGGGTCATGGCCCTGGTGAACTTCGAGCACCTCAACACCCTGGCCGAATCGGCGGGCGGTTCCTGGTTGCTGGGCGTGGGCTTCGTGGTGGTGTTTGGCGTGCTCAACGCGTTCGGCGTCAGTGCCTTTGGCCGGGCCGAAATCATCCTGACATTCGGCATGTGGACGACCCTGATGGTGTTCGGCGTGCTGGGCCTGATCGCGGCGCCGACGGTGGAACTGGAGGGCTGGTTCGGTGCCTCCGTGGTGGGCACCGATCTGGTCACGGTGTTGTCGTTGGTGGGCATGGCCATGTTCATGTTCGTCGGCTGCGAATTCGTCACGCCGCTGGCGCCGGATCTGCGCAACTCCGCCCGGACCATGCCTCGGGCCATGATGCTGGGCTTGTTCAGCGTCGCCACCTGCATGTTCATCTACGGTGCGGCGATGAAGCGTCAGGTGGAAAACGTGCTGCTCGATGCCACCAGCGGCGTGCATCTGCTGGACACCCCCATGGCGATTCCACGCTTCGCCGAACAGGTCATGGGCGATATCGGCCCGATGTGGCTGGGCATCGGATTTCTGTTTGCCGGCGCGGCGACCATCAACACCCTGATGGCCGGCGTACCGCGGATTCTCTACGGCATGGCGGTGGACGGCGCATTGCCGAAGGTCTTCACGTATCTGCATCCACGCTTCAAGACGCCGTTGCTGTGCATCCTGGTGGCAATGCTGATTCCTTGCCTGCATGCGTGGTGGCTGGGCGGCAATCCGGACAACATCATGCACCTGGTGTTGGCGGCGGTGTGCGCCTGGAGTTTTGCCTACCTGCTGGTGACCGTGTCGGTGGTTAGCCTGCGCATTCGGCGCCCTGATCTGCCGCGGGCCTATCGCTCACCGTGGTTCCCGTTGCCGCAGATCCTGTCCAGTGTCGGCATTCTGCTGGGCATGTGGTTCATCACGCCGCCCGGCATGAATCCGGCGGACATCTACGTGCCCTTCGCGGTGATGCTCGGCGGCACCGCGGCTTACGCCTTGTTCTGGACCCTGGTGGTGCAGAAGGTCAATCCATTCAAGCCAGCGTCGGTGGAAGACGTACTGGCCAAGGAGTTCTCCCATGAGCCAGGGCAACCTGCGGGCGAGTTTATCGACCCTGCTGCAAAAACTGTCTGAGGTGTTCAGCGCCCAGCGCGCCCCGGCCGGTTATCGGCCCGGGGTGACCCTGGAACACCTGCGGCGCAACCTCGCATTGGCGCGATTCGAGGTCACAGGCCCGACCCTGGCCACGGCCGTCACTGACGACGGCAGCTTGCAGTTGGAGATTGTCGAGCGCACCGAATCGCAGTTGTTGATGCACCTGGTGATGACCGAATTCGTGCTGCGCGTGCCTGCTTCCCGAGAGGGCACGGCGCGCCTGGAATTGCACCACGGCGGGGCTGTCCGGCGCAGTGGCATTCGGTGCCGGCAGCGGGACGGGCGCCGTGATTTGGCGGCCAGGGTGCAGGCGGCCGTGGAGCAGGACTTGGTGTTGTATCAGGCCCTCATGCCCCTGGATTTCAAGCGGCTGCGCATCGATCTGCAGGGCCGCCAGTGGTGCGTGCGCCTGGAGCACATGGGCGGTAGCGAAGTGGTCAATCGCATGCCGGCCTTTCGTCGTTATATCCCGTTGAGCCGCGAGCAGCGCGGCGTCCTGTTGGCGACCTTGAGCGGCCTGCAACGGGTGTTGACGACGCTCTGATTCTGCTGCGCTGCCCTGGCATCATTCCTGCTACTGCTCTGGCGATCAGGTACTTGTTGCGCGCATATAGATAACATGTTAACTATTGCCGCACAAAAACAAAAAGCCACTGCGGAGAATGCCATGAGCATGCAACAGGTTGGGCAGGACGGTCTGGACACTTGGAACCGGGATCTGCGGGCGACTTGCGGCCACTTCGACACCGAACTGGCCTTCAATCGCACACTGTTCATTGGTGAAGTGTCGAATTTTCAGCGGGGTGGCCTTGCCCTCGCAAACCTGCGCACCAACGCCGGTAACATCAAGCGTCACTCGCCCAACGCCGATCACGATGATGACCAGGATTGCCTCCTGGTCAGCCAGCGCAGCGGCTACTGCCGCATTACCCAGAACGGCCAGAGCATCCAGTTGGCACCCGGTGAATTATTGTTGATGGATTCGGCAGGCGCGCTTGAGATCACCCCGTTCGGCCTGATCGAGCACGCGGTGCTGTCTTTGTCTCGCCATGACGTATCGCGGCAATTGGGTGGGGACACCAAGACCTTCGGCAAGGTGTCGTCGAGCAAGGCGTGTGGGCGGATGCTGCATGTGTTGATGGACCAGCTGTGCAAGGACACACCGGACGGCGAGGGCGCGGCGGGCGAAGGTGAAGCCTTGCAGAGTGCCTTCGTTTCGCTGTTGGGCTCGGCCTTGGAACAGGGTAGCGATGGCCGTGACGAGGGGGCAGCCTTGCAGGGCAGCCATTTGCGCAGCTATGTGCAGAAGGTTATCGACGAATCACTCACCCAACCCGGCCTCAGCCCCGTGGGCCTGGCCAACCGGCTGAATATTTCGGTGCGGCATCTGTATCGTTTGTTCGAAGAGCAGGATGACAGCGTTTGCCGTTATATCCAGCGGGCCCGGCTCAAGCGCAGCGCCGATGACCTGATCAACCCGTTCCTGCGGGACGAGTCCATTACCTCGATCGCCTACAAGTGGGGCTTCACCGATTCGGCGCATTTCAGCCGTTCGTTCAAGAAGCAGTTCGAGCAGTCGCCCAAGGCGTTTCGTTCCAGTCGTTTGCAGGTGGGGCAGGGGGTGGCTTGAGGGAGGATTTTTCCGAGTTCATCGCTGGCCGGACCGACGCCTTCGCGAACTGACCGGCTGTCCCCTTGTTACACCTCCGGCAAAGTCGAACCCCCATCCACCACCAACGTCTGCCCAGTCACATAGCCAGCCAGGCTCGACGCCAGGAACAGCATGGCCCCGGCGATGTCGCTCGGTTGACCCAATCGACCCAGCGGCACCCGGCGGGCGATGTCCTGGTTGACCTCATCGTCACCCAGGTTGGCCATGGCCGGTGTGGCGATCATGCCCGGTTCGACCCCGTTGACGCGGACATTCTCGGCCGCCAGTTCCAGCGCGGCGTTGCGAATGAAACCATTGACCCCGGCCTTGGACGCCGCGTAATGGCTGAGCCCTGGATACGCCACCCGCGGGCCAGTGACCGAGGAGGTCACCAGCACGCAGCCTCGGCCCTGGCGCCGGAACATCGGCAGCGCCGCCTGGGTCAGCCAGAACAGCGCCGACAGGTTCACCGCCAGCGTTCGTTCCAGTATTGCCGGGGTGATCTCAACGAACGGCGTCAGCGGAAAATACCCGGCGTTGTGCACCAAGGTATCCAGGCGCCCCAAGCGTTGTTCCAGCGCGGTCATCATGGCGCAGATCGCTGTGGCGTCGGCCAGGTCGACACCCACGGCTTGTACCTGACAGCCCACGGCGGTCAATTCGCTGGCCACCGCTTCGGCCCGGGCCAGGCCCAGGTCGGCAATCACCACGCGAGCCCCGCGCAGGGCAAACGCTTCGACGATGGCCCGGCCAATACCTTGTGCACCACCCGTGACCAGTACGGTCTGGCCGCTGAAATCCAGATCATCAGACATCGCTGGCCTCCATCCGGCTGAAGGCCAGGGTCGGCACGTCGACGATGCTGGAGCCGCCATCGGCCACCAGCGTCGCCCCGGTGATGATCGACGCTTCAGGCGAGGCCAGGAAACGGCAGACGTTGGCGATTTCCTCCGCACTGGCCGGCCTGCGCAACGGCACGTCGGCGCAGACCCGGTCGTAGGCCTGCTGCAACGTTTCGCCATGGTATTGCATCAATACCTGCATTTCTTCGTCGGCCATGGGCGTGCGGACCCAGCCTGGGCAGACGGCATTGACCCGTACGCCGTGAGGCCCGTAATCCCTGGCCAATGAACGGTTGAGGCCCAACAACGCATGCTTGGCGGTGGTGTAGCCGCATACCTGGGGGCCTGCCGCCAATGACGCGATGGAGGCGATCAACACGATGTTGCCGGCGCTTTCCCGCAGCAAGGGCAGGCACGCTCGGGCGCTGTAGAAGGCGCTGTCGAGATTGCTGCGCAGGGTGGCTTCCCAGGCCGATGGCTGAGTCTCGGTGGCGCTGCCCATGCCCAAGCCGCCGGCACAGGCCAGCAACACGTCGAGCCGGCCGTAATGCGCCTGGATCTGCTCGACGAAGCCGTCCCAGGTGCGCGGGCAGGCCGCATCGCCCACCAACACCAAGCCACCGATGTCCTCGGCGAGTGCTTCCAGAGGCTCGCGACGGCGGCCGATCAGCACCAGATTGGCGCCTTCGCTGGCATACAGCCGGGCGCAAGCGGCACCGATGCCGGTGCCGGCACCCGTGATCACCACGGTGCGTGAGTCAGGCATCGGGATACTCCGTCTGGTTGAGCACCTGGCAATAGGAACTGACCGGGAAATTGGAAAACTCATCGAACGACGCACCGGCGTAGCCGAAGATCTTGCCGTCGCTGCGGTGCTGTTGCAGATCGATCAGTACCAGGCCCAGGGTCGGGATGATCTTTTCTCGCCAGACGAAGAGGTACAACTGATCGGCGATCTTGTAGGTGTCGCAGCGATCGGTGTCGCACAGGCCTTGTTCAACGCCCTTGAGGCACTGCCAGGAATAGAACTGGTCGTTAAGGTAGATGTGTTCGTAGACTTCGCTCGGGCTGTAGCGATACAGGTTGCGCAGCCCCACCAGTTCGGTGGTTGGTGCGTGCGGGCAGAGGCCGGGCTGCCAGGGCCGATCGAGGCTGCCGTGGAGGAACTGCGCTTGAACCGAGGTCAGTGGCTTGCCGGCCAGTGCGCGGTGGTAGAGGCCTTCGCCGGTCTGTTCCTGGCTCGGCATGCGGCCGATCACGGCGGTGAAGGCGGCGTTGGCGGTATCGAGCACCAGGCTGATCGACGACGTCAGCTCGTCTTCGCGCTTGATGAAGTCCACCAGGTACAGGCCCGGCCGTACCGATGTGGCTCGGTAGGTTGCGGTGCCGCTGGAATGGCCGTCTGCGGCGTTCCAGGTCAGGGTGTCCTGCTCGAAGCGATGCTCGATCTGCCAGCCGTTGGCGAAATGCAGGGTGAAGGTCTTGCCGTCCAGGTCGGCCAGGTTTGGCAGGATGAAGGCTTCGGGGGCAAAGCCATCGGCCAGGGCGCCGACGGTGATCCAATCTGTAGATGTGCTCATTGCAAGGCTCCGGTGGTTGAATTAGCCACTCGGATCATGGGGTGCCAGGCACTGGGGGCCTATCAACCGAATGGTTGATCAGAGGAACAACGCGCTGACCAACTCGGTACGGCTGCTCACACCGACTTTGCGGAACAGGTGGATCAGGTGAGTCTTGATGGTCGGCAAGCCCACCTCCAGTTCCCGGGCCAATTGTTTGTTGCTGACGCCTTGACGCAGCAGCCAGGCGATCTGGCGTTCCTTGGGCGTCAGGTCGGCCAGTGGGTCCTCATGGGCCGGCAGATGGGCCACGGCCAGTTGCAGCAAGGCCTGCAACGCACTGAGTTGGCTTAGCTGCTGAGGGGTGAAAGCGCCTTGTTCGGCGGTGCGCAGCAGCGAAATCGCGGCTTGGGGCTGACCGTCGCGATGGGCGAAGACTTCCACCACATCGACCACACCGTAGCGTTGCAGGAAGTCGCGATAACGCTGGTTGTCGCGCAACGGTTGGCGGGCCATTGCCAGGCCCAACGGCACCACGGCCAGTTCGCTGGAGGCGCAGCGGCGCGGGTGCAGTGGATCGAACTGGCGGTAGTTGTCCAGGTAGTCGCGGTGCATCTCGCCGCTCATCCCATGGAGGCTGAAGTCGTGGACTTGCAGCTGCCGATCCACGCAGTAGAACGCCGCCCGGCTGACGGGAACCAGTTGGGTGAATGCGTGCAGGCACTGGCCGGCGATGTCCTGGGTCGGGATGACGTTCATGGTCGTTACCTTCGCAAGCGGGCTGCCGGTGGGGCCGGCAGCCCGGTCCGGTCAGACTACCGCGAAGTAGTGCTTGACGAAACTTTCGCTGACCACTTCCCACAGCACCGGTGTGCCCTTGGTCACGAACCAGCTGTCGCCGGCCTTGTAACGGGTGCTCTGGCCGGTGGCCTCGTCGGTGAGGACCACTTCACCGGTGACCACGGTGGCTTGTTCGGCGAACGGGTAGACCATCCGGAACTTGCCTTGGGTGGTACCGAAATAGGCGCTGCTGACCGGGTCGGTGGGGGCGCCGAAGGTCATCTTGCCGAAGGCCTTGACCTCGCCTTCGAGAATCTGCGAACCGAGATCGGCGACGGTGCCCCAGGCGTCCAGGTCGGACAGCTGGATGTCTTTTTCGAGGGTGATAAGGGGCATGGCAGTGACTCCTGATGAGTGAAAAAACAGCGAAGTTGGAAAGGATTCTTGTGGCGAGGGGATTTATCCCCGCTGGGCGCGCAGCGACCCTGAAAAAACCTGCATCTACGCTGCTCTTTTTAGGGGGCTGCTTCGCAGCCAGCGGGGATAAATCCCCTCGCCACAGGTTTTGTGTTCAGTCGCTCCTATCAGCGCCGGCCATTCCAGTAACCCGACAACTGATGCCAGGACTTGCCGGCGGTCAGCAGCAATGGGCGAATGGCGTCTTTGCCGAGGATGGTCGGGCGATGGATCGAGCTGACCAGGTCGTAGCGCGCCGAGCCTTCGCTCATGCCTTCGGCCAGCACCTTGCAGATAATGTGGCTCGGGGTGACGCCAAAGCCTGAATAGCCCTGGACGAAAAACGCGTTGCTGCGGCCGGGCAGGGTGCCGATCTGCGGGAACAGGTTCGGGCTGCAGGCCATCGGGCCGCCCCAGGCCAGGTCGATCTTCACGTCCTTGAGGTACGGGAAGATCTTCAGCATCAGGCGCCGGTTCCAGGCCTTGAGGTCCTGGGGAATATGCTCCACCAATGGCGTGGCGGCACCGAACAGCAGGCGGTTTTCGTTGGTGACGCGGTAGTAGTCGATCACCGGGCGAATATCGCTGTAGGCACCGCGAATCGGGCTGATACGCTGGATCAGCTCGTCCGACAACGGCTCGGTCATCATCTGGAAAGCGTAGGTGTTGATGGTCGAGCGGTGCAGTTCCGGTTCCAGCTTGTTGAGGAAACTGTCGCAGGCCCAAAGCAGCTTGCTGGCCCTGACCGAGCCGCGCCCGGTGCGCACGGTGATGCGCTCGCCATAGCTGACTTCCAGGGCCGGGCTGTTTTCGAAAATCCGCACGCCGTGGCTGACCAGGGCCTTGGCTTCGCCCAGCAACAGGTTCAACGAGTGCACATGTCCGCCGCCCATGTGCAGCAAGGCGCTGCTGTAGGACTTGGAGCCGATGATCTGCTGCACGTCGGAGCCGCCGAGGAAGCGGATCTCGTGCTTGCTGTTGATCGACTTGAAGTCTTTCTCCCAGGCCCGCAGGGTTTTTTCCTGGCGGGCGTTGAAACCCATGTAGCCGTAGCCGTGGCAGAAATCGGCATCGATGGCGTACTTGGCGATACGGTCCTTGATGATGTCGGCGCCCAGGTCGCTGATCTCGAAGACCTGGCGCAGGCCGTCTTCACCCACGTCCTTCTTGATCTTTTCCAGGTCATGACCGATGCCGGCCATGATCTGCCCGCCATTGCGCCCGGTGCCGCCGAACCCAAGGTAACGCGCCTCCAGCACCACGATGTTGGTGATGCCTTTTTCGGCGAGTTCCAGCGCAGTGTTGATGCCGGAGAAACCACCGCCAATGACCACGACGTCGGCGTCCACGTCCTGTTCCAGCGTCGGGAAACTGAGGTTGTATTTCTTGGTGGCTGTGTAATAGGTGGGCGTTTCGATATTGATCATGACGCAACCTGACAAAGTGAAGGAAAACTCCGTTGCCATGTCTACGCGAGGCTTGGCAAGGGATGGCTCTATTAAGAGCCTTGGCGGGGCGCTTGTCTTGATCATCCGTGCCGGGGTATTTGACCGAGCGCGCCATGGAGCCGAAACCTGCCCATGAAAAGTACAATCTTGGATCTGGAAGGTGCATTTTTCACCTTCCCGGGATTGCCCATACTGGACCGGCCTTAATCACTGATCCCCGCTGTTTGTGCAACCCCGGGTTGCCGGGCAAAGGCGGGATCGGCAGATGCCAATAATAAAAGAGCCCGTCCATGAAAAAGCCAAACCCGCTGCTCGAAGACCTCAAGCCCCTCCTGCCGGCCATTGCCGCGAACGCCTTCCAGGCGGAGAAAGACCGTAGCGTGCCCGCCGAGAATATCGCCTTGCTCAAGAGCATCGGCATGCACCGGGCCTTCCAGCCCAAACCCTACGGTGGCCTGGAGATTTCCCTGCCGCAGTTCGCTGATTGCATCGCGCTGTTGGCCGGTACCTGTGCCAGCACGGCCTGGGCCATGAGCCTGTTGTGTACCCACAGCCATCAGTTGGCAATGTTCCCGGCCAAGGCCCAGCAGGAAATCTGGGGCGATGACCCGGATGCCACCGCCAGCAGCAGCATCGCGCCGTTTGGCCGCACCGAAGAGGCCGATGGCGGTGTGATGTTCAGCGGTGAAATGGGCTGGAGCAGCGGCTGCGATCATGCCGAATGGGCGATCGTGGGGTTTCGCCGAAAAAACGTCGAAGGCACCCAGGATTATTGCTTTGCGGTGCTGCCGCGCAGCGACTATGAAATTCGCGATGACTGGTTCGCGGTGGGCATGCGCGGCAGTGGCAGCAAGACCTTGATCATCGACAACGCTTTCGTGCCGGAACACCGGATCCAGAAAGCCAAGGACATGATGGAGGGCAAGTCCGGCGGATTCGGCCTGTATCCCGACAGCAAGATTTTCTACTCGCCGTACCGGCCGTATTTCGCCAGTGGTTTCTCCACGGTCAGCCTGGGCGTGGCCGAGCGCATGCTGGAGGTTTTTCGCGAGAAAACCCGCAACCGCGTGCGGGCCTACACCGGCGCGGCCGTCGGTGCCGCCACCCCGGCGTTGATGCGCCTGGCCGAGTCGACCCATCAGGTGGCGGCGGCCCGTGCTTTCCTGGAAAAAACCTGGCAGGAGCACGCCGAACACGGCGAGCGCCACGCGTACCCCAGCCGGGAGACCCTGGCGTTCTGGCGGACCAACCAAGGCTACGCCACCAAGATGTGCATCCAGGCCGTCGACCGCTTGATGGAGGCCGCCGGTGGCGGCGCCTGGTTCGAGACCAACGAGTTGCAACGGCTGTTCCGCGACGCCCACCTGACCGGCGCCCATGCTTACACCGACTATGACGTCTGTGCGCAGATCCTCGGTCGTGAGCTGATGGGGCTTGAGCCTGATCCGTCCATGGTTTGATCGCTTGTCCCCTAGAACAATAATCGAGGCCGCTCCTTGAGGCGGCCGGGAGTCTTGCATGTCCAGTCTTTGTGCTACCGCTTTTGACACCCGCGCGTTCCGCCGGGCCCTGGGTAACTTCGCCACCGGCGTGACCGTGGTCACCGCCGCCACTGAAGATGGCCGCAAGGTCGGTGTGACGGCCAACAGTTTCAACTCGGTGTCCCTGGACCCGCCGCTGATCCTGTGGAGCATCGACAAGCGCTCCAGCAGCCACGAGGTGTTCGAAACCGCCAGCCATTTCGCGGTGAACGTGTTGGCCGCCGACCAGATCGACCTGTCGAACAACTTCGCCCGACCCAAGGAGGACCGCTTCGCTGAAATCCAATTCGAGGCCGGCGAAGGCGGCGCTCCGGTGTTTGTCGATTGCGCGGCACGTTTTCACTGCGAAAAATTCCAGCAAGTGGACGGCGGCGATCACTGGATCTTGATCGGCAAGGTCGTGGCCTTTGATGATTTTGGGCGTTCGCCGTTGCTCTACCACCAGGGCGCTTACTCGATGGTCTTGCCTCACACGCGCATGACCAAGCGGGAAGAGGGCCAGTCGCCCAGCAGTCATTTCCAAGGCCGCTTGAGCCACAACCTGTATTACCTGATGACCCAGGCGCTGCGAGCCTACCAGGCCAGCTACCAGCCGCGTCAGTTGTCCACCGGCTTGCGCACCAGCGAAGCGCGGATGTTGATGGTGCTGGAGAACGACGCGGGGCTGAGCCTGTGCGACCTGCAACGGGAAGTGGCGATGCCGGTGCGCGAGATCGAAGAAGCCGTGGCCAACCTCAAGCGCAAGGGCCTGGTGATTGATGAAGGCGAGCGGGTACGCCTGACGGTCAAGGGAATCGATGAGACGGAAGGGCTCTGGGCGATTGCCAAGGAGCAGCAGGATAAGGTGTTCGGCCAGTTCAGCGAGGAACAGGTCGAGCATTTCAAGCAAGTGCTCAAGGGTGTGATCAAGGGCGCTTGAGCGACATCCAGTAAAGACTGGCATTCACCCGTTGTGGCGAGAGATGTGTTGTGGGAGCAAAGCTTGCTCGCGACATAGGCGACTCGATTTCTGAAAGATTTTCATTGCCTGTATCGCGAGCAAGCTTTGCTCCCACAATGAGTCCCCTTGCCGCAGGTAACTCGGCATCGAAAATGTTAGGATTTAGTTAACTCATTAACTAAATCCCTCTCGCGAACATACTCATGCCCAAGCTGCGCCAATCCTTGACCCTGACCCTGCTCCAGGCCCGCGAAGCGGCCATGGGGTTTTTCCGGCCTTCCCTCAACCAGCACGGCTTGACCGAGCAGCAATGGCGGGTCATCCGTATCCTCAGCCAGCACGACGAACTGGAGATCAATCGCCTGGCCGAATTGGCCTGCATCCTCAAGCCCAGCATGACCGGCGTCTTGGTGCGTATGGAAGCGGCGGGCATGGTGGTGCGGCGCAAGGCCGAACAGGATCAGCGACGAGTGCTGGTGCGCCTGGCGCCGCAAGGGCAGGCGAGTTTCGATTCGATGAGCCAGAGCATGGAAGCGAACTATCAGCGTTTGCAGGAAAAACTGGGGGAAGAAAAATTGCAGACGTTGCTGGGGTTGCTCAATGAGCTGAAGGCGATCAGGCGCTGAGATCGCCGGTTGGTTAACTTCTGTGGGAGCAAGGCTTGCCCGCGATGAAGGCGCTGCGGTCTTTCAGAGACCGAGGTGCCTGTTTCGCGAGCAAGCTTTGCTCCCACAGATCCCCTAGCCAGAGGAGATGCGGCAAGGTCAGTACACGCCGCCAACCGTCGGCTTTGGTGTGTCCTTGAACGTCGCCGCCAGTGTCTGCAAGCCCCGCATCAACACCGTCGTATCCACGCCCACCGCGACAAACGCCGCGCCTAGTTCGAGATAACGGCGGGCCAGTGTTTCATCGGCGCTGAGAATCCCGGCAGCCTTGCCGGCCTGGCGGATGCGGGCGATGGCGTCTTCGATGGCCGCCTGCACATCCGGGTGACCGGGGTTGCCGCGAAACCCCATGGACGCGCTCAGGTCCGCCGGGCCGATGAACACCCCATCCACACCGTCCACTGCCGCAATGGCATCCAGGTTGGCCAGGCCCTCGCGGCTTTCGATCTGCACCAGCAGGCACATCTGTTCATCGGCCTTGTCGAGGTAGCCGGGGATGCTGTTCCAGCGTGACGCCCGGGCCAATGCACTGCCGACGCCGCGGACACCGTGGGGCGGATAGTGGATGGCGCGCACCAGTTCGCGCGCTTGATCGGCGCTTTCCACCATCGGCACCAGCAAGGTTTGCACGCCGATATCGAGCACTTGCTTGATCAGCGCCGTATCGCCGATCACCGGGCGTATCACCGGCTGGCTGGGGTAGGGCGCCACGGCCTGGAGCTGGCCGAGCAAGGTGCGCAAGTCATTCGGCGCGTGTTCGCCGTCGATCAGCAGCCAATCGAAGCCGGCATTGGCCGCCAGTTCGGCGCAGTAGGCATCGGCCAACCCCAGCCACAGGCCGATCTGCGCCTCGCCGCTGCGCAGGCGTTGCTTGAAGGTATTGATAGGCATGTCCATGAGGCGGTCTCCGATCAGACGAAACGGCAGGCGATGGATCCGAGCATGTCGTAGTCGACATGGAAGGTATCGCCGGGGTTGGCGGCCACGGGGCGGGTGAAGGAACCGCCGAGGATGATCTGTCCCGGTTGCAGGGTGACGTCATAGGCTGCCAGCTTGTTCGCCAGCCAAGCCACGCCTTTGGCCGGGTGATTGAGCACCGCCGCCGAGACGCCGGACTCTTCGATCACACCGTTGCGGTAAAGCACCGCCGGCACCTTGCGCAGGTCGATCTCGGTCGGCCGCACGGCACGACCGCCCATGACCACCCCGGCGTTTGCGGCGTTGTCGGAAATGGTGTCGAAGACCTTGCGGGTCGTCTGGGTCTGCGGGTCGATCTGCTGGATGCGCGCATCGATGATTTCCAGTGCCGGGATCACCCATTCGGTGGCGTCGAGCACGTCGAACACCGTTACGTTCGGGCCTTTCAACGGCTTGCCGAGGATGAACGCCAGTTCCACTTCCACCCGCGGCACGATGAAACGCTCGAAGGGGATGTCGCTGCCTTCATCGAAAAACATGTCGTCGAGCAGTGCGCCGTAGTCCGGCTCGGTGATGTTCGACGACACCTGCATGGCCCGCGAGGTCAGGCCGATCTTGTGGCCGACCAGCTTGCGCCCGTCCTTGATCTTTTGCGCGACCCAGGCACGCTGGATGGCATAGGCGTCCTCAATGGTGATGGCCGGGTGGTCGAGGGAAAACTGTCGCACCTGCTCGCGGGAGCGTTCGGCCTGGTCGAGGCGGGCGGCGGCTTGCTGGATGAAAGTCTGGTCAAGCATGGCAAGGGTCTCTTATTGAGGATTGACGATGGCAGCCCGGGTGCGCAGCACCAGCAAGCCGCCAAGGGCGATGAGCAGCGCCAGCACGTACAGGGCGAGGCTGGCGCTCTGGGTGGTGTCGCGCATCCAGCCGATCAGGTAGGGCGCGAAGAACGAGGCGATGCTGCCGAAGGAGCTGATCAGGGCAATGCCGGCGGCCTGGGTGGTGTTGGACAGGAAGGCCGGCGGCAATTGCCAGAACATCGGCAATGCCGCACTGGCGCCCATGCCGGCGATGATCAGGCCGCTGAGCACCAGGGTCGGGTTGCCAGGTGAGAGCCCGGCGACTGCGATGCCCAGCGCTGCCATCAACAGCGGCACGCACAAGTGCCAGCGGCGTTCGCGATGGCGGTCGGAGGAGCGCCCGCAGCCGATCATGAAAAAGCAGCCGGCCAGGTAGGGCACCGCGCTGAGCAGCCCGACCTTGCCGTCGCTGCCGATGCCGGCGCCGTGGATCAGGGTCGGCATCCAGAAGGCCAGGGTGTTCACCGCCAACATCACGGCGAAGTACACCGCCACCAACAACCAGACTTGGGGGTTGTTGAGGATCGCCGAGAACGAGGTGATGGATTTGCGCTGCTCTTCAAGGCTCAGCTGATCGCGCAGTTGTTGCTTGGCATGGGGTGTAAGCCAGTTGACCGTCTCGAAACTGTCCGGCAGGCACTTGAGCACAACCAAGCCGAGCAGGATCACCGGTAGCCCTTCGATGACGAACATCCATTGCCAGCCGCGCAGGCCGCCAAGGTCATGGAAATGCTCGAGAATACCGCCGGACAAGGGCCCGCCAATCACTCCGGCCATCGGCACCGCGATGGCAAACAACGCGGTCACCTGGGCCCGGCGCCGGGCCGGATACCAGCGGTTGAGAAAAACCAGGATGCCAGGAAAGAAACCGGCCTCGGCCACGCCGAGCAGAAAACGCAGCACGTAGAAACCAGCGGCGCTTTCGATGAGGAACATGCCGGTGGACAAGGCGCCCCACACCACCATCAGGGTAGCGATCCAGCGCCGCGGACCGACCCGGTCCAGGGCCATGTTGCTGGGCACGCCAAACAGCGCATAGGCGATGAAGAACAGGCCGGCGCCGAAGCCGTAGACCGTGTCGCTGAACTGCAGGTCGGCGCTCATCTGCATCTTCGCGAAGCCGATGTTGATGCGGTCCAGGTGGGCGAAGAGGTAACAGACCAGCAGCAGCGGCATCAGCCGCCAGGTGATGGTGGCATGGGTGCGGTCGTGGGCGACGGTGCCGACAGTGTCGGCGGTATTGGCTGTGCTCATGATCTTGTACTTTTTGTCAGAGAGGCCGATGGGGGAGTGCGGGGCAGACGGATTCAGCTGGCCTGGCCCTTGAGGAAGGCGTGGACGTTGTTGGCTTTGAAGTTGAGCTGTTCGTGCAGCTCGATCATCTCGAACGACAGGGCCAAGAGGCGTTGAGCCTGGAGTTCGGCGAAGTGCGCGATGATCACCTCGAAGAGTTTTTCCGCGACTTTCTGGCGGGTGGCCAGGTCCCGACCGTGGCCGACTTTCAAGGTCATGTGCACGAAGGCGTAATCATGCTTGCCGTCGGCCATGCGCCAGGTGTCCAGGCGCACGCCGCGGCTGCGGATGCCGCCCAGGGGGAACACGCCGCTGTCGCCCAGCACGGCGTGGACCTTTTCAAACAGGCCGGGGAGGTCGGCTTGTTGTTCGATGTTGTCGGTGTATTCAGCGATGAAATGCGGCATGATCGGCTCCTTCAGGCCGTACGGGGATGCCGTACGACCGCAGTGTCAAACAGGGAAGACGGCGTTGATCTGTCCGGTGCCGGAGCTGCCGAAAGGCTCGGTGATGATTTCGGCAGGCTTGTCGTAGTCCGGCCCGCCGAGCAGTCCCAGCAGCATCGCTGTGTCATGCATCTTGCCTTCGCCGAAGCAGTGTTCGGCGTAGTCCGGGAGCATGGCGCAGAACTCTTTCCAGCGACCTTGGCGCCACATCTCGACGACGTGCAGGTCGACCTGCTTGTCGAACTCCCGCGTCCAGTTGTGGATGTTGGCTTCGGCGTTGCGGTCATCGGAAAAACGGTGGGACAGCGAACCGGACGCCAGCACCAGTACCTTGCGATCGCTTTTCTCGATGGCCCGGCGCACCGCGGCGCCGAAGGCGAAGCTGTCTTGCAGGCGATGCCAGGCGCACCAGGCGGCAATCGACACGACGTTGAATTTCTGCTCTTGCGGGACATCCATGTGCATGTAGCGCATGGGCACCAACGTGCCGTATTCCAGTTCCAGGCTGGGGATGTTGTGGGCCAGGGTGCGCACGTCGACGGCATTGGCCTCGGCGGCGATCAGTTCGCCCAGCTCCGGGGCGCCCGAATATTCGTACTCCATGTTCTTGATGAAGTGCGGCAGTTCGTTGCTGGTGTAGACGCCCTTGAAGTGCTCGCCGCTGTTGACGTGATAGGCGCTGTTGACCAGCCAGTGCACGTCGAACACCACGGCGGTATCGGCGCCCAGCTCACGGGCGCGACGACCGATTTCCTTGTGGCCGGCAATCGCGGCGGCGCGGCAACCGTGATGCTTGCCGGGCAGCTCCGACAGGTACATCGAGGGAACGTGGCAGATTTTCGCAGCCAGGACGACTTCGCCCATGATGATTCTCCTGAAAAATTGTTCTTGTTGAATCTTTGTTGTGGGAGCAAAGCTTGCTCGCGATGCAGGCGACTCGATTTCTGAAAGACCGCATCGCCTTCATCGCGGGCAAGCCTTGCTCCCACAGGAACAGGGATAAATCCCCTCGCCACTGGGTTTATCACCAGATTCTCTGGGTCATACCCCCCACCGCGGTATGTGATGACTCCCCATGGAGATGCAAACGTTCTTGATCTCGGCAAACACTTCAAAGCTGTACTGTCCGCCTTCGCGGCCGGTTCCGGAACCCTTTACGCCGCCGAAAGGCTGGCGCAGGTCGCGGACGTTCTGGCTGTTGATGAACACCATGCCGGCCTCGATGCCGTGGGCCAGGCGATGGGCCTTGCCGATGTCCTGGGTCCAGATGTACGAGGCCAGGCCGTATTCGGTGTCGTTGGCCAGTTGCAAGGCTTCGGCTTCGTCCTTGAATGGGATCAGGCACACCACCGG
This sequence comes from Pseudomonas sp. OA65, assembly GCF_017498305.1. Lineage (NCBI taxonomy): Bacteria > Pseudomonadati > Pseudomonadota > Gammaproteobacteria > Pseudomonadales > Pseudomonadaceae > Pseudomonas > Pseudomonas sp. OA65. Next base: position 143,439 of record NZ_JAGDEZ010000013.1, read on the forward strand.
GCCGAAGATTTCTTCCTGGGCGATGCGCATCTTGTTGTTGACGTCGGCGAACACCGTCGGCTGGATGAATTGGCCGCGGCTCAAGTGGGCCGGCAGGTTGGCCGGGCGATCCAGGCCGCCGGCCAAGAGCGTGGCGCCTTCTTCGAGGCCGATCTTGATGTAGCCGGTGACCTTGTCGTAGTGGGCCTGGGTGATCATCGAGCCGACCTGGGTCTTCGGGTCTTGCGGATCACCGACGATCAAGCGTTTGGCACGGGCGGCGAACTCGGCGACGAACTGCGGGTAGACGCTTTCCTGGATGAAGATCCGGCTGCCGGCCGTGCAACGTTCGCCATTGAGGGAAAAAATCGTGAACAACGCGGCGTCAAGGGCCCGTTCGAGGTCGGCGTCTTCGAAAATCAGCACCGGTGATTTGCCGCCCAGTTCCATCGAATACTTTTTCAACCCGGCGGTCTGCATGATTTTCTTGCCGGTGGCGGTGCCGCCGGTAAAGGAGATCGCCCGCACATCGGGGTGGCGCACCAGCGCATCGCCGGCGGTCGCGCCATAACCCTGGATCACGTTCAACACGCCGTTGGGAATGCCGGCCTCGACCGCCAGGCGACCCAGCTCGTTGGCGGTCAGCGGCGACAGCTCGGACATCTTCAGTACGGCTGTGTTGCCCAGCGCCAGGCACGGCGCGGTCTTCCAGGTCGCGGTCATGAACGGTACGTTCCAGGGCGATACCAGCGCGCAGACACCCACCGGTTGGTAGAGGGTGTAGTTGAGCATCTGATCGTCAACCGGATACGTGTGACCGTCCATCCGTGTGCAGACTTCGGCAAAGAAATCGAAGTTGTGGGAGGCGCGCGGGATCAGCACGTTCTTGGTCTGGTGGATCGGCAAACCGGTGTCGAGGGTCTCCAGTTCGGCCAGCTTCGGCACGTTCTGCTCGATCAGTTCACCGAGCTTGCGCATCAGCCGGGCGCGTTCCTTGGCCGGGGTGTTGGCCCATTTCGGAAACGCTTCCTTGGCGGCTGCGACCGCTTGGGCGACTTCCTCGGCACCACCGCTGGCGACTTCGCCGATAGCCTCGCCAGTGGCCGGGTTGTAGTTGACGAAGACGTCTTTGCTTTCGACCTCACGGCCATTGATCCAATGTTTGATCATGCTGCTCAAGCCTCTTTACGGGATGCGAAGAACTCGGCTTCGTTGACAATTCGATTGACCAGGCGACCGACGCCTTCCACTTCCACCACCACTTCGTCACCGGGCACCACATCCGCCAGGCCTTCCGGCGTGCCGGTGGCGATCATGTCGCCGGGCTGCAGGGTCATGAAGCTGGACAGGTATTCGATCAGGTAGGGGATGTCGAAAATCATGTCCTGGGTGCTGCCTTCCTGGCGCAACTCGCCGTTGATCCAGGTGCGCAGTTTCAGGTTGCTCGGGTCCGGCACATCGGCCACATCGACGATCCAGGGGCCGACGGGCGTGGTGGCGTCACGGTTCTTCACCCGCAGGTTGGGGCGGTAGTAGTTTTCCAGGTAATCGCGGATCGCGTAGTCGTTGCACACGGTATAGCCGGCCAGGTAGCCCAGCGCATCCTCGCGCTTGACGTTGCGCGCGGCTTTGCCGATGACCGCCACCAGCTCGCACTCGTAATGCATGTAGGCGACATTGTCGGGACGCCAGGTTGTCTGGTTGTGGCCGGTGTAGGTGCCCGGTGACTTGATAAATGCCAGGGGTTCGGTCGGCGGCTTGAACGCCAGTTCGGCGGCGTGATCGGCGTAGTTCAGGCCCAGGGCGAACATGCTGCCGGTGGCCGGTGGCAGCCATTGGACCTGATCCTCGGTCAGCAGGCGACCGTCGGCCAGGCGTACGGCGTTGTGGGCTTCGACCGTGACGGCATGATCCTGGCCTGCAAAACGAATGCGCGCGTGTTTCATGAACCTGCTCCTGTTTCCTCGGCCACGATGGTGTTGACCAGTCGACCCAGGCCGCTGATGGCCACTTCGACGCGATCGCCGGGCAGCACATCGACCCGACCCTCAGGCGTGCCGGTGATCAGCACGTCGCCGGCATGCAAGGTCATGAACTCGCTGATCTCGGCAATCAATTGGGGAATGTTGCGCACGAAGTTGGCCGTGCTGTTTTGCTGGCGCACCTCGCCGTTGACGTACAGCGTGATCGCCAGGCTGTGGGGGTCGGCCACCTGGGCGCTCGGCACCAGTTCCGGACCAATGGCGCAGAAACCGTCCCGGCATTTGGCTTTGACGGCGGGGCGGTAATAGCTGTCTTCCGGGAGGCTGAATTCGTTGACGACGGTGTAACCGGCCACGTAGTCCAGGGCCTCGGCGGCGCTGACGCGGCTGGCCGATTTGCCCATCACCACGCCAAGGGCCGGCCCTGGTTGCAGCGTTTCGCCGCCACCTGGGTGAACCACCTCGGCGTCATGCTGGTTGCGGGTGTTGGGCGTCTTGATGAACAGCACGGGCTTGAGCGGCGGCTTCTGATAGGGCGATTCCTCGAACTCGGCGAGGCGCTGTTTCAGCAGCCCCTGGTAGTTCAGCGCGACCCCGAACAGGGTGCCGGTCGCGACGTCATGCAAGGCACGGCTCATGCTTGTCTCCTGGCGATCGCAGAGTGATGCGGGCTCTGCAGTTATTGTTAATGTGTTAACAGTTATAATTAAGATGTTAACTATCGTCAAGCGTGACAGAATGACCGGCACTGGTTGCCTTGCCGGATTCGGTGCAGGATGAGGGCGGCAGGTACCTGAATCAGAATAAAAACGAGCACTGTGATGACCGACCGCCAGCCGATCCCGAACATCAACATTGGTCAGGTGTATGACCAGCGCTACAGCGATGCTGAGGTGCATTACGACCGGCTCGCCAACCTGGCGGGTTTTTTCGGCCGCAACATGCCGGTGCATCGCCACGACCGGTTCTTCCAGGTGCACTACGTCAAGAGCGGTACCGTGCGGGTGTACCTCGATGACCAGCAGTACGTTGAATCCGGGCCGATGTTCTTCCTGACCCCGCCGACCATTCCCCATGCCTTCGTGACCGAGGCCGACAGCGACGGGCATGTGCTGACCGTGCGCCAGCAATTGGTGTGGCAGTTGATCGATGCCGACCCGAGCCTGGCGCCGGCTGGCGTGCAAATGCCGGCAGCCTGCGTGGCCTTGGCGCAATTGGGGCCCGGGCAGGCGGGGGAGGCGCGGAGGCTGGAATATCTGTTTGAGGAACTGAGCGAGGAAGTGGTGGCAGGACATCCGGGGCGCAGCGCGGCGCTCGACGCGTTGACGCGGCTGATCATGATCAGCTTGCTGCGCTTGTGTTCCAACTCCCTGGAAGCCAGGCCTGCGCGGCATGAAGACCTGAAGATCTTCCACCGCTTCAACGAACTGATCGAGGCCCACTACCTGCAGCATTGGCCGCTGTCGCGCTACGCCGAAGGCATCGGCGTGACCGAGGCGCGCCTAAACGACGTGTGTCGCCGTATTGCCGATTTGCCCTCCAAGCGCTTGATCATGGAGCGGCTGATGCAGGAGGCCAAGCGATTGCTGTTGTTCACTGGCAGCTCGGCCAATGAAATCTGCTACCAGCTCGGCTTCAAGGATCCGGCGTATTTCAGCCGTTTTTTCCAGCGTCACGCCCAACTCACGCCCGGGGAGTATCGCCAGCGGCAATCGGGGTTGCGCTGATTGTGGGGAGGGGATTTATTTTTACTGCTGTGGGAGCAAAGCTTGCTCGCGATGCAGGCGCCTCGATTTCTGAAAGACCGCATCGCCTATATTCGCGAGCAAGCTTTGCTCCCACAGAAATTTCCTCGCCACCGTTACTCTTGCAGCGCTGTGATGGCGACACTAAGCTGCCGACTCGCCCATTCACACAGTTCGAACATGGCCAACCCCAGACCTTCTTTGACCCTGACCCTGTTGCAAGCCCGCGAAGCGGCGATGGCTTTTTTCCGTCCGGCGCTGAACCAGCATGACCTCACGGAACAGCAGTGGCGGGTGATCCGCATCCTCTACCAGCAAGGTGAGTTGGAAAGCCACCAGCTCGCCCACCAGGCCTGCATTCTCAAACCGAGCATGACCGGTGTGCTCAGTCGTCTGGAGCGTGACGGGTTGGTGCGTCGGCAGAAATCCAGCCAGGACCAGCGTCGGGTCTTCGTGGGCCTGACCGAGCGTGGCCAGCAATGTTTCGTGTCCATGAGCGAGGGCATGGAAAGCAACTACCGGCGGATCGAAGAACAGTTCGGCGAGGAAAAGATGCAGCAACTGCTTGCGCTGCTCGGTGAGTTGAAGAACATCAAGCCTTGAGCCTTGAGCCTTGAGCCTTGAGCCATGAGCCTTGAGCCTTGAGCCTTGAGTTTTGGGTCAGTGAGGCTTGATCTTTGATCTTTGATCTTTGAGCTCTTGTGGCGAGGGCGCTTGCTCCCGCTCGACTGCGAAGCAGTCGCAAAGCTCGCGAGCGATGCCTGAAAGAGTGGGAGGGGGCAGGGGGCTGCTGCGCAGCCCAGCGGGAGCAAGCTCCCTCGCCACAGAAGCGCTTCACACCGGGCTGCGTTCACGCAGCTCCTGCAACCGATCAGCCCCACCCTCAGCCACACGATTCTGACTCAAGCGATCGGAGCCACCCTCGGCCACACGATTCTGACTCAAGCGATCGGAACCACCCTCAGCCACCCGATTCTGGCTCAAGCGATCGGAGCCACCCTCAGCCACGCGATTCTGGATCAGACGATCGGAACCACCCTCGGCCACGCGATTCTGGCTCAAGCGATCGGAGCCACCCTCAGCCACACGATTCTGGCTCAAGCGATCGGAACCACCCTCAGCCACGCGATTCTGGATCAAACGATCGGAACCACCTTCAGCCAGTTGATGCGCAGCCTGGGCCGGGGTGTTTTTTGCCGAGGCGGCGTTCGCCAGGCCGACACCGCCAGCCAGTGCCAGGACGATTGCCAAGGACGACAGTTTCGAGAAGTTGAACATGATGATTCTCCTTGCGTTTGATTGAGTAGGTCCGTGGCAGCGAAGGTGTTGCTGTCCGGTGATCACAGTTAAACGCGCAGATGTATCGACGATGTGTGGGTGGCGGGGGCGAAATCAGCCGTTTCGTATCAAGCCGTGCTTCATATACAGAGCGATACAAAATCCTGTTGAAGCATGGGGAGAGGCGGGGCGCTGCTGAGTGCTCAACGAGATAAAGAAGCCAAATTGTCTGGTCGATAATCGCACGCTTTGCGGTGTATCCCGGTGTGGGTTATTGACCAAACTAACCGGGTGGTACATTTTAGCGACACCTGTCTTGTCCTACGTGACCGAGACCATAATAAAAATAGAGGAACACCCCATGGCAGTCCGTCTGCGAGCGCTCCACGCCGTCTCCTTGATCCATCTCTCAAGTGCACCGTCCAGCCTTCCAGGTTTGATTCGCTGACGATCCACGCTGTTGCGGTCTGATCGCGCCAGTGGGATATCGGCGCTCGACAAGCCTCGGAGTTCTTCAAGATGACAAAAATCGTGGATCTGTATTTCAAGCTGCTGAAGTTGCTGATCGTGTTGTGCATGGTCGCGATGATCGTGCTGGTGTTCGGCAATGTGGTGCTGCGCTATGCGTTCAACTCGGGCATCAGTGTGTCGGAGGAGCTGTCGCGCTGGTTCTTCGTCTGGATGATTTTTCTCGGCGCCCTGGTGGCGCTCAAGGACCGCGCCCACCTGGGCATGGATAGCCTGGTCAAGCGCCTGCCGCCGACAGGCAAGCGTATCTGCCTGGTCATCAGTCATCTTTTGATGTTGTACATCTGCTGGCTGATTTTCAGTGGCAGTTGGCAACAGGCCGCGATCAACCTGAATGTCGTCGCTCCGGCGTCTGGCTTGTCCATGGCGCTGTTCTACAGTGCCGGCCTGGTGTTCGGCGCCAGTGCTGCAGCGATCCTGCTCTACGAACTCTACCTGGCGCTGTTCGGCAAACTGGGAGATGACGAGTGGGTGATAGTCAAGGACAACAACGCAGAGCTGATTCCCCATGACGCCGCCGCCCCTGACTCCATCAAGAGTACCCGCCCATGACACTGGTTATTTTTCTCGGGTCCCTGATCGGCAGCATGGCATTAGGCATCCCTATCGCGTTTGCCTTGCTGGTGGTCAGCGTGGCGTTGATGGCTTACCTGGATCTGTTCGACGCGCAAATCATTGCCCAGAACTTGCTCAACGGTGCTGACAGTTTTCCGCTGATGGCCGTGCCGTTTTTCATGCTGGCCGGCGAAATCATGAACGTCGGCGGGCTGTCCAAACGCATCGTCAACATTGCCATGGCGCTGGTGGGGCACAAGCGTGGCGGTCTGGGCTACGTGGCGATCATCGCCTCCTGCCTGCTGGCGTCGCTGTCCGGTTCGGCGGTGGCCGATGCGGCGGCCCTGGCGGCGTTGCTGGTGCCGATGATGGTGTTGGCCGGGCACAATCGGGCCCGCTCGGCGGGTTTGATTGCTGCCGGCGGCATTATCGCGCCGATCATTCCGCCGAGCATTGGCTTCATTGTCTTTGGCGTGGCGTCCGGGGTGTCGATTTCCAAGTTGTTCCTGGCCGGCATCGTGCCGGGAATCATGCTCGGGGTGGCGCTCGCCATTGCTTGGTGGTTCGTCTCCCGTAGCGAGAATGTCGAGACGCCACCCAAGCAATCCCGCGCCGAGGTCCTGCGGGCCTTGGTGGAGGGCAGCTGGGCCATGGGCTTGCCGATCATCATTATTTTTGGCCTCAAATTCGGCATTTTCACCCCGACGGAAGCGGCAGTGGTGGCGGCGGTCTATTCGCTATTCGTCTCCCTGGTGATTTACCGGGAAATGAAAGTCAGCCAGTTGTATGGGGTAATCCTGTCTTCGGCCAAGACCACCTCGGTGGTGATGCTGCTGGTCGCCGCCGCCATGGTTTCTTCCTGGCTGGTGACCATTGCCGACTTGCCGGGCCAATTGGCGGCGGTGCTTGAGCCGTTCATGAATAGCCCGACCTTGCTGTTGGTGGTGATCATGCTGATGATCATCCTGGTTGGTACGGTCATGGACATGACGCCAAGCATCCTCATCCTCACACCGGTGCTTATGCCGGCGATCACCCAGGCGGGCATCGACCCGGTCTACTTTGGCGTGTTGTTCCTGATCAACACGGCCATCGGCCTGATAACCCCACCTGTGGGCACTGTGCTCAATGTGGTGAGCGGCGTTTCCAAACTCAATATCGAAGAAATCGTTCGTGGGGTGTGGCCGTTCCTGCTTGCGCAACTTGCGGTGCTGCTCCTGTTGGTCCTGTTCCCGCAATTGGTCCTGGGACCGTTGAAATTCTTCACCGGCTAACCCCGGTGTTGGCTAGCTCGACCTTAAAAACAATAACGATCGGAGAGTGACATGGGAAAACTGATGAAAACCCTGCTGGCCGGGGCGTGCGCGACGGGCTTGCTGTTGGGCAGCGTGGCCAGCCATGCCGACGAGATCCGCGAACGTACCCTGCGATTCGCCTTCCAGAACGTCAAGGAACACCCCCAGGGCCAGGGCGCGCAAAAGTTCGCCGACCTGCTCAGCGAGAAAAGCGGTGGCAAGATCAAGGTCCGCCTGTTCCCCGGCGGGACGCTGGGCGGTGACGTGCAAACGGTGTCGGCGTTACAGGGCGGCACACTGGACATCACTGTGCTCAACTCCGGCATCCTGGCCGCCCAGGCCCCGGATTACGCCATGCTCGATTTCCCGTTCCTGTTCAACAACGTCGAGGAAGCCCATGCGGTCATCGATGGGCCGGTCGGGCAGAAACTCGCGGCACAACTGGACAGTAAAGGGCTGGTAGGGCTGGGTTATTGGGACCTGGGGTTTCGTAACCTGACCAACAGCAAGCACCCGGTGACCAAGCTGGAAGACATGCAAGGCTTGAAACTGCGTGTGATCCAGTCGCCAATCTACCTGGAAACCTTTACCGCCCTGGGCGCCAACCCGGTGCCGATGGCGTTCCCCGAGGTCTACACCGGCCTTGAGCAGCACACCATCGACGGCCAGGAAAATCCTTTCACGGTGATTGAAGGCAACAAGTTCTACGAGGTGCAGAAGTATCTTTCCATCACCGGGCATATCTTCAACCCGCAGTCGTTGATCATCAGCCAGAAAACCTGGAACCGCCTCAACGACGATGAAAAAGCGCTGATTCGCGCGGCCGCGGCCGAGGCGCAGACATTCCAGCGTGAAGTCACGGCGGCGAGCATGGACAAGGCCAAGGCGACGCTGGCCGCTGTGATGACCATCAATGAAATCAGCCCTGCCGAGAAAGATCGCTTGCGTGAGCGGGTGAAACCGGTCGTCGACAAATTCGCCAAATCCTTGGATGGCGATCTGGTGAAAACGATGTATGACGAGATTGCCAAGGTGCGGGCTGCCCAGTGAGTTGAAATAACACCTTATAGGGACGGATGAAGGGCGTTGGAGCAGTGTCTCGGCGCCCTTCGTTGCGTCTGCGACCGAGTTTTTCCAAGGCATGAACCATAAAATCCGTCTTGCCCCAGGCGCGTTTTGGCGTTTGTAGAACAGTCATGGCCGGTCTCGATGTCCTAGTCATGCCTCCAGCCTTGCTAGGCTATGGCACGCACATCTCGTTTTCATTTTTGGAGCGGCGGGACTAATCAGGCCATGGCACGCATTCGTGTGCCGTACATCAAAGGAGGTTCACGTGGGTAAAAATCCTGGAGACGATCTATCAGGAAAACCCCAGACGCCCGGCACGGAGGGCATACCAGCCCCCAGCGGCGAGGCAAATCTCATTGAAACCGACTATGTCATAGGACAGGACAATATCAGTGGTGAGTTTTCGTTCTCTCTGGATATCCATGGCAAAGTCTTCCTTATCTCTGCCGCCACCGTTTTGCTGTTCGTCGTCATAACATTAGCCCTGCAAAACGAAGTCGAGCCGCTTTTCAGCGCAATGCGCAGTTGGTTGACCCGGCACTTGGCCTGGTTCTTCATGAGCGCAGGCAATATCTTCGTATTGCTGTGCCTGGCGCTGATTGTTTCACCTCTGGGCAAGGTCCGATTGGGTGGTCGTGATGCCACGCCGGATCATACGTACCTGGGGTGGTTCTCGATGTTGTTCGCCGCCGGGATGGGCATCGGGTTGATGTTCTATGGGGTTGCGGAGCCGATGTCACATTACGCCGCCGCAATGGGCGGAGTTACGGTCGATGCCAGTGGCGTGCGTACGGATTGGGCACCCCTTGAGGGTGCAAAAGGTGACATGAAAGGCGCCGCGGACCTGGCGATGGCTGCGACGATCTTCCATTGGGGTCTTCACCCCTGGGCTATTTACGCCATCGTTGCGTTGTCCCTGGCGCTGTTTTCCTTCAACAAAGGCTTGCCGCTGTCGATACGCTCGATTTTCTACCCGCTGCTGGGGGAGCGTGTCTGGGGCTGGCCAGGCCATATCATCGATATCCTGGCAGTCTTTGCCACGCTGTTTGGGCTGGCGACATCGCTGGGTATCGGTGCCGAGCAGGCCGCTGCGGGGATCGAGCACCTGTTCGGCATCCGCTCCACCAACGTCAGCAAGGTGCTGTTGATCATCGGCATCACCCTGATTGCGCTGTGGTCGGTACTTGCCGGGCTGGAAAAGGGGGTCAAGCTGCTGTCCGAAATCAACATGGGCCTGGCGCTCCTGTTGCTCCTGTTCATCATCGTCGTGGGGCCAACCCTGGCCATCCTCACCGGGTTCTTCAAGAATGTGGTGACCTACGTTGAATATCTGCCGGCATTGTCCAATCCTTTCGGGCGCACGGACACCGAGTTTACCCAAGGCTGGACTGCGTTCTACTGGGCCTGGTGGATCAGTTGGTCGCCGTTCGTAGGCATGTTCATCGCGAGGGTCAGTCGTGGCCGTACCGTTCGTGAGTTCCTGATCTCGGTATTGTTGGTGCCTTCTTTGGTGTCGGTACTGTGGATGACGACCTTTGGCGGGACGGCCATTGATCAGGCCACCCTGGGGGGGCTCAGCGGCGTGACGGATGCCGTGCTGGAACTCAAGTTGTTCGTCATGCTTGAAGGGCTGCCCCTCAAGGAAATTTCGTCCCTGCTGGGCATTGTGCTGGTGATCGTGTTCTTCACCACCTCCTCGGACTCCGGCTCGCTGGTGATCGATACGATCACGGCGGGAGGAAAGGTTGACGCACCCGTTCCGCAGCGGGTCTTCTGGGCGGTCATCGAAGGGGTGATCGCCATCGCACTGTTGCTGGGAGGGGGGCTGGTTGCCTTGCAGGCCATGGCAGTGTCCACCGGATTGCCCTTCGCCATTGTCCTGCTGCTGGGCTGCATTTCGCTGGTCAAGGGATTGCTGTCCGAACCACGATCCTGATGCTCGACGAGTGCCGATGATGGAAAGGGGCATCATCGGCCTTAGTCCCAAAGTTCTCCAATCGCAACGTCGGGGCTGTAGTGAGTGGCTACTTGCGCTTGCAGCAGCTCGGCTGTGGCCAAGGCATCGGTCAAGGCCTGATGGGCGTGGTAGGGCGGTAGGTGATAGCGCGGGCGGCTGTCCGCCAGCCGGATGGATGTAAGAGGGCGTTGCAACAGTCGGTCCAGCCAGGTGCGATGGCCCCGGACCTGCCGCGCCTCGAGTTGCATGGTGTCAATGACTGGAAATTGCAAACCTTCTCCCCAGTGGTGACGAAACGCCTGATCCAGGAAATCACGTTCGATAGCCCGGTAGTGCACCACCATGATTTTCCCCGTCATTGCTTCCAGCAGCTGTTCCATGATGTCCGGCAAGCGGGGGGCATGGCGAACATCTGCGTGGGTGATGCGATGGAACGCTACCGATTCGTGGGTCAGTCGTGCGGGTTTGATGATCCAGTACAGCGCTCCGCCGCAGCGTATGCGCTTGAGCGTCAACGGTATCAGGCCAATGCTGACGATGCTGTCGGTACGGGCATCCAACCCGGTGGTTTCCAGGTCCAAGGCCAGTAGCTCCACCTGTTCAAGGGGCGTCTGTCCATCGGCCACGCCGGCCTGGTAGAACCGTTGCAAGAGCGGGTGTCTGGCTTGCTGTGCCAGTTGCTCAAAGCGCGCCGGCCAATCCGGTGCTGCCTGCCTGTTCGAGTTCCGTGCATCGCTCATCGTGTTGGCCGTGCGTGGCCGGGGTAGCGGAAGCGCAAGAATTTTTGCGCATTGCTCAACACTTGGAACGCTTCCTTGAGGTTGTGGCGCTCAATGGTGGAAAAGCGCTCGGGCTCGATGTAGTTGTCTGGCGTCCGGCCCTGCTCGATCGAATGGACCTGGTGCCGTATGCGCACCATCGACAGGAACTCCAACGCGTAGCGTAGATGATCAATGGCTTGCGGTTGCAGCCATTTCGTCGTGCCGATGGCTTCGAGTCGATCAAACGAGTTTTGTGCGCTACTCCCGCAAGCCAACGCATGAATTCGGATCAGGTCGGTAAGGGGCGCTGTGCCACGTCCCTTCAGGTTGATGATCTGTTTTTGCTCCCCATCGGTTTCCATGACAAACGTGCGGAAGAACCCCAGGGGCGGTGTCCTGTTCAGTGCGTTACGCGCCATTGCCGTCAGGAAGGCTGGCGTGGCCTTTGATTTTTCAGCGCAAAGCGCTTTGAGTTCGTTGACCATTTCCAACCGACCGTAGACCCCGTCCAGATCGAAAAAAATACAAGCGTTGAGGAGGGTGGCGGCGTTCGGCTTCTCAATCCACTGAGTGAAATAATCGCGCCAGACTCGCAACGGCTGACGCCACTGGGTGTTGGTCGCCATGATCCCGCCCTTGCAGTAGCTAAAGCCGCACGCGGCGAGCCCGTCACTGACGAACGTGGCCAACTTCCTGAAATACTCATCGTGCAGGGCCGGGTCGAAACGATCATCCAGCACCAGGGCATTGTCCTGGTCGGTCACCAGCAACTGTTCGTCCCGGGCCATCGAGCCCAGCACCATGAAACAGTAGGGAATGGGCGGCGGTCCCAACGCCCTTTCCGCCAGTTCGAGCAGGCGCTGGGTGAAGGCGCGACCAATGCCTGAAATGGCGCTGCCGATCATGTGGGCGGTGGCACCGTCGCGCACCATGCGGATGTAGGTGCCGCGTAGATCCCGTAGCAATGATCGCAGACCTTCGACGCTGGTCTGGTTGGAGATGCTGTTCACCAGGTACAAGCTGCTCTGGGACTCATGCCGGATAATGTCCGACAGATTGATCAGGCCCAGGGTGCGGCCCTTGTGCATCACGGGAAGATGGTGAACGTTGCTTCGAAGCATGCACAACATGGCCTCGAACAGCGAGTCGTCGGCCTGGATGGACACCGGGTCGTTCGACATCACTTCGCCGATGGTGGTGTCGCCGCTGCGATTGGCGGCCACCACGCGAGTGCGCAGGTCCCGGTCGGTCACGATACCGAGCATTTTCCCGGGATTGTTTCCGTCCCGCTCCAGGACGACGACACAGGAAACGCTTTGTTCGGTCATCAGCTGGGCGGCTTCCTGGACGCGGGTCAGTGGCGTGACCCAGACCAGCTTCCGGGAAATCAAGGCACGGGATTTAAGCTGGATCAGATCGCTCGCTCGCCCTTGGGCCTCAACGGCCGATTTGAGCCTGGAGTAACCTTCGGCTTCGACAAAGTCGGCGAAGCTGTCGTGCCGCTTGCACAATTGGGCGATGACATCCGCCGGGATGAAATAAATCAGGCTGTCTTCCAGGGCCTTGGCCGGAAAGCGCACCTTGTTGCTGCGTAGCAGGCCGGCCTGGCCGAAAATATCGCCTTCCACCAGACGGTCATACAACTCACCGCCACGCCGATAGACTTCGACTGCGCCGCTGCGCACGTAGTGCAGGTCATGTATGGGAGCGCCCTCTTCGAGGATAGAGCTGCCGGCCTTGAAATAGGCGACCTCGACACGCCGGGCAATGTCTTCCAGCGTTGCTTGGGGCAGGTCATCGAATGGGGGAAAGCGATGCAGATGCTCGCTGATTTCCAAGAGTTCGATTTGCATGGAGCCTCGGGGCTGTTCGCTTCAGAGGATCAACATGCCAGACCCTGGCGCCGCGCACAAATCCGCTGCTGGCGAGTATGCGCGGCCACCGTTTCGTTACTGGCCTTCAGGCACTGCCAGCCATTGGCCGATCACCTTCTGGTAGCTGCCATTGGCCTTGCTCAGGTGCAACCACTGATCGACGTACATCTTCCAGGTGTTGTCATCCCGTGGCAGCAGGTAGGCCTTCTCGCCATATTGCAGATAGCGGGTCGGGTTGACGGCGCACAGGCCGGGCTTGAGTTTTTGCTGGTAGAGCGCTTCGGACGCGTCGGTGATCATCACGTCGGCTTTCTTGTCCAGCAGTTGCTGGAAGATGGTCACATTGTCGTGGAAGGCGAGCTGTCCGTTGGGCAGGAACGCGCGGACGAAGGCTTCGTTGGTGCCGCCCGCCGGCTCGACAAGACGCACCGAAGGCTGGTTCATCTGCTCGAGGGTCTGGTAGCGCTCCTTGTCTTCGCAACGCACCAGCGGGATCTTGCCATCCACGTCGAGGGTGGTGCTGAAATAGGCCTTCTTCTGACGCTCCAGCGTGACTGAAATCCCGCCCATGCCGATGTCGCATTTGCCCGCAACCATATCTGGCATCAGGGTTTTCCAGGTGGTCTGCACCCATTGCACCTTGACGCCGAGGCTGGCGGCCAATGAGCGCGCCATGTCGATGTCGATGCCTTCGTATTCGTCTGCTTGGGTTTTAAAGGTGTAGGGCTTGTAGTCGCCGCTGGTGCACACCTTCAGTTCGCCGCGTTGCAGGACCTGATCCAGCAGCGAAGGTGTCGGCTCGGCCAGGGCGCTGCATGAGAGCGCCAACAGGCCACAGAACGTCATCGAGCTTGTTATGGTTTTCATAGGGATAGGACGTCTCGCAAGGGAAGGGAACAAGACCGGGAAGTGTAGCAAGGGCCTAGCGGGAAATGATCCCGTGGTCGATCGCGTACTTAACCAGGGCCGCGGGTTTGTCGATGTTCAGCTTGCGGCGGATGCTCAGGCGATGGGTTTCGACGGTGCGTACGCTGATGTCCAGTTCGCGGGCCATTTCCTTGTTGTTCAGGCCCTGGACCATTTTCGCCAGCACTTGGCTCTCCCGTGGCGTCAGCTCGTTGTCGCTGTGCGGGTCGGTGGCGAGCCGCTGGGCAATTTCAGCACTGTAGAAGGTGCCGCCGCTGATGATGGCCTCGATGGCCGCGATGATTTCCCGCGATGGCGCGTTCTTGAGCACGTAGCCGCTGGCGCCGGCGCGTACGGATTCGCTCACGTACTCATGATTGTCGTACATGCTCAGGATCAGGATCTTGAGGCTGGGATATTGCTTGCCCAGCAATCGGGTCAGCTCAAGGCCGTTCTTGTCCTTGAGGCCGATGTCCATCAGCAGCAGGTCCGGTTGGCAGCGACCGACCATCTCGATCGCCTGTGCGCCGTTCTCGGCTTCGCCCACCACGTCCAGTTGCGGCATCACCGAGAGCAGGGCCCTGATGCCGTCGCGGACCAAGGAATGGTCGTCGACCAGCGCGACGCGAATCACGGGAGGCAGGGTCATCGGCAATTGCTCTTGTTGGAGTGGGTGCATCAGCTTTCCGTGACCGAGAGGTTCATGGGCAGCAGGATGTCCAGTTCGCTACGGCCTGGCACCGACGTCACGTCCAGGCGTCCGCCGAAATGCTCGACCCGTTCGCGGATGTTACGCAGGCCGATACCGGCATGGCCGCGTTCCACTTGCGGGACGTTGAACCCCATCCCATCATCGACCACCGTCAGGCGCAAGGACTGGCTGGAGCCGAACAGGGTGATGCCGACGCTTTTCGCCCCGGCATGGCGCTCGATATTGGTCAGGGCCTCCTGGGCAATGCGAAACAGCGAGACGGGGGCGCCATTTTCCAAGCGGCAATCGAATTCGTTGCTGCGGTAGGACACTTCCAGCCCACTGCGCTGTTGGAATTCGCTGGCGAGCTGGCCGATGGCGGCGGGCAGGCCCAAGGTGTCAAGGAGGGAGGAGCGCAAGTCGTGGGAGATGCTACGGATCTCGCCGATGGCGTCGCCCAGTCGGTCGGTGGCGGTCTTCAGGATGCCCAGGCCGTTTTCCTGACCGTTCTCCAATACATGGCTGGCCAGTTCGAACTGGAATTTGATCGACACCAGCAATTGGCTGATGCCGTCATGAAGCTCGCGGGAAACCCGTGAGCGTTCTTCTTCCTGCAAGCTGACGATGCGCTGGTTCAGCCGCTGCAGCTTTTTGTCCGCCAGGCGATGTTCGCTGACGTTCAAGGTCATGCCTCCGGCGAATACCAGCAGGACGGCCACCAACGCGATGGCAGCGATGGCTTGCATGGTGGTATGGATGCCATGGGCAACTTCGTCACGGGCTTGTTGGGTAGCGCGTTCGACATCCTCCAGGTAGATCCCGGTGCCAAGCGTCCAGCCCCATTTGTCGAGCCTCACGACGTAGGCCAACTTGTCGGTCACCTGGCCGGAGGAGGGCTTGTTCCAAGCGTAGCGCTGGAAACCATCGCCGGACTCGGCGCTTCTGATCAGCGCCTGGATCACCGGCAGGCCCTTGGGGTCTTTCATGTCCCAAAGGTACTGCCCCACCAATTCCGATTGGCGGGCATGCATGAGGCTGCGGCCCTGGCGGTCGTACACGAAAAAGTAACCGTTGATGCCGAAGCTGAGCTTGCGCAGTTCTTCCAGGACTTGCTGTTGCGCGCGCGCATCGCCCTGGCCGTCGTCATATAGGGGGGCGATCAGGCTCTGCGCCATCTCGACATAGTTCTTCAGCTCGGCGCGCTTGCTCGCCAGGATGCTGTCTTCGATCAGTTGCGCCTGTTGATCGCCCAATTGGCGGTTGAGCGAGATCACCAGGGCGCAGATGACCGCGATGGCCAGGACCAGCGGCAAGATGCCGAGGGCGACGATTTTGTGTTTGAGCAGCATCTGTACTCCTGTCCGGGCTCGGCGGGGAGGCGAATGGCGGCATCATATGCCAAACCCATTGATGTGGCATAAAACCTGTGGATCAAGATCCGTGGAAGCAAAGCTTGCTCGCGAAGCAGGCGCCGCGGTTCATGAAAGACCGTATTGACTCTATCGCGGGCAAGCCTTGCTCCCACAGGAGGGATTGGGGGTTCTACGTAGTACTACGGATTTATTTATTGACCCGTTGCAGGGATATTGGGCCGGCTCCGAATAGCCGGGGCACACTATAAAAACAATCGCCGCAATCCACTGGATATCGGCAGGAGACATGCAATGACAACCCGTCTGGTTAAACACCTCGCCTGGTTTGCCGTGGCTGTTCTGGGAGCCTGTGCGTTGAGTGTCGTGGCCTTGCGCCGCGGCGAACCCATCAACGCCCTCTGGATCGTCGTCGCCGCCGTGGCCATCTACCTGGTCGCCTACCGCTACTACAGCCTCTTCATCGCCAACAACGTGATGCAACTCGACGCGCGCCGGGCCACGCCTGCCGTGCTCAACAACGATGGCCTGGACTACGTCCCGACCAACAAACACATTCTCTTCGGCCACCACT
>NZ_JAGDEZ010000014.1:0-151646 GCF_017498305.1 Pseudomonas sp. OA65
CTTGCTCGCGAAAGCGTCGGCCCATCCAGCATCTGTAGTGGCTGATACGCCGCTATCGCGAGCAGGCTCGCTCCCACAGTGGATCTGAGCTGTACGCAACATCGGAGTACACCACCGAACCTTGTGGGAGCGAGCCTGCTCGCGATAGCGCCGGGTCAGCTTGCATCGACGCTGAATGCACCGCCGTCATCGCGAGCAGGCTGGTATTTTTTTCCGATGCGCCGCGCTGAATGACCTTGGCGCTACTGCGCAGCCCCGATGGGGTTTGTCGCATGGAGCAGGTTACGGAATTTTGTAACAGTTATCTTCATGCTAGGCTCCCGCCCCCTCAAGAAATTGCAAAAGGAACATGCAATGAGGGTACCTGCGTCGCCACCCGGCGTTTCTGTCGAAGAAAATATGGCCGTGGCATTTCATAAGAAAAATGTTCTGAAAGCTGGATCGGCTTTTATCTACTCGTGGTTTTACACCCAAGTCAGAAATCGCGGGCCTTGGGACTACAAGCAACTATCCGCCGAATATGAAGCCTTTGGAAATTTCAACTACGGTGCCACCGGAACCGCAGCAGGCTTCAGCGAAGACGTTCTTTTACGGGCAGCAGGCCTGGCCCAGAGTCGAGCAGGATCAACCGTGGCAGAGTTCGGCACATGGTGGGGCAAGCCCCTTTCGGCGACGATCCGGTAGATCAACGATGGATCAAGGAGGGGATAAAATATGCCAAATTCAGAAACTACTAAAAAGCCCACCTATCTCGTTGTCTTTTGCGCACTGCTTGCCCTCGCGCTGTTTTACATCAGTTGGCTGTGTTTCTTCCCTCGAAATATGCCCCAACTGACAGAGGTCGTCTTGCGAAAACCTTTGTCCCACGATGCATTTATCTATGGCGTAAAGGATGATCGTGGTGGAGCAACGGTCCCGTTCAGTTATCGCTACTACGTCTATCGAACCTTGGCAGTTGACAGCGACATCCTTTCCGAACTGAAAAACGCGACGCCATTCCTTGTCACTCGGGATGACTCAATAGCTGTCGACATCCAGGAATCGACGATTACGGTGTCAGTTGATAAGGAAGTCTATGCCTACCACAGCAACACCCTCTATCGACATGCCGATGGTGTCGACTACACACCCGTGAAGATCTATTTGCGTTCAAGTCCGACAGATTAAATGAAGGAGCGAGCCTGCTCGCGAAAGCGATGGGTCAGCTTGCATCGAGGTTGAATGTACCGCCGCCTTCGCGAGCGAGCCCGCTCCCACAGTTTTGATCGGGATTGTTCACAAATCCTGTGTTCATCCCAAATCCCCTGTGGGAGCGGGCTTGCTCGCGAAAGCGGTGGGTCAGCTTGAATCGATGTTGGATATGCCGCCGTCATCGCGAGCAAGCTCGCTCCCACAGGGGTTCAGCTACAACCGTATGACCGGATCACGGGCCTGGGTCACAAATTTCGCGCAAACATCGGTCATCGTGCTGGCTATTGCCGAGAACTGGACAGTCACAAAGGCTTTGCGGCATAGTCGCCAGGTTCTGATACCTGCTCACAGATAACAAGGAACAGCAGATGGCGACCCTATTGGTCCTGCACGGACCCAACCTGAACCTGCTGGGCACCCGTGAACCGGGCGTCTACGGTGCCGTGACACTGGCCCAGATCAACCAGGACCTGGAACAGCGGGCCCGCAACGCCGGCCATCATTTGCTCTATCTGCAAAGCAACGCCGAATATGAATTGATCGACCGCATCCATGCCGCGCGTGGTGAAGGCGTGGACTTCATTTTGATCAATCCAGCAGCTTTTACACACACAAGTGTCGCATTACGTGACGCGCTGCTGGCGGTGAGCATCCCATTCATCGAAGTGCATTTGTCCAACGTGCACAAACGCGAACCTTTCCGCCATCACTCCTACTTCTCCGATGTAGCAGTGGGAGTGATCTGCGGCCTTGGCGCCAGCGGTTACCGACTGGCCCTGGAGGCCGCCCTAGAACAGCTTGATAAACAGGCACCAGCTTGAACAACAAGCGTTAAACGCCCCTGACCGACCCTTGGGAGTTGATGATTCATGGATATCCGTAAAGTTAAGAAATTGATCGAATTGCTGGAAGAGTCCGGCATCGACGAGCTTGAGATCAAGGAAGGCGAAGAGTCCGTACGCATCAGCCGCCACAGCAAGACCCCGGCCCAGCAGTTCTATGCACCGGCCCCGATGCAAGCCCCGGCTGCCGCACCGGCTCCGGCAGCAGCGCCAGTTGCCGCCGCAGCCCCAGCCGCACCAGCGGCACCAACGCTGAACGGCACCGTTGCCCGTTCGCCAATGGTGGGCACGTTCTATCGCAAGTCTTCGCCATCCTCGCCGTCCTTCGTTGAAGTCGGCCAGACCGTGAAGAAAGGCGACACCCTGTGCATCGTTGAAGCCATGAAGATGATGAACCACATCGAAGCTGAAACCAGCGGTGTGATCGAATCCATCCTCGTCGAAGACGGCCAGCCGGTTGAGTACGACCAACCGCTGTTCACCATCGTTTGAACCGCGGGGAGCCTTTGATGACTGCGAAGTTGGAAAAAGTTCTGATCGCTAACCGCGGTGAGATCGCCCTGCGGATTCTGCGTGCCTGCAAAGAGATGGGCATCAAGACCGTCGCCGTTTACTCCAAGGCCGACAAAGAACTGATGCACCTGGGCCTGGCGGACGAATCCGTCTGCATCGGTCCGGCGTCGGCTGCGCACTCCTACCTGCACATCCCGGCGATCATCGCTGCTGCCGAAGTGACCGGCGCCACCGCCATTCACCCGGGCTACGGTTTCCTGGCGGAAAACGCCGACTTCGCCGAACAGGTGGAAAACTCCGGTTTTGCCTTCATCGGTCCGAAAGCCGAGACCATCCGCCTGATGGGCGACAAGGTGTCGGCCAAGCACGCCATGATCGCTGCCGGCGTGCCAACCGTCCCGGGTTCCGACGGCCCGCTGCCTGAAGACGAAGAAACCGCTTTGCGCATCGGTCGCGAAGTGGGTTATCCGGTGATCATCAAGGCCGCTGGCGGCGGCGGTGGCCGCGGCATGCGCGTGGTACACAAGGAAGAAGACCTGATTTCCTCGGCGAAACTGACCCGCTCCGAAGCTGGCGCGGCGTTCGGCAACCCGATGGTCTACCTGGAAAAATTCCTGACCAACCCACGTCACGTTGAAGTCCAGGTGCTGTCCGACGGCCAGGGCCAAGCCATCCACCTGGGCGACCGCGATTGCTCGCTGCAACGCCGTCACCAGAAGGTCCTCGAAGAAGCGCCGGCACCGGGCATCGACGAGCAGGCTCGCCAGGAAGTCCTGGCACGTTGCGTCAAGGCCTGTATCGACATCGGCTATCGCGGCGCCGGCACCTTCGAATTCCTGTACGAGAACGGTCGTTTCTACTTCATCGAAATGAACACCCGTGTTCAGGTGGAGCACCCGGTTTCGGAAATGGTCACGGGTATCGACATCGTCAAGGAGATGCTCAGCATCGCCGCCGGCAACAAGCTGTCGTTCACCCAGGATGACGTGGTCATCCGCGGTCACGCGCTGGAATGCCGGATCAACGCCGAAGACCCGAAAACCTTCATGCCAAGCCCTGGCACGGTCAAGCATTTCCATGCCCCGGGCGGCAATGGCGTTCGCGTCGACTCGCACCTGTACAGCGGTTATGCCGTTCCGCCGAACTACGATTCGCTGATCGGCAAGCTGATCACCTACGGGGCGACCCGTGACGAGGCCATGGCGCGCATGCGCAATGCGCTGGACGAGATCGTGGTAGACGGGATCAAGACCAACATCCCGCTGCACCGTGATCTGGTTCGTGACGAAGGCTTCTGCAAAGGGGGCGTGAACATTCACTACCTCGAGCACAAGCTGGCAGGCGAAAAGCACTAAGCTTCAGCTCGCACCAGACAAAGCCGCCTTCGGGCGGCTTTGTTGTACCTGGATGCCGCACAAATCCCCCTGTGGGAGCGCGCTTGCTCGCGAATGCAATCTGTCAGTGACATTGATGCTGACTGACTCAGCGCTTTCGCGAGCAAGCCCGCTCCCACAAGTACAGCGTCATTCAAGAAGCGAGCGGTAGACATAAGGTCACACCACTCCCACAAAACCCATGCGCTCGCGTAAACTGGCGCGCTTCTCGCAGCCATCGGCTGCACACTCTATTTTTTCAAAGGTGCCCGCCATGCCTTGGCTGCAAGTACGCCTGGCCATCAGCCCGGAACAAGCCGAAACCTACGAAGACGCGTTTCTTGAAGTAGGCGCAGTATCGGTAACCTTCATGGACGCCGAAGACCAGCCGATCTTCGAGCCGGAGCTCAACACCACCCCGCTGTGGTCCCATACCCATCTGCTGGCCTTGTTCGAAGGCGGCACCGAGGCGGCCAGCGTACTGGCCCATCTCGAGCTGCTGACCGGCAGCCCGCTGCCCGAGCATCACAGCGAAGTGATCGAAGACCAGGACTGGGAACGCAGTTGGATGGACAACTTCCAGCCGATGCGTTTCGGCCAGCGCCTGTGGATCGTCCCGAGCTGGCACGCCGCGCCAGAGCCGGACGCAGTCAATCTGCTGCTGGACCCGGGCCTGGCGTTCGGCACCGGCACCCACCCGACCACCGCGCTGTGCCTGGAATGGCTCGACGGCCAGGACCTGAAGGGTTGCAACGTGCTCGACTTCGGCTGCGGCTCGGGGATCCTGGCGATTGCCGCGCTGCTGCTGGGCGCCCGGGAAGCGGTCGGCACCGACATCGACGTCCAGGCCCTGGAAGCCTCCCGCGACAACGCCGGACGCAATAACATCGCCGAAGCCTTGTTCCCGTTGTACTTGCCGCAGGACTTGCCACAGGTCCAGGCCGACGTGCTGGTGGCCAATATCCTCGCCGGCCCACTGGTGTCCCTGGCGCCGCAACTGTCGAGCCTGGTCAAGCCGGGCGGACGCCTGGCGCTGTCGGGCATCCTCGCCGAACAAGGTGAAGAAGTCGCCGCCGCTTATGCCGCGGACTTTGACCTCGACCCGATCGCCAATCGCGATGGCTGGGTGCGCATCACCGGACGTCGGCGCTAGAATGAGCGCCTGTATCCACCGGATTGCCGCATGACTGACAGCTTCGTCACCCAGTGCCCGCATTGCCACACCCGTTTTCGCGTCAGCCATGCTCAATTGAGCGTGGCCCGCGGGGTGGTTCGTTGCGGCTCGTGCCTGCAAGTATTCAATGCCGCACGACAGTTGCTGGAACAACGCACGGCCAAGCCAGTGGCGCCCACCGTCGCACCGCCCGCCAAGCCGGCCGCCGAAGCCCCACCTCGGGCGATCAGCCAGAAACAATGGAGCGCCGCCGAGCTGGACCTGGACGACCTGGATAAGGAACTGGCGCGCCTGGAGCGACGTGACAATCGCGCCCCAGGCAGTGCCGGCCGGCGCCGGGAAGACAACCTGAGCGCGCAACGCGACTCGCTCTCCAGCGAACAACAAGCCTGGCCCGACAGCCTGTACAGCGAAACCTCGGACGAACGCGTCGAAACCGTCCTCGATACGCCCTTCGAACCGTTCGAACCCCACGAACCGGTGCGGCCACCGCGTACCGAACCGTCGTTGTCGCTGGCCCTCGAACCACTGGAACCGGACGACGAACCGGTCGCCCCGCTCCACCTCGCACCGGACGACGAGCCCGAAGAACGCCTTGAGCGCCTGTCCGCTACCGACGACCACGACGACGAGCCCGAGCCACCGCTGCCACTGCGCAAGTCACGAGAACGCCAGGAGCCGGGCATACGTGCCGAAGCCCTCCACGACCTGGACGACGACCCACTGCAACTGGACTGGCGCAAACGTCGCTCGCCCTGGGGCCGGCGCTTGTTGTGGATACTGCTGATCCTGCTCGCCGCCGCAGCCCTGGGTGGCCAGTACATCGCCTACCATTTCGAAGAGCTGGCCCGCCAGGACCAGTACCGACCGTGGTTCCTGCAACTCTGCCCGACCATCGGCTGCGACGTACCGTCCAAGGTCGACATCGCCAAGATCAAGAGCAGCAACCTGGTGGTGCGCAGCCATCCGGAGTTCAGCGGCGCCCTGATCGTAGACGCGATCATCTACAACCGTGCGCCCTTCTCCCAACCTTTTCCGTTGCTGGAACTGCGCTTTGCCGACCTCAACGGGCACCTGATCGCCAGCCGTCGCTTCAAGCCCGGGGAGTACCTGGGCGGCGACCTCGAGGGCCGCGGCGAAATGCCGCCGCAGACGCCCATCCACATCGCACTGGATATTCTGGATCCGGGCCCCAAGGCGGTGAACTACAGTCTGAGCTTCCATTCCCCCGAATGAAACCGGCCAGGGTCGGCCAATTGACGGCAGCTTTCTGACTGACCCCACCCAGACCAAACCGCTGGCGATAACAAAATAGCTGTTCAGATTTTATCCAATTCGATCTTTATCCAGTCATCGAGAGCGGGTATCATGCCAACCCTTTTTCGAAGTCTCATGATCCGGCCCCACTTCAGGGAAGTCCTATGTCGGCGGTACGCATCGGCCCATATACATTGCAGAACGGCCTGGTTCTCGCCCCCATGGCGGGCGTCACCGACCAGCCCTTTCGTCAGTTGTGCAAACGATTGGGCGCAGGCTTGGTGGTTTCGGAAATGGTCACC
The DNA here is from genome assembly GCF_017498305.1 of Pseudomonas sp. OA65. Lineage (NCBI taxonomy): Bacteria > Pseudomonadati > Pseudomonadota > Gammaproteobacteria > Pseudomonadales > Pseudomonadaceae > Pseudomonas > Pseudomonas sp. OA65. Next base: position 6,653 of record NZ_JAGDEZ010000014.1, read on the forward strand.
AGCGACATGAGTTTGTGGAACACCCGCAAATCGCGTCTGCGCATGATCCACGAAGGCGATCCCGAGCCCCGCTCGGTACAGATCGCCGGTGGCGACGCACAGATGCTGGCGGAGGCGGCCCGGGCGAACGTCGAGCTGGGAGCGCAGATCATCGACATCAACATGGGCTGCCCAGCGAAAAAGGTCTGCAACAAGGCCGCTGGCTCGGCGCTGTTGAAAGATGAAGCGCTGGTCACCGAGATCCTGCAGGCGGTCGTCGCCGCGGTCGATGTACCGGTGACCCTGAAGATTCGTACCGGGTGGGACCGGGAAAACAAGAATGGCCTGGTGGTGGCGAAGATCGCCGAACAGGCGGGTATCACGGCGCTGGCGGTGCATGGCCGCACCCGTGCCGACCTGTACACCGGCGAGGCCGAGTACGACACCATCGCCGCGATCAAGCAGGCGGTGTCGATTCCGGTGTTTGCCAACGGCGACATCGATTCGCCCGAGAAGGCCCGGTACGTGCTGGACGCGACCGGTGCCGATGGCCTGTTGATCGGCCGGGCCGCCCAAGGGCGGCCATGGATTTTTCGTGAGATCGAACACTACCTGCGCACTGGCGAAAAGCTCGCTGCGCCGCAGTTGTCCGAGGTGGAACGTATTCTGCTAGAGCATCTGGCCGCGCTCCATGCCTTCTACGGAGAAGTCATGGGCGTACGCATCGCTCGCAAGCATGTGGGCTGGTATCTCGCAACCCTGCCGGGCGCCAGGGAGTTTCGCGCCCGTTTCAATCGTTTGGATGGTACGCAAGCACAATGCGCCGACGTTCAGGCGTTCTTCGCTGAGCGTTACAAGAGCCTGACAGGGGACGAAGGGGTGGCCGCATGACGATGATGACCGAGACTTTAGTGAGTGGAACAACACCCGTGAGCGACAACGTGAATTTGAAACAGCACCTCAATACGCCCAGCGAAGAAGGCCAGACCCTTCGCGGGAGTGTCGAGAAGGCGCTGCACAATTATTTCGCCCACCTTGAGGGCGCTGCCGTCACGGATGTGTATAACCTGGTGCTTTCCGAAGTCGAGGCGCCTCTGCTCGAAAGCGTGATGAACTACGTCAAGGGCAACCAGACCAAAGCCAGTGAGCTGCTGGGCCTGAACCGCGGCACCCTGCGCAAGAAACTCAAGCAGTACGACCTGCTGTAAGCATTCAATCAAACCAGAAAGGCGCCCGCATAAAAAACGGTCGCCTTTTTTGCTGACTTCCCTTGCTTTTGATGGAAATTGAAATGACCGACCAGACCACCCGCCTGCCGATCCGCCGCGCCTTGATCAGCGTTTCCGACAAGACCGGGATCCTCGAATTCGCCCGCGAGCTGCAACAGCTGGGCGTCGAGATTCTCTCCACCGGCGGAACCTTCAAGCTGCTGCAGGACAACGGCGTCGCCGCAGTGGAAGTCGCGGACTACACCGGTTTTGCGGAAATGATGGACGGTCGGGTCAAGACCCTGCACCCGAAAATCCACGGTGGGATCCTGGGCCGTCGCGGCATCGACGACGCCGTCATGAACGAACACGGCATCAAGCCGATCGACCTGGTAGCCGTCAACCTCTACCCGTTCGAGGCCACCATCAACAAGCCTGGCTGCGACCTGCCGACCGCTATCGAGAACATCGACATCGGCGGCCCGACCATGGTTCGCTCGGCGGCCAAGAACCATAAGGACGTGGCCATCGTAGTCAACGCCAGCGACTACGCCAGCGTGCTGGAAAACCTCAAGGCCGGTGGCCTGACCTACGCCCAGCGTTTCGACCTGATGCTCAAGGCCTTCGAACACACCGCCGCCTACGACGGCATGATCGCCAACTACATGGGCACCGTGAACCAGGCCGCCGAAACCCTGTCGACCGAAGGCCGCAGCGAATTCCCGCGCACCTTCAACACCCAGTTCGTCAAGGCCCAGGAAATGCGCTACGGCGAGAACCCGCACCAGAGCGCGGCGTTCTACGTGGAAGCCAAGCCGGCCGAAGTCGGCATCGCCACCGCCACCCAACTGCAAGGCAAGGAACTGTCGTTCAACAACGTGGCCGACACCGACGCCGCGCTGGAATGCGTGAAGAGCTTCGTCAAACCGGCCTGCGTGATCGTCAAGCACGCCAACCCGTGCGGCGTGGCCGTGAGCCCGGACGCCGAGGGCGGTATCCGCCAGGCCTACGAACTGGCCTACGCCACCGACACCGAGTCGGCCTTCGGCGGCATCATCGCCTTCAACCGTGAGCTGGACGCCGAGACCGCCAAGGCCATCGTCGAGCGTCAGTTCGTCGAAGTGATCATCGCCCCTTCCGTCAGCGAAGAAGCCCGCGCCATCGTGGCCGCCAAGGCCAACGTGCGCCTGCTGGCCTGCGGCCAATGGTCGGCCGACCGTGTGCCGGCCTGGGACTACAAGCGCGTCAATGGCGGCCTGTTGGTCCAGAGCCGCGACATCGGCATGATCGGCAGCGAAGACCTCAAGGTCGTGACCCAGCGTGCCCCGAGCGAACAGGAAATCAACGACCTGATCTTCGCCTGGAAAGTCGCCAAGTACGTCAAGTCCAACGCCATCGTCTACGCCAAGAACCGCCAGACCATCGGTGTCGGCGCCGGCCAGATGAGCCGCGTAAACTCGGCCCGCATCGCGGCCATCAAGGCTGAACATGCCGGCTTGCAGGTACAGGGCGCGGTCATGGCTTCCGATGCGTTTTTCCCGTTCCGTGATGGCATCGACAATGCGGCCAAGGTCGGCATCACCGCAGTGATCCAGCCGGGTGGTTCGATGCGTGATGCTGAAGTGATTGCTGCGGCCGATGAGGCTGGCATCGCGATGGTCTTTACAGGCATGCGCCATTTCAGGCATTGAGGGCAGCGGTAAGCTTCAAGCTGCAAGCGGCAAGTTAAGAGCAGGCCTGTGGCGCTCTGCTTGCCTTTGCAAACTCACTAATTCAAAGCCATAAGCTGCAAGTTAGAATCGCGCATACCCGCTCTGACTTGCAGCTTGTAGCTTGCAGCTTCTCCGAAGGAGTCTTTCTTTGAACATTTTGATCATTGGCAGCGGTGGCCGCGAACACGCCCTGGCCTGGAAAGTGGCCCAGGATCCCCGTGTGCAGAAGGTTTTCGTAGCACCGGGCAATGCCGGCACCGCCATCGAAGCCAAGTGCGAAAACGTCGCCATCGACGTGCTGGCCCTGGAACAACTGGCCGACTTCGCCGAGAAGAACGTCTCGCTGACCATCGTCGGCCCGGAAGTACCGCTGGTTGCCGGCGTGGTCGATCTGTTCCGCTCCCGTGGCCTGGACTGCTTCGGCCCGACCGCTGGCGCCGCGCAGTTGGAAGGTTCGAAAGCGTTCACCAAGGATTTCCTGGCGCGTCACAAGATCCCGACCGCCGACTACCAGAACTTCACCGAAATCGAACCGGCCCTGGCGTACCTGCGCGAGAAAGGCGCACCGATCGTGATCAAGGCCGACGGCCTGGCCGCCGGTAAAGGCGTGATCGTTGCCATGACCCTGGCCGAGGCCGAGGACGCCGTGCGCGACATGCTCGCGGGCAATGCCTTCGGTGACGCCGGTTCCCGCGTGGTGATCGAAGAGTTCCTCGACGGCGAGGAAGCCAGCTTCATCGTCATGGTCGATGGCAAGAACGTCCTGCCCATGGCCACCAGCCAGGACCACAAGCGTGTCGGCGATGGCGACAGCGGCCCGAACACCGGCGGCATGGGTGCCTACTCCCCGGCTCCAGTGGTTACTGCCGAAGTACACCAGCGCGTGATGGACCAGGTAATCTGGCCAACCGTGCGCGGCATGGCCGAGGAAGGCAATGTCTACACCGGTTTCCTCTATGCTGGCCTGATGATCGACAAGGCTGGTAACCCAAAAGTCATCGAATTCAACTGCCGTTTCGGCGATCCTGAGACCCAGCCGGTGATGCTGCGCCTGCAATCGAGCCTGGTCCTGCTGGTCGAGGCCGCGCTGGCCCAGGCCCTGGACAAGGTCGAAGCCCAATGGGACCCGCGCCCTAGCGTCGGCGTTGTACTGGCCGCTGGCGGTTACCCGGGCGAGTACGCCAAAGGTAGCGCAATCCAGGGCCTGGACGCCGCGGCCCGACTGGAAGGCAAGGTCTTCCATGCAGGCACGGCGTTGAAGGATGGCCAAGTGGTCACCGCCGGTGGTCGTGTGCTTTGCGCCACCGCCATGGGCGCCAGTGTGGACGAAGCCCAGCAGCAGGCCTACAAGCTTGCCGCCGAGATCGACTGGGAAGGTTGTTTCTACCGCAAGGACATTGGCTACCGTGCCATTGCCCGTGAGCGTGGCGAAAATCTGGAATAACCCGGCCATTCAGTCAGGCAAGGGTCTGCGGCCCTTGCCTGACTGTTCCGGCGCCGCGCATAGTTATAATCTGGCATCAACCTACGAAGGGATTTCGCCGTGCGCTGGCTCAGGATTGCCATAGGCTTTACCGTCACCCTGCTGACGCTGCTCTGCATGCTCCCGGCCCAGGCCGCGCCAGGCAGTGGCTGGGCGGTATTGCTCGACGAACAGGGCGACCTGACGCTGAGCGACATCCGCTCTGCCCGCTACACCAATCAATTCAGCCCTATCGACCTGGACCGCCTCAAGGCCGCCGAGCCCGGCGGTGCGTTGTGGCTGCGCTTCCGCCTGGCCCCGGACAGGCACGAACACATCCTGCGCATCTTCGCCCCCGACCTGTCACGCCTGAACCTCTACGTGCTGGACGGCGACGCCCTGGTCGAGCAACAGGTCAGCGGCAATGCCACGCCGCATACCGAACCGACGGTGCCCAGCAGCGACTTCATGCTGCCCCTGCCGCGCAGCGATAAATCCCTGGACGTCTACCTGCGACTGGCCTCGCGCCACGAACTGCGCCCCTACGTCACGCTGGAATCGGCCGTCGCGGCGGCAGCCGATCAGAACCAGACGCTGATCTATGGGCTGCTGTTCGGCTGCATCGCCATGCTGATCCTGCACAACCTCACCCGCTACGCCTATACCCGTTCACGCAGTTGCCTGTGGCTGGCCGCCTGTGAAGGGCTGCTGATGCTCAGCCTGGTGCTGTTGCTGAACCTGGCGGGGCCCTGGCTGCCCGACTGGCCGGCGGTGCAGACGCCCGGGGCCTACCTGGCGCTGCTGCTGACGGCGCCCTGCGGCCTGATGTTCGCCTACCGCTTCTTCGCGCCCCTGGGGCCGCACCCGTTGAACCGGCTGCTGCTGGGGGACATTGTGTTCGTCATGCTGTGCAGCCTGCTGCTGTTGTTCGTCAACACGCTGCCGCTCAATATCATGACCTACGCCCTGGTGGCCCTGGCCGGCCTGAGCATGCTGTTCGTCAGCGCCTGGCACTGGCAAAAGGGCTATCGCCCGGCCCGGCTGTTCGTCGCGGCCATGGTGGTCTTCAACCTGGGCACGCTGATCATCCTTCCAGCACTGCAAGGGCTCACGGAAGTGGCTCCCCAAGGCTTGATCATCACCCTGCTGGTCTTCATCTGCATCAGCGGCTTGTTGATGAGCGTCGCCCTGGGCGAGCGCCAACGCTCGATCAATGAAAGCCGCTTCAGCCTCAGCCGCGACCTGGCGGCGAGCAATGCCGAAATCAATGCCAAGGCCGAATTCCTGGCGAAGATCAGCCACGAAATCCGCACCCCGATGAACGGCGTGCTGGGCATGACCGAGCTGCTGCTGGGCACGCCGCTGTCGGTCAAGCAGCGCGACTACGTGCAGACGATCCATAGCGCCGGCAATGAACTGCTGACCCTGATCAACGAGATCCTCGACATTTCCCGGCTCGAATCCGGGCAGATCGAACTGGACGATGTGCAGTTCGACCTCAATGCCCTGATCGAGGATTGCCTGAGCATCTTCCGCGCCAAGGCCGAACAGCAGAACGTCGAGCTGATCAGTTTCATCCAGCCCCAGGTACCACGCGTGATCAGCGGCGACCCGACGCGGCTGCGCCAGGCGTTGCTGAGCCTGCTGGAAAACGCCCTGAAGAAGACCGACGAGGGCGAAGTGCTGATCGTCGTCGCCCTCGATGAGCGCAGCCATCAGCCCCGCCTGCGCATCGCCGTGCAGGACAGCGGAGCGCCGATGGATGCTGAAGAGCGCGACACGCTGATGCACGCCGAGCTGCACAGCAAGAACTTCCTCTCGGCCACGCGCCTGGGTGGCAACCTGGGCCTGGTCATTGCCCGCCAGTTGATCATCCTGATGCATGGGGAGTTCGGGATAAAAAGCGGCAGCAACCAGGGCAGTACCCTGTGGCTGACCTTGCCGCTGGACCCGGATCGCCTCGAACACCCGACGTCCGACCTCGACGGCCCGTTACAAGGGGCACGGGTGTTGATCGTCGACGACAACGACACCTGCCGCAAAGTGCTGGTGCAACAGTGCAGCGCCTGGGGCCTGAACGTCAGCGCGGTACCCTCGGGCAAGGAAGCCCTGGCGCTGCTGCGCACCAAGGCGCACCTGCGCGATTATTTCGACGTGGTGCTGCTGGACCAGAACATGCCGGGCATGACCGGCATGCAACTGGCGGCCAAGATCAAGGAAGACCCGAGCCTGAACCACGACATCCTATTGATCATGCTCACCGGTATCAGCAACGCGCCGAGCAAGATCGTGGCGCGCAACAGCGGGGTCAAGCGCATCCTCGCCAAGCCAGTGGCCGGCTATACCCTCAAGACCACCCTGGCGGACGAGTTGAACCAGCGCAACCGGGGCCAGGCAACGAAGGTGCAGGTAAACGCCGGCCCTCCGCTTCCGGTGAAGGTGCCGAGCGACTTCCGCATCCTGGTGGCCGAAGACAACAGCATTTCCACCAAAGTCATCCGCGGCATGCTCGGCAAACTCAATCTGCAACCCGACACCGCCAGCAACGGTGAGGAAGCCCTCAAGGCCATGAAGGAACAGCGCTACGACCTGGTCCTGATGGACTGTGAAATGCCGATCCTCGACGGGTTTTCCGCGACCCAGCAGTTACGGGCCTGGGAAATGGGTAACCAGCGCACCCGCACGCCGGTGGTGGCGCTCACGGCGCATATCCTGGCCGAGCACAAGGAGCGCGCCCGCCAGGCTGGGATGGACGGGCACATGGCCAAGCCGGTGGAACTGTCGCAGTTGCGTGAGCTGATCGAGCATTGGGTGGCCCAGCGCGAGCAGCAGGACAAGACCGCGGCGCATCCGTCCTAGGCCACGACAGGCTCGCGCGCGAGCCCAACGCCCTGTTCAAAATTCCAACGCATATATATTGCGGGTTGTTTCGGCGATAACGGATGCCCGAACCCGTTCCCGGAACGTTGAATAATGCAGCGTACTGAACGTGACAACCGCCATTTCTTCCAGGCTGGTCTGTACCACTTCTTCAATCGGCCAGAAAAGAAAGCTTGAGACCGTTCTACGCGTGCTGAATTGCTTGTGATAAAGAGCCAGCTCAATTTTCCCAGCTGATTTCGGCAGGCAAGGAATCACTTGGAAGAACGCCGAATCCTGTTGCAGGCTGGCTCGTTCGAACGCCTCGAGGGCATTGGGATTTCGCTCCAGGGCGCCAATCGACTCAGTCGCCGGCTGCGCAAAGCGTTCGTCGAATGACTGGGATAGTTGAAGGGAAACACTCTGGGCCATTGATCCCTCGCCAGCCAGTCCAGGCTCGAGAGGACGGGCCGAATCCCAGCCCAGGTATTGCAGCTTTTTCTTGTAGTAGCTGAACCAACTACTACCCACCAATCCGTCCCGATAAGCCGACCGTGTGGCCAACTGGGCGTAAAGGTTGCTCAGGCAGATGTCTTCGCGATCCTGACGGGACAAGCCCTCGCCAAATGAAACGAGACTGCCTGCCACCACAGCCGCTCCTGTGGCGTCACTGCCATACAACGCCTGCTCGCGATCCTGCAAATACCCGGCATTCATGGGGTGGCCCCCGATGGATCGAATTCAACGCTGCTCGAAATATCAAAGATATGTTCAGCGGGCCTATCGCCCAGCTTCTGAACAATCGCCCCACGAAGAGGTTCGTAAAGCTCATTCGACAAGCCGGCCTGGAAGCATCTGGACTGAACATTACCCACAACATTGGCGACCGACAGGCACTGTTCGAGCGGGTTGGAAAGATCGGTTTGCGAAGTCTCGTAACTCAGGTAGGCACTGCTTAGCAGGGGACCCGGCTGGGCCAGCACCACTTGCAAGTTGACCCTGCCGGTAGATTCGTCGTTAACGTGTGGCAGTGCGGAGTCCCTGCGCTTGTAGGTATGTCCACGTAATTGCTCCATGGCCGGCAGGGTACCGGGTAATTTCGCGACACGGTTCAATAAAACCGTGACGTTATCAGTCGTCGTTCGATCGACGGACTCGCCCAAACATCGCCCCAGCCAGTGCGCCGCATTTAAATAGCATGTTCCATCAACTGAAAAATTATTCCATGTAACTGTTTTCTGCAGCCAGGCATTCTTCAAGACTTCACGATACTCGTCATACCATTTTGGCGCCAAGGCATAACCCGGGTATTTTTTATTGGCCACCAACTGCGCAAACAACAACGATTGCAGCACATCGCGCGTCTCTTGTTCTGCCATATCCTGCGACAGCACCACTACAATCCCGGCATTAACAAGAACCGAATAATGATCATTCATTTCAACCACTCGCTCGTTTATGGTCGGCGACTACAACGTAGTCGCCTTAGAAGCTTTACTCGATCAGAGTTCGTAAGCCAGGATTTTTTGTTGTGCGCGATCACCCAGTTTCTCAATAATAATATCGCGGGTACGGTTAATAATGGACGGCACCATGGTCATATGACTTTCACCGCGATACAAATCGACGGTGCTGCTGTCCCAATTAACAAACAAGACTTGGGTCTGGTTGGTACGCTTGATGAAACGCACGGCTCCCAGTGCCAGGATGACTTCGCCATGAGGCGTCTCGTGACAGGTTGCCACACCAAAACCGCCCGCGCCGGACTCCTGGACGTTGCGCTCAAACACCTGAAGCGGCCTGTCACGCTCCTGCAACGAATTAATTGCAACACCGGCGACTTGGAGCATCAGCGCTGAGGTGGGGCCGGGAACGGCGGCTGCCGCCACCGCCGCACCGAGAATCTTCAACACCAGTTGATCCATCGTGAAACTTTTGCCCGAAGCGGTAACCGTATCGTAGTACTTCTTCAGGATCGCCCAACCGCAATCCTGCATGACTTGCAGGAAGAGTTGATACCACTCCTTTCCTTGCGCATCGTTGGGGTATTGTTTATTAGCCACTAACGAGGCGAACAAATACGAATGCTGGATGTCGGCCTGGTTTTGTTCGGACATTCCCGAAACAAAAGCCAGGATACCATCGCCAACGATCGAGGCACGATCCGGCTTCTCGGGATACTCACCCACCTGGCTGCTTCGAAACAGCGAAGCAGGCGCGATGACTTCAAACTCATCCGGCGACACATCGTAAGACTTCAACCGATTAACGCGATCAGCCAAAGTCATAACAGAATCAAATCTAACGCTCATACTCTTTTCCTTTTTAATAAAAGATCCTCCATGGACCCGAGAGGCGAACTTACGCAACCCACTTCCTAACAACAAGCGCACAACTGTAACCGTAGATAATGAAATCCAAATCATTAGATTAATCGGCTCATTCTTGAAGTTGCACTTCGTCTCCGCCACGAGCCGACAGACACCCCGACGCCTGATAGACTCCACCTCAAATTCATTCGTCGCGAGCCTCAACCATGCTCCCTGTGCTGTTCAGCGTTTACCTGAAGATGCTGGTGCTCTACAGCCCCTTCTTCGTTCTCTCCTGCTTTATCGGCCTGACTCGCGGCTATTCCCGCAAGGAACAACGCCGCCTGGCCTGGAAGGTCGCGATTGCGACGCTGGTCTCCAGCGTGTTGCTGTATTTGTTCGGGCGGGTGATTTTCAGCGTGTTCGGCATCACCGTGGATGCGTTCCGTATCGGCGCCGGCAGCGTGCTGTTTATATCGGCCCTGGGCATGGCCCAAGGCAAATCCGCCGTGCAGACCGATAATGTGCAGCAGGACGTAACCATCGTCCCGCTGACCATTCCGTTGACCGTCGGCCCGGGCACCATCGGCGCCCTGCTGGTGATGGGCGTGAGCCAGCCGCACTGGGACGACAAACTCATGGCCATCATCAGCATCGCCCTGGCCAGCTTTACCGTGGGCGTGGTGCTGTACCTGTCCAGCCGCATCGAGCGGATTCTCGGCGACCAAGGCTTGCAGATCGTCAGCCGCCTGATGGGGCTGTTTGTCTGCGCCTTGGCGGCGCAGATCATTTTTACCGGGGTGAGAGGTTACCTGGTGCCGTGACGGGAGACGGCTTACCCTGCGACCGGCGCCGGCGCCAGCAACTCCGCCAGAGTTGCACTGCCGGTCGCACCCAACGCCCTTAACCGCGTCACAAACATCGACACCGGGCTCGCTTGTGCAGCGTTGAAGCCCAGGCACAGTTCGCCACGCAATACCGGGTCGGCGGAACACACATCACGCAGAATCAAGCAGCGTTCACTGTCCGGGTCAACGATGACCAGGTGCGCCTGGACGATCTCGAACACGAGTTTTTCAGGCTCATCGAATGCGCAGATCAAGGTGCTTAGCGTGGCAGGCGTTTCACCCAGGGCATGGCGACAGTCGACAATGACCGACTCCAGTTTCAGCCACACCGGCTTCGTCAACTGGCACGTCACCGAGCCTTGGCCCAGGCGCAGAATCAACCGGGTGACCTCGTCGGGAATCATCGGCGAAAGATCGCGGCCGACACTCTCTCCTTCAACCACCAGCACCTGGGCGTTGCGCTGGATATAATCGAACGGTCCGATGCTTCGCTTGTCCGGATAAATGAGCACCCGCCCGTCCGGGTGCTCGTGCAATAACACGTTCACCTGCGCTTGAGTGCCCAGCAGGGTGAAGTCCTTGGGTAGATTCTTGCCGGTTACCCGCAGCAACCGGGCGCTTTGCACGTCATACCAGCTCAGGCTTCCAGGCTCGGACTCCACCGACACGAACTCGTCATGCCGGGCCGCTCCCAGCAATCGTTGGAGGGCTTCGACCAAGTGCTCGCCCTGCGCGGTCACCCAGGCGTGATTGACCCCGGTGATGGTCGCCGCCTCCTGATGACGCAGCGCCAACGCCACACCGTCCACGCTTATGCCGCGCAATCCGGAACCTTCGAGCGTGACGTCAGCGAACCGCCAGCCCGCCCATTCCCGTTGATAAGCCGGCAGGCTGGCGCCTGGCAACAGTTGCGAGCCGGCGCCAAATGCCTGGTCAAGCTGCTGCGGGTCGAAGAACGGCTGGCTCATTATTTCACCGCTAGATCGATTGAACAGCCAGACCGACTGGTTGTCCGGTATCACGCCGAGCAAGCGCACTTCCTTGTCTAACCCCGGATCGCATAACAACAATCGGTGCGTCACGTACCAGGCACAGAGATTGCTGTCACCGGCAGTGTTGCGCACGCCGGCAATGGCGAAGTCCTTGGCCGGATAGCGCTTGGCCAGCGGCTCGAGCGCCTGCCACCACTGGGCACGGTCTTTGAGCCAACGCTCACTCACACCGGCGAACTGCAGGTCGCCTTGCGCAACCAAGTTGAAAAACAGCCCGTTTTCATCGAGTGCCACGTAGCCCCCTTCGACTGCCAGGACCTGCGTGAGCCCGTCTGGCTGCACCCATTCGTGCGTCCATTGCGCCGTACCGTCCGTCACGTTGCGTTGCAGTCGGCAGAGCGTCTGGTTGGGACTGACTCGCTGGTAAACGAAGAACACATCGCTGTCGCCAGCCATGGGTAAGAGCATCAGACCGTCCAGATGCTTGATCGAGTCGTCCCAACCTCGGGCATGGCGCTGAGCCGGTGGTGCCGGGATCAGGCAACGATCGCTACGGCGTATCCACGCCATGTCTCGGACGCCGGGCGCAATCGTCCAACAGATCGCAACATACGAGGCCGGTTGCCAATAGACGGCCGTAGATCCAGTGTTCGAGGGGTCGGCGCCCAGTCGAGCGAAATTGCCCAGCACGGACGACCACTTGGCCAGCGTATCGCCAGTCAACAGCAGCGCTTGCAGCTGCGGTGCCGTGTCGTAAGTGACGGAACTCAATAATAATTGTCCGTCATGAATCAGGTATCGGTATTGCCGGACGGCTTGATTGTCATCAACGTGTTCCTGCAAGACATGAATCACTCCCTGGGCATCCGCCTCAATGCTGCGAATGGTGCTCTTGCCCTCTTGGATGAGGAGCAGATAACGGCATTCGAGCAGACCCGTCGCACAATCCGCTTGCCAGATCTGGTACCCGTCGGGATCGTAAAAATAGGCCGAATCATCCACGACCAGTGACAATCGTGGCTCGCCGAGCACTTCCATGTCGTCGCGGATGTAAAGGAAACGGTCTTCGGCCGCGTCATACCAGGCTGTGGTATAGCGCGGTTGTCGAGGATCCTCGAATGGAACCAGGTAGTGGTCGATCGTTGTATAAGGCAACGCCAATCGATGCTCACGCGCCAGGCTCTGGTAGTGGTCAAGCAACGCCTGTTCATCGAGCCCCTCGGGCGCCGTCTGCTCGACAAAATCCAACTGGCGCTTAGCCCCGGTGACACTGAACAATTGGTCGGCCGTGCGAATCAATACTTCGTTACGGCCGCTACGAGCGACATGGATAGAGCCGATGTACAACTCACCGGATGGCTCGATCCGGATATCACTGTCCTTGGCCCAGGTTGCCTGCAATACCCAGCGACAATACGTCAGGTTCGGTGCGACAAGCCTTATGTTCACCCCGGGATTGAGCGCCACGGTACAGAGTGCGCCAGCGCCCCTGAGCCAATAGGACAGCTTTCCTTGCCAGGCATCCGGCAGGATAGGAACCACGAGCGTGCGCTCCACCGCATCCAGGTTCACCCGGATGACCGTTTCGCCGTACACCGGGTTCAGGCGATTGAGAATGTAGTCGGAAGGGAACGAGTAGAACGAGAACAGGAACAACCACGAGCCGTCCGCTTGCTTTTTCTCCAGCCGGCGAGCCGTGTCGAACCCACGATCGCCGCGCAAGCGAGCGAAGGGCAACGCCTTGTATTCATAGCCGTAAGTGGTTTGGGGCGTGCAGGGCAGCACGATGGGTTGTCCGACGGGCACAGCGAATCTGATCCGTCCGGGCAACCCCAGCTCTCGGCGAATATCAATCGCTCGCGAATCGTCGAAGTCGAAACCCGGCACACCGAAATGATCACGCAGCGGATAGAGCTTCGGACTGTCGAGCAGCATCGTTGCATCGTTCAGATCGATGCTTCTGATCAGCAGTGGCGAACGTGGCACCCACGCATCCAACTTGTGATCATGGTAGTAGCCATCGCCACGATAGGCCTGCTCCAGATCGGCAAAAAAATCTCCGACTTGTTGCGCCTCGCGAGCAATGCTGGCAAACCCCTGGGCCAGTGCAGCGACCCCGACGGCCAAGCCACCCAATATCACCCCCGCGCCGCCAAGTACCGCCGCTGCAGTCGACGCACCGGCCAAGCCTGCCCCGATGCCGCCCGCCATCAGGGCCAGGCTGGCAGAGTCGAACGCCAGCTGGGTCCCGAATTGCGCCGTCTCAACGCCGTTGCGGGACGTCTCCAGTTGATAGATATCAAAGCCGACATTGGCCAGCCCCAACACCGCGCCGACGCCTTCGTTGGCCGCATGCCCCAGCGCCTGGCCGACAATCGGCGCGCACGTGCGAGCAATGAGCCGTTCTTCGGCCAACGCGGTACGGACCAACTGCACCAGGCCCGCCACATCCACAACGTTGCCATGCACCAGCTGTGCATAGTTGACGTAGGCGTGCAGGCGAACGGCGGTGGTCAGCGTTCGGTCATCGCCTTCCCGGTTGCGCAAGGCGTTCATCAATGCCTGGATGGTGAAACCAGCATTGAGGGTATGAACGCTCCCGGCCTCGGTCGGGTCCAGGACGCTGCCCGTCTGCACAGGTTTGCGCGCCAGGGTCGAAAACTGTTCCGACAGCCAGTTCTTGATCCGCAACAGGCGATGATCGTCGCTGAGCACGCGGACCGGCTGTTGCGGGTGCGCGGGATCGAGCAGGCTCACCCGGTATTTGCCTTCCGGCGTGATTTCCAGTGTTTCGAACAAGGGCACCAGCGGGGTCGTCGAGCCATGCAATTCCTGCAAGCCGACCGTTGCCTGGGCGATCTGTTGGCCCCACCAGTGGCTATCCAGCTTCAGTAAACTGCTCCCCAAGTGCGCGTTACTTGCCAAGGATCGGCCATGGGCACTGTTCAAGCGCTGGCGAATTGTAAGCGTCGGTTCTCCCGGCAAGGGGTCGGGCCTGAGCAGATGTTCCACGGTAAAGCCGTCAGCCAGTTCCAAGGCAGCGATCTTTTCGCTATGCAAGTCGATCAGATCGAATTCCGGTCGAGCGGCAGGACCATAGGCCGCGTAATAGTGAGCCATGCCCTCTGCCTGGAAAAATCGTTCCAGTACAGTTCTCATCTCATCCGCATGATCAAAGTTGCACAGACCGAAGTTGGGGTCGAAGAAATGATAGGTGGCACGCTCGCCGCTGACAGTCTTGGCCACCAACATCGAGTGGTTATCAGAATTGAGCATCACCATACGGGGGCCGCTGCGCGTCTCGAGCAGGTCCCTGACCTGATCCAGGTTCGCCTGCCCCAAACGTGTGCCGACCTCAGGCATCGGTACATCCCGCAACGCTTCGAGCGACCGCAAAAAAGCTTGGGCATCGGCCTCACCGGGTTCGAGCACCGCCAGGTAGAAGCGTCTGCGCAAGTGTCCGGAAGGCACTTCACCCTGGGCCAGCGCTGCGCCCATTACCAACGCCAGGGGATAGCAGCGCCCGCCAATCGCCTCGCCATCGCTATCGAGCAGTAAATCCTGGGGGACCATTTGCATGGCATTGTCGCCGAATCCGTCCAGCACCTGCGCGGAGCGTTCAACGACCTTGAGGCGATGCTCAAGGGTCGCCACTTTCTGGATCCGTGCGACTTGACGCCCCCATTGAAACAACGTCCGCGCCTGTTTCAAGGCCGTTTTCTTCAACTCCAGCGCGCTGTCGGACGGCAGTGGCGCATCCGCCGAGTCGCTCACCAGGCCATTCATGAAGCTGGCCGGCTTACGCTTGAACAATTGCCGCTCGATAACCGCGTAACGGCCGGCAATACCCTGTTCGGCAACGCTGTTGGCCAAGTTTTCCAACTCACTGGTGAAAGCATTGAAACGCAGGTTATCCAGGGTGTCCAAGCCCAGCAACACGCCCAGCGACAGCCGCTGTATTGGGCTGGCCTCAATGAAGCGCCGGCTACCGCTGGCAATATCGACCAGCACGTCGTCGATCCCCAGGTTCTGCATCTTTGCATCGCTCAGGAATACTGGAGCCAGCCTATCGACTGCCTGGCGCCGGATACGCTGGCGATCATCGAAACTCAACGGCAGCGGCTTCTCGAAGCGGATTTCACCGTCGTGCCCCTGGCTCATCGCCTCGATGAAGGGTTCGCCAAGCCCCTCCACCAATCGCTCCAATACATCCGTCAACAGCACCGCTCGCCCTTCGATCAGCGGCCAGCCCTGTTCGAACTTGATCCTCGAATGCTGGAGCAGTTGCGCGATGTCGCCGCTATAACGTGGATAGTTGCTCGCTTTCCAACGTGCCAACTCATTGTTGAGCCACTTTTCTGGATCGCCTCCATTGACCTTCCATGAATGATCCAGCTCTTCTTCAGTGGCGCCGTTAACGGTTGAATAGGGGGCGATGGCTGCCTCGTTAAGCAGTTTTTCTGCAAACGATGGGGCCAAGTGCGCTTTGGCATAGTCGGCCATGCCAACTTTCATGGCGCCGGGACCTGTGAGATAGATAGTCCCTTCGCTTTCCAGATGTATGCCATCGCGAAAATAGGTCGCTATGGCGTCGGTCAGAAATGCGGCAAACATTGCGTTTTCCGACGGCAATTCTTCCAAAGGCCCATACTTCGTCTCCATCACTTCGCGCACCAGCTCTCTCATCTCGACCGCGTTGCTCAATGCAACACCCCGTTGAGCGGCCAGTCGGTTGGAAACCTCCAACACCTCATAGTTGAATCGCATACGCTCGATGACACTTTTCAAGATGCTCGAGCCCGGGTGAGCCATCAGGAATGCATTCGCCAATGATTGACGTATGGCCGCGGCGCGCAGTGCGAAGGGCCTGACGAGGCGATCCGCCGGAGCCTTGAAAACCTCGCCCAGGCTTGGCCGCCCCTGCGCGAAAGCCTGCAGTGCCGACAGGTGCTCAGCGGGAATGCTGGCGTAATACTTGGACGACTCGGTACGACCGGGCATCCATTCCGGGTTGTTGTTCAACAGCAACTGCAGGATTCCCAAGCGGGCATCAAAGCCCAGGGCACTGATATCGACACCCCCCAAGGTATCCACCAAGGGGGGAAGATGATCGATATCACTGTAACTTCCACCTTGGTCGAACAGGACTTCAGCGCGTACCAGATCTGACGCCGCAGCCATATTGCCGCGCAAACGCATCTCCTGCTCATAAATACCCCGCAACTGCAGGGGTGCCTCGCTGGCGGCAAGATCACGCAATTGAAGGGGACCCTCAGCCATGGACTCGACGCTCTGCCTGTTACGTTGCCTTAATGCCTCCAACTGCTGTGCATCCTGACCGTAGGCGCGAACCAATAGATCCATCCGGGCTTCATCGGCCGATCCACCCTTGGCCACCGCCGCATTGATGTGAGCATACATTTGTTGCTTCAGTACAATGGCGCGCTCCTCGTAAAGCGTCGCCAGTTCTTTTGCACTCACCGTGCCGCTTACGTGTGGAAGAGCATCTGCCTTGGCAGCTTCGACAATAATTTTATTGGTCTGCCAGGCAACTAGTGCATCGCTGTCATACCAAAGATTCAGCGTATAACCCTGCCCGGCCAACACCTGCCGCCAAACATTGAGATAATCGCGTTGAATGTCGCCAAGCCCGCCACCGAGCCAGACGAAGTGCAAAGTCTTGGACACTTCAATGGGCGGCTTCTTCATTTGTTCGAGGCTGAACTGAAGGTTCGCCTCTTTGTGGTCGACCTCGTTATAGAGTTGTGGCAAATCCTTTGTAGCCCCGGACCGGCTGAACATGGTTGCAGCCTCGCTGCGCTTGACTCTTCGGCGGCCCAACAGCTCGGCGAGCGCCTGCTTCAACAGCCCCAATGGCTCGAGCAGCCGGTGGGAATCCGGCATGCCGATACAAGCAGAGTAGTAACGGATGACCGTGTCGTATTGCTCGTTGTTTTTGTAGGGCAACAGGGCTAGTTCGAGGTCGGCCAGCTTGAAAAGATCGCTGACTTCGCCCTCACTACCACCACTATGGTTATTCGCGTCCTGCATTAAAAATACTCCTTGACCTGTTCCAGCACAAAAGAACAGGCATATAAATAGCGTCGCCAGAGCGAGCCCCGGCGACCTCTCATTCCATTGATTTTTGTAACTTGGCGCGAACTTACACATAGACCAAGTCGTGACAAGTGCACGCTAGTAACTTGTCAGGCAGGCAAACTAACGCTAAAAAACCAACAACTCAAACGGGAAGGCTTTCAATGCATTTCAAAGAAGAGGCAAGACCACAACGTGCTCTTTTTTACACGGATGAGAACTAAAGCAAAAGAATCGAAACACACTCGCAAGCCCACTTTTATCCTGTGGCGAGGGAGCTTGCTCCCGCTGGGCTGCGCAGCAGCCCCAAAAGCAGCGGCTCGATCAGTCTGATACACCCAGGCGCCGGGCGGGGTCTGCTTCGCAGCCCAGCGGGAGCAAGCTCCCTCGCCACAGTAGCTCCCCCCACCACAGAACAGTGTCACGGTTCAGGCCGGTTTGGCCCCATACCAGCGCGGCGTGTACACCCAGTTTCCACCGGATGCACGCGGGAACACACAGGTCGTGGAGGAGCCGATCAGGACCATCGTGCGCATATCCACCTGCTCGGCCGTGAGTTGCCCCAACGTGGTGACACGCAGGGTCTGGCCCGGGCGACCAATGTCGCGCCCCAACACCACCGGCGTCTGCGGTGTGCGGTGCTGGCCGACGATCTCCAGCGCGCGTCCCAATTGCCACGGTCGCGCACGGGAGATCGGGTTGTAGAAGGCCAGCGCCAGATCGGCTTCGGCCGCCAGGTCCAGGCGTTTTTCGATGATCGACCAGGGCTTGAGATTGTCCGATAGCGACATCACGCAGAAGTCATGCCCCAACGGCGCACCGGCCTGGGCGGCGGTGGCGAGGGAAGCGGACACACCGGGCAGGATCTCCAAGTCAACCTGGTGCCAGGTCGGGTCGCTGGACTCGTGCAATGCTTCGAGCACCGCTGCTGCCATGGCGAATACACCCGGGTCACCGGACGACACGACGATCACCGAACGGCCCTGCGCAGCCAACTCAAAGGCGTGTCGGGCACGCTGCATTTCTTCGCGGTTGTCGGTGCAGTGCAGCACTTGATCATCGCGAAACGGGCCGGCCATACGCACATAGGTTTCGTAGCCGAGCACATCGGTGGCCCGCGCCAATTCGGCTTTCACCGCCGGCACCATCAACTCGGCAGCGCCCGGCCCCAGGCCGATCACCGCCAGGCGTCCGCGCGGACGACCGATTTGGGCCACATCCAAGGGTTGCGCGGCAACGGCGATGGCCAGGTTGTCCGTCGCCGAAAGGATGTTCGCCGCCGGCACCGAACTGCGCGCCAAGGAGGCGGCATCGCCCGTCGTCGCCACAAAACGCAGCGCCACCCCGAGTTCAAGCGCCGCTTCACGCAAGGCCACACTGGCCATCAGCGTATCCGCCGCCACCAGGCACGCCAGGCTCTGAAGCGCCACGTTCGCTTGCTGCAAAGCGGCACGAACGGCGCCCGACAGGTCAGCCAACTCGGCGCTCACCACCACCGCGACACAGCGCGGATAAATCAGCAGTTCGTGAGTGCTCGCCTCACGCTCGGCATGGCCGACGTGGATCGTGCGCCGCGCCTGCGGGTCTTGCGGCAACTGCGCCTGATCCAGCCACGGCGCCGCGCCTTCGATGCGCACCGGTTCCCCGGCCAACAGATCGGAGACGAAGCGCTTGCCCTGCTCCAGATCGCCGAGGCTATAGCCGCTTGGCGGATTGAGCAGGCAGGTGCCGAAACGCAATTCGCCGCTGGTGGTGATCGCTGGTGCCACTTGCAGCATTGCCGCGATGTCCCGGGCCATGGCGTTGACCCCGCCCAGGCCGCCGAGCAGCGGCACCACGGCGCTGCCATCCTCGGCCACTGCCAGTACCGGCGGCTCGGCGCCTTTTTCCAGCAACAGCGGCGCCAGGGTACGGATGACGATGCCCGCCGCGCACAGGGCGATGATCGGCGTGTCCTGCTGATAGAGTTCGCGCAACGTCGCGCCAAATTCCAGGTACTGCCGATCGCCCTCGACCCGTCCGGCCAGGCCGTGGATCAGCGCGTCGGGATAGCCCTGCTGGATCCGTCGGGCCGTCCCCAGGCTGCCGGGGCCGAGGATGACGATTGCAGGCGTCTTGGCGGCCATCAACCCTGCCACCGTTCGCCCGGCACGATGATCAGCGAGAAGTACGGCGAAGACATCGGCTCGACTTCATCCAACGGCACGATTTTCTGGTTGGCCATGGTCGCGCGCTCGACGTACAGCGCCCGCCCGTCCATGCCCAGTTCCTGGAGCACTTGGCGAACCTTGGGGAAATTGCGTCCCAGCTTCATGATCACCGCCGCGTCCGCGTCGGCCAGGCGGCGCTTGAGATCATCGTGAGGCAGGACGCCCGAGAGCACCGACAGGCTCTGGTTGCGATAGACCAGCGGCGCACCGAGCACCGAGGCTCCGCCGAGCATCGAGCACACGCCGGGGATGACTTGGGCCTCATAACGCTCGGCCAGGCGATCGTGCAGGTACATGTAGGAGCCGTAGAAGAACGGGTCGCCCTCACAGATCACCGCCACGTCGCGACCGGCGTCCAAGTGCACGGCCAACTGCTCGGCGGCGGTGTCGTAGAAGTCGGCGATCACCTGTTCATAGGACAGCGGCGCCGGCAGCGCTTCGGTGGTGACCGGGTAGACCAGGGGCAGCAACGTCTGCGCGTCCTGCAAATGGGCCTCGATGATGCCGAAGGCGTTGCCCTTCTTGCCCTTGGCGACGAAGTACGCCACCACAGGCGATTCGCGCAGCAGGCGCAGGGCCTTGACCGTAATCAGTTCCGGGTCACCGGGGCCCACGCCGAGGCCGATCAGACGTCCAGGCTGCTGCATCATTCAATCTCCGTAGCGAGGGCGTTGACGGCGGCGGCGGCCATCGCACTGCCGCCCAGGCGACCTTGCATGATCACGAACGGTACACCGCGGCTGTTGGCCGCGAGCATCGCCTTGGACTCGGCGGCGCCAACGAAGCCCACCGGAAAACCGAGGATCAATGCCGGTTTCGGCGCGCCGGCATCGAGCATTTCCAGCAGGTAGAACAGCGCGGTCGGTGCGTTGCCGATGACCACAACGCTGCCTTCCAGGTGCGGGCGCCACAGCTCTAACGCCGCAGCCGAACGGGTGTTGCCCAATTCCAGGGCCAACGCTGGGACGCTCTCGTCGCGCAACGTGCAGATCACCGGGTTGTTGGCCGGCAGGCGAGCCCGGGTCACGCCTTCGGAGACCATCCGCGCATCGCACAGGATCGGCGCACCGGCGGCCAGCGCCTGACGCCCGGCCGTGCCCGCGCCCTCGGAAAACTGCAAGCCATCAATGGCCTCGACCATGCCGCAGGCGTGGATCACCCGCACCGCGAGTTTCTCCAGATCGGCCGGAATGCGCGCCAGGTTGGCTTCGGCGCGGATAATCGCGAAGGAGTTGCGATAGATCTCCTGACCGTCGCGGATGTAATCAAGCATCAAGGGGGCTCCGGGGATGAGCGTCGAGCCAGTGGCCGAGCGCTTCAATAGTCAGATTGTGGGCTTGCAGCGCACCGAAACCTGGCTGCGCGGCATCACGAAAATAAAGGTCGTAACGACCGGGGGCGACCGCCAGCAAGGTGGCAGGCGCAACATGGGCCGCCGCGCAGGAACGTGGGCAGCCCGATAGATGAACCTTCATGGCATGGCCTTCGCCTTGCAGCAGATCGGCCAGTTGGCGGGCGTCGGCCTTGGTGTCGGCCAGGGCTTTGCCGCAGCCACTGGAGCCGGTGCACGCGATGAGTTGTGCCAGGGGCTGATCGCTCGAACCCAAGAACCCCAACGCCTCGAGCCGCGCTAGCACTGGGGCGGCATCTTCACGGCGCACGTTGGGCAGCAGCAGGCTTTGCCAAGGGCTGAAGCGCAGGCTCGCGTCGCCTTTTTCCCGCGCCAGTTGCGCCGCGCCTCGCAGCATCTGCGGATCGAGCCGCCCCAGGGGCGCCGCCGCGCCGACGTAGACGCGGTCGTCGTGCTGGGCATGGACGCCGAGGTGCAGCCCATCGATGGACGCCTCCCGCTGCCAATCCAGACAAGCTTGCAGGGGCACGCGGTGGACCAGGCGGCTGATAAATTCATCCACGGGGATTTCCGTCAGCAACTGGCGCATGCGGATCTGGTCCGGGCGGGCCAGGTCTAGGAACTGCTCCAGCACCGCCACCACCAAGGCATGGCCCTGGGCCAGGGGCACCCTGCCCGCCGGTTTATCCAGGGGTGTGCCGGCCAAGCCGAAGGCCAGCCAGGGCTCACCGTCACGGACCAGGGCCGACAGCCACAGGTCGTGGTGATGTTCGAGCATCGCCAACGCTTCGCCACCGTCCAGTTGCACGGCGAACTTGGCCGACAACTCATGAAAGCGCTCGTGGGTTTGCAGGGTGACGAGGATCTGCTCGGCCAACGGGCGAGTGTCGAACAGCCTCTGCCGGTCGATCCCGGCCGAGGGGCTGAGCATCAGGTTGCGCACGTCATCGCCCGCCGGATTGCGTGGGCCAAGCCCGGCGGCCAGCAGTGCCTCGATCAGCGCACCGTGCTCGGGACCAATCCCGCGGATTTGCAGGTTGGCCCGGTTGGTCGCCTCGATCACCCCACCGGCGAACCGCTCGGCCACAAAGGCCACGGCTTCGGCCTGATCCGCCTGGATGGAACCGCCGTCGAGCTTGATCCGACAGATCCCCCCGTCCAGCGCCTGGACGACACGCAGCAACCCCGGGCAACCGGAGGGGCGTACGACGTTGGAGGATGGACGTTCGTTCAAGGGCAAACCGACAAATAAGAAACGCCGCATCGGCGAAGGACCGCCATTATGCCTGCTTTGCCGGGGGGCATGAAAAGCTTGCTGGTCGGATTGAGGTGAGATGGCTCAAGAACACGGGTTGCCTGATCCAATGATGGTGTCTGTATCGCCGTCATCGCGAGCAGGCTCGCTCCCACAGTTTGGATCGGGGTGTTCATCAATTTGGTGTCCGCCACCGATTCCTTGTGGGAGCGACAAATTCTGCGTTCAACCCCAAATCCCTGTGGGAGCGAGCCTGCTCGCGATAGCGGTCTGTCTGAAAAAGTGATGCTGGATGGACCGCCGCCTTCGCGAGCAAGCTCGCTCCCACAGTTTTGATCGGGGTGTTCACAAATTCTGCGTTCAACCCCAAATCCCTGTGGGAGCGAGCCTGCTCGCGATAGCGGTCTGTCTGAAAAAGTGATGCTGGATGGACCGCCGCCTTCGCGAGCAAGTTCGCTCCCACAGTTTTGGATCGGAGTGTTCACAAATTCTGCGTTCAACCCCAAATCCCTGTGGGAGCGAGCCTGCTCGCGATAGCGGTCTGTCTGAAAAGTG
Organism: Pseudomonas sp. OA65; assembly: GCF_017498305.1. Taxonomy (NCBI): domain Bacteria; kingdom Pseudomonadati; phylum Pseudomonadota; class Gammaproteobacteria; order Pseudomonadales; family Pseudomonadaceae; genus Pseudomonas; species Pseudomonas sp. OA65. The sequence continues at coordinate 29,489 of NZ_JAGDEZ010000014.1, forward strand.
ATGCTGGATGGACCGCCGCCTTCGCGAGCAAGCCCGCTCCCACAGTTTTGGATCGGAGTGTTCACAAATTCTGCGTTCACCCCCAAATACCCTGTGGGAGCGAGCCTGCTCGCGATAGCGGTCTGTCTGAAAAAGTGATGCTGGATGGACCGCCGTCTTCGCGAGCAAGCCCGCTCCCACAGTTTGGATCGGGGTGTTCACAAATTCTGTGTTCAACCCCAAATCCCTGTGGGAGCGAGCCTGCTCGCGATAGCGGTCTGGCGGTGACATTGATGTTGCGCCAGGCGCCTGATCCGCCGGGGCGCGGTATGATGGCGGCCCGGTTCGCGGCGGCAACACGCCTGTCGATCAACCCCATCCATTCGAGGAATAAAGATGACCCCCTGGCTGACCGTAGTGGGCATCGGTGAAGACGGCTTCAAGGGCCTGGGCCGAACGGCTCGCCATGCCTTGCTGCGGGCGTCACGCATTGTCGGCAGCGACCGGCAACTGGCGCTGCTGCCATTGTGTATCCGCGGCGAACGGGTGCTGTGGCCGAGCCCGTTTTCCCTGGAACCGCTGCTCGCTCGGCAAGGCGAACCGGTGTGCGTACTGGCCAGCGGCGATCCGATGTTCTACGGCGTAGGCGCCAGCCTGGCGAAACGGGTGCCGATTGATCAAATGCAGGTCATCCCCGCGCCATCCTCCTGCTCGCTGGCCGCGGCGCGCATGGGCTGGCCGTTGCAGGACGTGGTCACGCTGTCGCTGGTGGCGCGCCCCCTGCCGGCGCTCAATGGGTATTTATCCACAGGCCTCAGGCTGTTGCTGCTGAGCAACGACCGCCACAGCCCCGCCGCCGTGGCGACCTTGCTGCGCGAGCGGGGATTCGGCCCAAGCGCCATGACGGTGCTGGAACACTTGGGCGGCACGGCAGAACGACGGATCGAAAGCACTGCGACACAATGGTCCGACGCCACCGTCGCCGACCTGAACCTGATCGCCATCGAATGCCGGGCCGAACCGTCGGCACCGCGCCTGTCACGCCTGGCCGGTTTGCCCGATACCGCGTTCGAGCATGACGGTCAGTTGACCAAACGCGACGTACGCGCCATCACCCTCGCCCGCCTCGCCCCCACACCTGGCGAGCTGCTCTGGGATGTCGGCGCCGGCAGCGGCTCCATCGGCATCGAATGGATGCGCGCCCACCCCAGTTGTCGGGCGCTGGCCATCGAAGCCGACGAAGGCCGCCAAGGCTTGATCGAACGCAACCGCGACACCCTCGGCGTGCCCGGCCTGCAACTGATTCGCGGCAGCGCCCCCCAGGCGCTGGAAAACCTCGAACGTCCGGACGCGGTGTTCATCGGCGGCGGCGTCACCCGCGAAGGCGTGCTCGACGCCTGCTGGGCCCAACTAAAGCCCGGCGGTCGGTTGGTCGCCAATGCCGTGACCCTGCAAAGCGAAACGACCCTGATGCACTGGCGCGAACGTCACGGCGGTGAACTGACCCGCATCCACATTGCCCAGGCCCAGCCACTGGGCGAATTCGACACCTGGCGCCAGGCCTTGCCGATCACCTTGCTGGACCTGACGAAACCTCTCGATGCGTGACGAAACCGCCGAACAACCCGCCCCCTTGCGCAGTGGCCTGACCACCGGCAGTTGCGCCACCGCCACCAGCCTGGCGGCGGCCCGCCTGCTGCTGCGCGGCACCGAAGCTGACGCCGTGGAAATCATCCTGCCCAAGGGCAAGCAGGTGCAGATGCGCCTGGAGTTCTGCCGCCTGACCGACCAAGGCGCCGAGGCCGGAACGATCAAGGACGCCGGCGATGACCCGGACGTGACCCACGGCGCCCTGTTGTTTTCCCAGGTGCGCTTGATCGCCGAGCCCGGCGTGCACTTCATCGCCGGTCGCGGCGTCGGCACGGTGACGCGACCGGGGTTGGTGCTGGGCGTCGGTGAGCCGGCGATCAACCCGGTGCCACGCAAAATGATCAACGACCACCTGGGTCGGCTGGCCGAGGAAAGTGGTTATACCGGCGGTTTCGAAGTCACGATCAATGTCGAGGGCGGCGAAGCCCTGGCGCTGAAAACCATGAACCCGCGCCTGGGCATCCTCGGCGGCCTGTCAATCCTCGGCACCAGCGGCATCGTCCGGCCGTTCTCCTGCGCGGCCTACATCGCCTCGATCCACCAGGGCATCGACGTGGCGAAAACCAACGGCTACCTGCACATCGCCGCCTGCACCGGCAATGCCAGCGAAGACACCATGCGCCGGGTCTACAACCTGCCGGAAATCGCCCTGATCGAAATGGGCGACTTCGTCGGCGCCGTGCTCAAACATGTGCGCAAGGTACCGGTGGAAAAACTCAGCCTCTGCGGCGGTTTTGGCAAGATCAGCAAACTCGCCGCCGGCCACATGGACCTGCACAGCCGCCACTCGAGCATCGACCTGCCACAACTGGCCGAATGGGCCGCCGCCATCGGTGCCGATGAGGTGTTGCAGCAAGGCATTCGAGAAGCCAACACCAGCCAACAGGCCCTGGCGATGGCCAGCGCCGCCGGCATCGCCCTCGGTGACGCGGTGTGCGACCACGCGCTGGCCTTCGCCCGCAGCGTGGTGCCGACCCAGGTCCAGGTCGAAGTCTTCGCCATCGACCGCCAGGGTGGGATTGTCGGCCAGGCTGGAGTTTTGAAATGAAACGTATCCTGCTCCTCGGTGGCGTCACCGAAGCCCTGGCCATCGCCCGCACCCTCGGGCCCCAGCACATCTACAGCCTGGCGGGCATCGGCCGCATCCCCACCGACCTGACCTGCCAGGTCCGCGTCGGCGGCTACGGCGGCGCCGAAGGGCTAGCGCACTTCATCCGCGCCGAGGGCATCGACCTGCTGCTGGACGCCACTCACCCCTACGCCGCCCAGATCAGCCACAACGCCGCCCACGCCGCCCGAGCCTGCGCCATCCCCTGCTGGGCCCTGCGCCGCCCGGCCTGGCAACCCCAGGTCGGCGATGACTGGCGCGAAGTGGCCGACTGGAGCGAACTGATCCAGGCCCTGCAACCCTTCCACCGGCCCCTGTTCACCCTCGGGCGTGAGCCGCTGCAACACCTGAATGAAATCCCGCCAGAGCAATTCTGGACCCTGCGGGCGCTGGAGGTTTATTCCGGTAATGAGCGCTGCGAAGTGATTGGGGCTCGTGGTCCTTTTCATATCGAGAGCGAGCGTGAGCTGTTCGAACGACGGCGGATCGATGTGCTGGTGAGCAAGAACAGTGGCAGCACTGCTACGGAACCGAAGCTGGAGGTGGCGCGGGAACGGGGGGTGCCGGTGTTGGTGTTGAAGCGGCCGGTGTTGGCGGGGGTGGATCGGGAGTTTGGAACGGTGGATGAGGTGTTGCGGGGGCTGCGGCAGCTGGTCTGACAGAAACCTGCACCGTCCTACAAGCCTGTCCTGTCAGAACTACGTCAGCAGGCTACATCACCTTGCGTCGCTGCCTACAACTACGCCAGAATCCGCCGGCTTGTGCGCCTTGGAGGCCGTCGGTAACTTGATTCCCGTCACTGCCCATCAGTGATCGGGTTTAGTCGCCCGAGGTTTTCAGCGGGTTCACAAGCTTCGTCAGTCAGGTAGTTCATCCCTGCACTTGATGATGGTTGTGCGCAGGGCGCCTTCGGGCGCGCCGGTAATGCTGGACTCCCGGTCGACTAACCTGCGCACAGCCGCCGCCCTGTGGCGAGGGAGCTTGCTCCCGCTGGGCTGCGCAGCAGCCCCAAAAAAGCGGACGCGATATTCCTGACACACAGCAATGCCTGGTTTTAGGGCCGCTCCGCGCTGGAGCGCCAGCCCGGCCCAGCGGGAGCAAGCTCCCTCGCCACAAAGATCTCATGCGCCCTTCAGACCGGGGCGACACTCTCGATGAAGGGCCAGCCATGGTCGGCGACCTCGCATTCGATCTGGAGGGCTCGCGACGACATATCGCGCAAGGGGTCCAGCAAATGATTGAGCTGGGCCAGTTGTTGGCGAATCGGGCATTGGATGTGGTCGACCCGAGATAAGCGACAGGACGTTGGCTTTGATCAAAATCGATTGGTCAAACCCACCCCTGTGGCGAGGGGATTTATCCCCGCTGGGCTGCGAAGCAGTCCCAAAACATAAGCTCACAGTTTTGTCTGGCGGACTGCATTCACTGCTCTTGGGGCTGCTACGCAGCCCAGCGGGGATAAATCCCCTCGCCACAATGAATGCTCACGCCATTAGATTTTCAAAGGTAACGCTATGCCTCTCACACGAAGCTATAAGCACACGATCATCGAACGCGTCAGGTGTGATCCTGAATTCTCCAGAATCCTGCTAGATGAAAGCCGTAACTCTGATTTTGAACGGAGAGCAGGAGATGGCGAGAATGATCCTTCGCAATCTGTTCAATGTCATCGGAGCCCTGTGGCGAGGGAGCTTGCTCCCTCGCCACAAAAGCACTCACCTGAAGATACCTTGCTATTGTTACTCACAAGCCTGCGACCCTACACCGCACGTGGCCTTTTTACTTCTGCCCCCCGATCAGGCTAAATACCGCCACCTGATCGCCCAACCGAGCGGATTGCCCCATGTCCCGACAACGGCTTGCATTTGCCTGGATCGCCTGCTTCGCAGTGCTGTTCAACATGCTTGCCATGCCGCTTGCCAACAGCGGGGGTTCGACCGCCAATTCGCCAGCCGAGCAACTGTTGTGGGGCAGTTTCTGCTCGTCCAGCGGCACGAAAATGGTGGCGATATCCTTGGGCAAACTCGAACAGGGCGCGCCACAAAAAGACAATCACTCGACCATGCAACATTGCTGGTGCTGCTCAGGGCCGGCGCCGTTGGTGGCGCTCGCCGGGCATGCTCCGCAGTTGTTTCTGGATGCACAGTTGGCCCATCGTGCCGCCGTCCATTCCGAGCTCGACAGCCCCACGCCACGCCAGCAGTGGCCCAGCCTCAACCCCCGCGCCTCGCCTCTGGCCTGATTCTTCCGCACACACCTGCGTCCTGAATCGTTCCGGAGAATTGCCATGTTGAACAGACTTATCCTGCTGGCCGCCCTGCTGCTTCCCATCGGCTTCGCCCAAGCTCACCAATACAAAGCGGGCGAGCTTGAGATCGCCCATCCATGGTCCCAGGAATTGCCGCCCAACGCGCCGACCGTGGCCGCCTATTTCGTGCTCCACAACAGCGGCAAGACCGCAGACAAGCTGCTCAGCGTCGACTCGCCCATCGCCGGCAAGGCCGAGCTCCACGAGCATGTGATGCAAAACGACCTGATGAAAATGCAACCGGTGCCCGTCGTAGCCATCGCCCCCGGTGCCACCGTCACCTTCGCACCGATGGCCTATCACGTGATGCTGCTGGACCTGAAGGACCGCAGCCTGCTCAGCGACGGCAAGCGTTTCCCCATGACCCTGCACTTCGAAAAGGCCGGGGATGTCACGGTGGATGTCGCGGTGCAGAAAAAAGCACCCGACGGCACCAAGACGCATAAGCACGAACAGTAAGACATAGCCGCCCATGCAACCTCGTCGCGCCAGCCTGCCCACCCGCCGCCGTCAGCCCATGAGCCTGACCCGCGGTAGCTGGATCAGCCTGTTCGCCATGCTGATGATCTTCATCGGTCCGCTGGTTTCCCAGTCGATGCCGATGGATCAACGCATGTCCATGCCTATGAGCATGAACATGGAGATGAGCATGGACATGTCGGCGCACGAAGCGCCGGCAGCCGAGCACTGCCCGCCACAGAGCGAGCATCATGCGCTGTGGGAAAAGTGCGGTTATTGCAGCCTGCTGTCCAATTGCCCCGCGCTGCCTGGCGGTCACACCTTCGTCGCCTTCGACACACCCCACACCAACACCTACACCAGCCCTTCCCCACGCCTGGGTCATGCCCGGCCGGCATTATTCCCGGGTGCCCGCACCCGCGCACCGCCCCTCGACGCGTAAACCTGACACTTAACTTACCCCGGTCATACAAGACAGCCCCAGGCTGCCCGACCGTGTCGTCTACGTCTGTTCGATGGAATCATCATGTCCAGGTTTTCTGCTGGCATCGCTTTGGGCTCTGCCCAGGTTCGCTGCCCCCTGAACGAGCCACGGGTTCGTTTGCGCCAAACCATCGCCGCACTGTGCGGCCTGCTGCTCACCCCGCTCGTTTTGGCCGACGAGCACGAGCATCTCGATCATCCGGTCGAAGAACTGAGCCCGACGGTCATCACCGCCATCGCTCCCAGTTCCCCCCTGACCGTCGTCACCAATCCCAAGGACCCGCGCCAACCGGTGCCGGCCAGCGATGGCGGCGATTACCTCAAGACCATTCCCGGCTTCGCCCTGGTGCGCAACGGCGGCACCAATGGCGACCCGGTGTTGCGTGGCATGTTCGGTTCGCGGCTGAACATCCTCACCAACGGCAGCATGCTGCTGGGTGCTTGCCCGGGCCGGATGGACGCGCCGACGTCCTACATCTCGCCGGAAACCTACGACAAGCTCACCGTCATCAAAGGCCCGCAAACCGTGCTCTGGGGCCCCGGTGCCTCGGCTGGGACCGTGCTGTTCGAGCGCGAGCCGGAACAGTTCGGCGAGTTGGGCACCCGGGTCAACGCCAGCGTGCTGGCCGGCTCCAACGGCCGCTTCGACAAAGTGGTGGATGCCGCCGCCGGTGGGCCGCTGGGTTATGTACGGGTGATCGGCAACACCGCCCATTCGGACGATTACCGCGACGGCAACAACGACACCGTGCCGTCGCGCTATGACAAGTGGAATGGCGACGTCACCCTCGGCTGGACGCCGGACGCCGATACCCTGCTGGAGCTGACCGCCGGCAAGGGCGACGGTGAAGCGCGCTACGCCGGGCGCGGCATGGACGGTTCGCAGTTCAAGCGTGAAAGCCTCGGGCTGCGTTTCGAGCGCTCGAACATCGGCGAGGTGCTGGACAAGGTCGAGGCCCAGGTCTACTACAACTACGCCGACCATGTGATGGACAACTACACGCTGCGCACGCCGTCCGGCACCGGGATGATGGCTGGGCCCATGGCCTCCAACGTCGACCGTCGCACCCTCGGCGCCCGCATCAAGGCGACCTGGCGCTGGGCCGATGTGCAATTGATCAGCGGCCTGGACGCCCAGACCAACGAGCATCGCCAACGCAGCAGCATGGGCGTGGATACCTACAAGGACCTGCCGTACACCAAGGATGCCGACTTCCATAATTACGGGGTGTTCGGCGAATTGACCTGGTACGCCGCCGACCGCGACCGAGTGATCACCGGCGCCCGGCTCGATCGCGCCTCGGCCAAGGATTACCGCCAGAGCATCGGTTCCGGCATGTCGGCCCGTCCCAACCCTACTGCCGATGACACCCGCGCCGACACGCTGCCCAGCGGTTTCGTCCGCTACGAACACGACCTGGACGACAGCCCTGCCACCCTCTACGCAGGCATCGGGCACGCCCAGCGTTTCCCGGACTACTGGGAGCTGTTCTCGGCGAACGTTGGCCCGAGCGGTTCGCTGAATGCCTTCGACGCGATCAAGCCGGAGAAGACCACCCAGCTCGACTTCGGCCTGCAATACAAGACCGACACCCTCGAGGCCTGGGCATCGGGGTACGTCGGGCAGGTGCGCGACTACATCCTGTTCGATTACACCCCCGGGATGATGGGCACCACCTCGCGAGCCGAGAACATCGACGCACGGATCATGGGCGCTGAATTGGGTGCGGCCTACAAACTCACCGAGCGCTGGAAAGCCGATGCCACCCTGGCCTACGCCTGGGGCAAGAACAGCAGCGACGGCAGCGCCCTGGCGCAGATGCCGCCGCTGGACGCGCGCCTAGGCCTGACCTACAGCGAAGACCGCTGGAGCGCCGGGGCCTTGTGGCGGGTAGTGGCGGCGCAGCACCGCGTCGATGAGAACAAGGGCAACGTGGTGGGCAAGGACTACGGCAAAAGCTCGGGATTCGGGGTCTTCTCGCTCAACGGCGCCTACCGCATCAACCAGCACTGGAAGGTCAGCAGCGGCGTCGACAACCTGTTCGGCAAAGCCTACGCCGAGCACTTGAACCTGGCCGGCAACGCCGGGTTTGGTTACCCGGCGAGCGATCCCCAGGCCATCAACGAACCGGGGCGTACGCTCTGGACCAAGGTGGATATGAGTTTCTAAAAGCATCGCGGGCAAGCCTTGCTCCCACAGTATTTGTCATTACTGAGAGACAAATTGTGCTCCCTTAGCAATGGGAATACCTGTGGGAGCAAGGCTTGCCCGCGATCGGTTGCGCAGCAACCGCCAAAAACATAACAACCCAATTTGCCCTGCGGAGCGCTTTGCAATGAGCCAACCGAAACCGAATTTCTACAACCTGGCCTGGCGCTGGCATTTCTATGCCGGGCTGTTCGTGGCGCCGTTCATGGTGATGCTGGCCCTGACCGGGATCATTTACCTGTTCAAGCCGCAACTCGATCCACTGATGTACGGCAGCCTGCTGAACGTGCCGGCCGGGCATCACACCCTGGCGGCGGACGAGCTGCTCAAGCAGGTCCGCCAGGCTTACCCCGAAGGCCAGGTCAAACAATACTTGCCACCGGTCAACGCCGAGCGCAGCGCGCAGTTCGTGGTGATCGACAAGGGCCAGGAACTGAACGTGTTCATCGACCCGTACCACGGCGACGTGCTCGGCGAGCAGGATGCGAAGAACAACCTGCAAGCCATGGCCCGGGCGATCCACGGCGAGTTGCTGATCGGCACGGTGGGTGACCGATTGGTGGAAATGGCCGCCGGCTGGGGCGTGGTGCTGGTGGTCTCCGGCCTGTACCTGTGGTGGCCGCGCGGACAATCGTCGGCCGGCGTGCTGTGGCCGCGCTGGAGCGCACGCGGTCGGCTGTTCTGGCGTGACCTGCACGTTGTCGTCGGTTTCTGGGGCGCGGCATTCCTGCTGGTGATGCTGCTCAGCGGCATGACCTGGACCGGCTTCTGGGGCAAGCAATACGCGGACCTCTGGAACCGCTTCCCGGCGGCGATGTGGAATGACGTGCCCAAGTCCGACGTCGAGGCCGGCAGCCTCAACAACGCCCATCGCCAGACCGTACCCTGGGCCATGGAAAATACGCCGATGCCGATGTCCGGCGACCATGCCGAGCACATGGCCCACGGCGGCATGCATGAAGGCCCCGCCGCGCCGATCGTCAGCCTGCAAGCAGTGCAGGACATCGCCACCGCGCGCCAGGTCGAGCCCGGTTACAGCATCACGTTCCCAACGACCGCCTCGGGCGTGTACACGGTCGCCGTGTTCGCCGATGACCCGCGCAACGACGCGACCCTGCACGTAGACCAGTACACCGGCAAGGTCCTGGCCGATGTCCGCTGGGAGCACTACAGCATCGTGGCCCGCGCCACCGAAACCGGCGTGATGTTGCACGAAGGCAAGATGTTCGGCGCGGTGAACCAGATCCTTGTGCTGCTGGTTTGCCTGATGATTCTGCTCAGCGCCGTGAGTGGCCTGGTGATCTGGTGGAAGCGCCGTCCCCAGGGCAAGTTCGGCGTGCCGCCGCTGCGTCACGACCTGCCGACCTGGAAGACTGGCGTGTTGATCATGCTGGCCCTGGCGGTGGTGTTTCCATTGGTGGGCGCTTCGCTGGTGGTGGTGTGGGCGCTGGATCGCCTCGTCACCCGGTTCAATCGCCAGCCTGAGATTGCCTCATCTTCAAGCTGAAGACAGCGAGTTAACGGAAGGTGGCGCGAAACCTCTACAATCGTGCCCGCCTTCCAAACCACGAACACAATTCAAACTGTGTGGGGCTTTGTGGGAGCAAAGCTTGCTCGCGATCCAGGCGCTGCGGTCCTCAAGAGACCGCGTCGTTTTCATCGCGGGCAAGCCTTGCTCCCACACAGCTCGCTCCCACAGGGGATTGAGGTCCGATCCAATAATTTGAGTAACTGCATGACCTCCCTAACCCTCTCCCACCTCGCCTGGACACCCCTGGGCCATGGCCACTGCCATCACCAGTTCCAACTGCGTGACGCCACGCTGCAGGTGACGGCCGGGGAGTTTGTCGGGTTGATCGGACCCAACGGCAGCGGCAAGACCAGCCTGTTGCGCTGCGCCTATCGCTTCAGCCGGCCGGAAAGTGGCGAAGTAAAATTGGAGCATCACAATGTTTGGCAGCAGTCCTCGCGCTGGTGCGCCCAACGCATCGCCGTGGTGCTGCAGGAGTTTCCCGACGCCTTCGGCCTGACGGTGGAGGAAGTGGTCGCCATGGGACGTACGCCCCATAAGGGCCTGTTCGACGGCGACCACGAAGAGGACCGGAGATTGGTGCTACAGGCCTTGGCATCGGCAGGACTCGAAGGCTTTGGCGACCATGCCTTCGCCACGCTGTCGGGAGGCGAAAAACAACGAGTGATCCTCGCCCGCGCCCTGGCCCAGCAACCGCAGTTACTGATCCTCGACGAACCGACCAACCACCTCGACCCGCACTATCAATTGCAACTGCTGCAACTGATCAAGGGCCTGGGCATCGGCACCCTCGCCAGCCTCCACGATCTGAACCTGGCCGCCGCCTTCTGTGATCGCCTGTACGTGATCGAACATGGGCGCATCGTCGCCAGCGGCACGCCCAAGGACGTCCTCACCGCCCAGCTGTTGCGCGAAGTGTTCGGCGTCGAAGCCCTGGTGGATGAGCACCCGCTGTCCGGCTACCCACGAATCACTTGGATAACCCAACCATGACCTTGCGTTTCCTGCTGTTGCTGCCCCTCCTGCTGGGCAGCGCAAATGCCCTGGCCGAAGCCACCCGCTACCCGTTGACGATCCAGAGCTGCAACCGCCAGGTGGTGTTCAACGAGGCCCCTCGGCACGCCGTCAGCCATGACATCAACATGACGCAGATGATGCTCGCCCTGGGGCTCAAGCCGCGCATGGTCGGCTATAGCGGCATCAGCGGCTGGAAATCGGTGACGCCCGAGATGGCCAGGATTCTCGATGGCCTGCCGGAGCTGGCCGCCAAATACCCCTCGGTGGAAACCCTGCTCAATGCCAACGTCGACTTTTTCTTCGCTGGCTGGGACTACGGCATGCGTGTGGGCGGCGACCTGACCCCGCAGACCTTGCAACCGCTGGGCATCAACGTCTACGAACTGACCGAATCCTGCGCCTTCGTGATGAAACGCCCGGCGGCCTCCCTGGAAGACACCTACAACGACCTGCGCAACCTCGGGAAAATCTTCGATGTACAGGATCGCGCCAATGCGCTGATCGCGACGATGCAGGCCCAGGTGGCCGAAACGCGCAAGCACCTGCCGACCCAACAACCGCGCGTGTTCCTGTATGACAGCGGCGAAGACCGGGCCATGACCTCCGGCCGCCTCGGCATGCCCCAGGCCCTGATTGACGCGGCCGGCGGACGCAACATCCTCGATGACGTGGAAACCAGTTGGACCCGGGTGAACTGGGAGAACGTGGTCGAGCGCAACCCGCAGGTCATCGTGATCGTCGACTACGGCGAAGTCAGCGCCGAGCAGAAGCAACAATTCCTGCTGGATAACCCGGCCCTGCAATCGGTGGATGCGATCAAGCAGCGGCGCTTCATCGTGATCCCTTACGTGCAGGCCACACCGGGTATCGACAACGTGCTGGCGGTGCAAACCCTGGCACGGGGTTTCCACCGCCAATGAATAATCGTCGCTACGGCGCCCTGCTGATGGTCCTCGGTGCGCTGCTGCTGGTGTCGTGCGTGGTATCCCTGGGTTTCGGGCCGGCGCGGGTGCCGGTGGCCGTGGTCTGGGATCTACTGCTGCATAAGGCCTTCGGTGTGGGCGAGGTCTATTGGACGCCCGGCCAGGAACATATCGTCTGGCTGATCCGCGTCCCGCGCCTGCTGCTCGGTGCCCTGGTCGGTGCGGGGCTGGCGCTGATCGGTGCGGTGCTGCAAGCGGTCACGCGCAACCCGCTGGCCGATCCGCACCTGTTGGGTGTCACCTCCGGTGCGACCTTGGGAGCGGTCATCGTGGTGTTGCATGTCGGTGAAGTCATCGGCTTGCTGACCCTGCCCCTCGCGGCCTTCATCGGCGCACTGCTGAGCATGTTGCTGGTCCTGGCCATCGCTGCCCGCCAGGGTCGCCTGGAGAGTGATCGGCTGTTGCTGTGCGGCGTGGCGGTGTCCTTCGTGATGATGGCGGCGGCCAACCTGCTGCTGTTCCTCGGCGATCATCGCGCCAGTTCGGCAGTGATGTTCTGGATGCTTGGTGGCCTGGGCCTGGCCCGTTGGGAGCTGCTGGCCGTGCCGGCCGCCAGCGTGGGGTTGGGGCTGGTGTTGCTGCTGGGCATGGCCCGGCCGCTGAACGCGCTGATGGCGGGCGAACAAACCGCCGTGACCCTGGGCCTGAACGCGGCGAAGGTGCGGTTGTGGATTTTCCTGATCGCGTCGCTGATGACCGGCGTGCTGGTGTCTATCAGCGGCTCGATTGGTTTTGTCGGGCTGATGGTGCCGCACATTGCCCGGCGCCTGGTGGGCGCCGAGCATCGGCGGTTGCTGCCGGCCTGTGTGCTGCTCGGCAGCCTGTTCCTGGTGTGGGTGGACGTGGCGGCACGCACGTTGATCGCGCCGGAGGACTTGCCGATTGGGGTCGCCACAGCCGCTATCGGCGGACTGTTTTTTATCGGTCTGATGCGCCGCCGCTGAAGAGATGCTTCTTTTTGTAGACGCCGAATAGCTCGGTCCCAAGGCCTCCATTGCGAAAATGCTCAAGCTCCGCTCGTACCATATCGATGACCAGCGCCTGGTCTTCAGCGGCTTCAAGATGAAAATTCCCGCTGTAGGCAAGATTCACCATCCGCCAGAGAAAGCAGTTGGTGCGGTAAACGTCTACCGGCTTCAGCCAACGCTCCAGGAGCGCGGTAATTTCCTCGCTTCGAATCCCCTCGAAACACCCAATCGAATGGTCCTTGTCTGGAATGACCGCATCGACGGCCTGGGTGTCGGCATTTAATCGGTAGCGCGCCGGCAAGGACGAGAATGCGGCGTCAGCGGCAATGATTGCGTCGGGCCACAAGCGGTTGCCGTTACGTCCCACAGCCTCCCCCACACTCCAGAACTCCCCATCGTTTTTCAAACTACGGGAGATAAAGAGCATGACTTTTTCCAGCTCGACCAAATGATGCAATGCCGAAACACACATGATGACGTCCCACTGCTCACCGGTAGGCACCAGGTTATTTGCATCCGCCACGATCAAATCGAGGCGGATCCCTGGCGGAAACTGCTTTGCCGCGATTTGAAGCAAGTCCTCATTGATATCCAGCAATGACCATTCCACGCCTTCGGGTACCGCCGCTGACAAACCGGCCTCTATCCGCGCGGCGCCACTGCAGATTGACAAAACCTTTATGGCGCCGTGGTCCATGACTTTCTGGCGTAGCCTCGCTTGAAAATCCGGCGGAGTCTCCGGGACGTTCGCCCTCAGCAGACGCGTCGCATAAGAGTAGGCGGCCTCGCCTTCAAACGGCTCCAAAATGACCATGTCAGCCTGCGCAGCATGCCCTTGCGCCTGAGCCGGTCCATTTAATCGGCGGACGGTGCGAGCAACGCCCATTGCCGTTTCACTCTGGCGCTCCTGAACGTTTGCATAGAACTCATTCCGGTAGACGCTACTGAAGTGTGCGATCTCGTTTTTCATGCGCATGGGTTGATGGGTTTTCGCCAGAAGCGCTTTCATCTCTCCCTCTCTGGCGACGCACAAGTCAGCTATCGCCAACCAATCTGCCGTCGGATCGTTCTTCGCCCCAGGCCCGCACGCGATCAAGAGTCGGCCACGCTTCCCTGCCAACCAAGCCAGATCCAAATCCACCGTCCTCCATTCCGACGGTGTATAGCCTCCACACACATGGAAAATCCCAAGTTGGAATTCGGCTTGAGCTAGATCATCGAAAAAAGCAACTGAGCAGGTGAGCCCATCCGAACTGATGCTGGGTAGGGCCGCCGAAAAACGAACGTGCAAGGTTGAATCAGGAAACACCTGCAGCTCACTGCTTCGAAGGTGCTCTCCAGCGGTGAGAATCAGCGAATACCTGCCTTCTCTCAAATGTGTCGCATGCATCCACTTCGGGTGCTCGACCGGTTTAGTGCCAGGCAACACGTCAAACACCGCCGTCTCGTCGAGAAGAAAACTGCTCGCAGGGCCAGAGTCATTCAAAACGGATTTCCCCTCTTCAGAATGGCAGAAGAGTCAGCATAGTCGGGCGGTCGAAAATCTCACGTTGAATTGGCTCACCTTCCACGCCCCAATACGGAGCGCCTTCCTGCACCAGCCCCCGCGATGTGGTCGCTGACGGTGCATTGTCGTTTTCCTTCTCTACCGCCAACCCCGCATTTCAAAGCCTTTTCCCGACCGGGCACACCCCTTGCAAAAGCGCCTTCAGCGTTTGCATCTGCCGCCCAAAAAAACTCATAAGTCCATGGAGATCGCACAATGAAGCGTCGTAGCTTGATCAAGGCTTTTACACTCTCGGCAAGTATTGCCGCGATGGGCATGGCCTGGACCGTCCAGGCCGCCGAAACCATCAAGGTCGGCATCCTGCATTCGCTGTCCGGCACCATGGCGATCTCCGAGACGTCCCTCAAGGACATGGCGCTGATGACCATCGACGAGATCAACGCCAAGGGTGGCGTGAACGGCAAAAAGCTTGAGGCCGTAGTCGTGGACCCGGCATCGAACTGGCCACTGTTCGCCGAAAAGGGCCGTCAGTTGCTGACCCAGGACAAGGTCGCCGTGGTGTTCGGCTGCTGGACCTCGGTGTCGCGTAAATCCGTGTTGCCGGTGTTCGAAGAGCTCAACGGGCTGCTGTTCTACCCGGTGCAATACGAAGGCGAAGAGATGTCGCCCAACGTCTTCTACACCGGCGCAGCGCCGAATCAGCAGGCGATTCCGGCGGTGGAATACCTGATGAGCGAAGAAGGCGGCAGCGCCAAGCGCTACTTCCTGCTGGGCACCGACTACGTCTACCCGCGCACCACCAACAAGATCCTGCGTTCGTTCCTGCACTCCAAAGGCGTGGCGGACAAGGACATCGAAGAGGTCTATACCCCGTTCGGCCACAGCGACTACCAGACCATTGTCGCCAACATCAAGAAATTCTCGGCCGGTGGCAAGACCGCGGTCATCTCCACCGTGAACGGCGACTCCAACGTGCCGTTCTACAAAGAACTGGCGAACCAGGGCCTGAAGGCTACCGACGTGCCGGTCGTAGCGTTCTCGGTGGGCGAAGAGGAACTGCGTGGCATCGACACCAAGCCACTGGTGGGCAACCTGGCGGCATGGAATTACTTCGAGTCCGTGGATAACCCGGCGAACAAGAAATTCGTCGATTCCTGGAAAGCCTACGCCAAGGCCAAGAACCTGCCGGGCGCCGACAAAGCGGTGACCAACGACCCGATGGAGGCCACCTACGTCGGCATCCACATGTGGGCGCAAGCGGTGGAAAAAGCCAAGTCCACCGATGTCGACAAGGTCCGCGAAGCCCTGGCCGGCCAGACCTTCGCCGCACCGTCGGGCTACACCCTGACCATGGACAAGACCAACCATCACCTGCACAAGCCCGTGATGATCGGCGAGATCCAGGCCGACGGTCAGTTCAACGTGGTCTGGCAGACCGAAGGCCCGATCCGCGCCCAACCTTGGAGCCCGTTCATCGCCGGCAACGACAAGAAGCCTGACTATGCGGTGAAGAGCAACTGAGCCTGGGAACAAGCCCCTAACTCTGTGGGAGCAAAGCTTGCTCGCGATCGCGGTCATCCAGACACACCGCCATCGCGAGCAAGCTTTGCTCCCACAGGGTCCGTCGTCGCCTTACAGGACGTAGCTATGTCCCTTTATCGTTTGCTCCTCCTAGTATGTTTGCTGTTGCCACTGGGCGCCCACGCCGGCGACGCCGAAGACTTCGTCGCCGCCAACCCGACCCAGCAGGCCAAGCTTTTGGAAACCTGGGCCGCGCAGCCGGAGCCTGAGCGCGTCGAACTGATCAACGCCTTGCAACAAGGGCAGTTGACCGTCGATGGCCAACCCAAGACCCTGCGCCTGAACAACCGCTTGCGCGGCCTGATTGAAACCGCGCTCGCCAGCCACCAATTACTCGCCGTCGATGCCCGCGTACGCCTGGCTGCCGCGCAGCAATTGCAAAAAAGTGCCCGCCCGGCGCAACTGGCATTTCTCGATCGACAATTGGCCGGCGAGCAGGACGAAGACGTACACGCCGCCCTGAGCCTGGCCCTGGCGAACCTGCAACTGGTGGACACCAACCCGAACGTGCGCCTGGCCGCCGTGCGCCTGCTGGGGGAAACCGGTGATCCATTGGCCCGCACCCGCCTGGAAGGTTTACTTGAGCCCGGCGTCGAAACCGATGCCGCCGTGCGCACCGCCGCTGAGACCAGCCTCAGCCAGGTCAAGCGCAAACTCCTGGTGGGCGAGTTGCTGGGCCAGGCCTTCAGCGGCATGTCCCTGGGCTCGATCCTGCTGCTCGCCGCCCTCGGCCTGGCGATCACCTTTGGCCTGCTGGGGGTGATCAACATGGCCCACGGCGAGATGCTCATGCTCGGCGCCTACTCCACCTACGTGGTGCAGATACTGTTCCAGCGCTTCGCCCCGAACGCCATCGAGTTCTATCCGCTGATCGCTTTGCCAGTGGCGTTTTTCATCACCGCGGCCATCGGCATGGCCCTGGAGCGCACGGTGATTCGCCATCTCTACGGGCGCCCGCTGGAAACCCTGCTCGCCACCTGGGGCATCAGCCTGATGCTGATCCAACTGGTGCGCCTGGTGTTCGGTGCGCAGAACGTCGAAGTCGCCAACCCGGCGTGGCTGTCGGGCGGGATCCAGGTGTTGCCGAACCTGGTGCTGCCGTACAACCGCATCGTGATCATCGCCTTCGCGCTGTTCGTGGTGGTGCTGACCTGGCTGCTGCTGAACAAGACACGCCTGGGCCTGAACGTCCGCGCGGTAACGCAGAACCGCAACATGGCCGCGTGCTGCGGCGTGCCCACCGGGCGCGTGGACATGCTCGCCTTCGGCCTCGGTTCGGGCATCGCCGGGCTCGGCGGCGTGGCCCTGAGCCAGATCGGCAACGTCGGCCCGGACCTGGGCCAGAGCTACATCATCGACTCGTTCCTGGTGGTGGTGCTCGGCGGTGTCGGCCAGTTGGCCGGCAGTGTGTTCGCCGCGTTCGGCCTGGGCATCGCCAACAAGATCCTCGAACCGCAGATCGGTGCCGTGCTCGGCAAGATCCTGATCCTCGCGCTGATCATTCTGTTCATCCAGAAGCGTCCGCAAGGCCTCTTCGCGCTCAAAGGACGGGTAATCGACTGATGAACCAGCCCCTGATGCTCACGGCCACGCAAAAGGCCGGTCCCAAAGTCACTCTCGCCGTCGGCGCGCTGATCCTCGCCGTGCTGTTGAGCCTGCCGCTGCTGTCGCTGCTGGCGGCGGACCATCCGCTCCACGTTTCGGCCTACACCCTGACCCTGGTGGGCAAGATTCTCTGCTATGCCATCGTCGCCCTGGCGCTGGACCTGGTCTGGGGCTACGCCGGCTTGCTCTCCCTGGGCCACGGTTTGTTCTTCGCCCTGGGCGGCTACGCCATGGGCATGTACCTGATGCGCCAGGCCGCCGGCGATGGCTTGCCGGCGTTCATGACTTTCTTGTCGTGGACCGAGTTGCCCTGGTACTGGGCCGGTACCGACAGTTTCCTTTGGGCGATGTGCCTGGTGGTGCTGGCGCCGGGTTTGCTGGCGCTGGTGTTCGGTTTCTTCGCCTTCCGCTCGCGGATCAAGGGCGTGTATTTCTCGATCATGACCCAGGCCCTGACCTTCGCCGGAATGCTGCTGTTTTTCCGCAACGAAACCGGGTTTGGCGGCAACAACGGCTTTACCAATTTCCGTTCGATCCTGGGCTTTGGCATCACCGAACCGGGCACCCGGGCGGTGCTGTTTTTCGCCACGGTGTTGTTGCTGGTGGCGAGCCTGTTCATCGGCTGGCGCCTGGCCCGCAGCAAATTCGGCCGGGTGCTGACCGCCCTGCGCGACGCGGAAAACCGGCTGATGTTCTGCGGCTACGATCCCCGGGGGTTCAAGCTGTTCGTCTGGGTGTTGAGCGCGGTGTTGTGCGGCTTGGCCGGGGCGTTGTACGTGCCGCAGGTGGGCATCATCAACCCCAGCGAAATGTCGCCGACCAACTCCATCGAAGCCGCCGTCTGGGTCGCCCTCGGCGGGCGCGGCACGTTGATCGGGCCGTTGCTGGGCGCCGGGGTGGTGAACGGCATGAAGAGCTGGTTCACCGTGGCGTTTCCTGAATATTGGCTGTTCTTCCTCGGCGCCCTGTTCATCGTCGTGACCCTGTATCTGCCCAAGGGCGTGATCGGGCTGCTGAAGAAAAGGGGCGAACAATGAGAATCACACCGACGGCGGATTTCATGCTCGAACCCATCCTGGAGCCCAACAAAGACCAAGGCAGCAGCCGCGACGCCATCGGCCTCGGCCAGGCGGCCGGCGTGGGCCTGAACACCCGCCACGGCACCATCCTGACTTTGGAAGACATCAGCGTCAGTTTCGATGGTTTCAAGGCCTTGAACGAGTTGAACCTGTACATCGGCGTCGGCGAATTGCGCTGCATCATCGGCCCCAACGGTGCCGGCAAGACCACGCTGATGGATGTCATTACCGGCAAGACCCGCCCCAGTCACGGCAAGGCCTGGTTCGGCGAAACCCTCGACCTGA
Organism: Pseudomonas sp. OA65; assembly: GCF_017498305.1. Taxonomy (NCBI): domain Bacteria; kingdom Pseudomonadati; phylum Pseudomonadota; class Gammaproteobacteria; order Pseudomonadales; family Pseudomonadaceae; genus Pseudomonas; species Pseudomonas sp. OA65. The sequence goes on from NZ_JAGDEZ010000014.1 coordinate 48,241, forward strand.
CGACCATGAGCGAAGTGCAGATCGCCCAGGCCGGCATCGGCCGCAAATTCCAGAAGCCCACGGTGTTCGAAGCCTTGAGCGTGTTCGAGAACCTGGAGCTGGCGCTCAAGACCGACAAATCGGTGTGGGCCAGCCTGCGGGCGAAACTGACCGGCGAGCAGCACGATCGCATCGACGAAGTACTCGAGACCATCCGCCTCACCGCCTCGGTCAACCGCGCCGCAGGGTTGCTGTCCCACGGCCAGAAGCAGTTCCTGGAGATCGGCATGCTGCTGGTGCAGGACCCGCAATTGCTGCTGCTCGACGAACCGGTGGCGGGCATGACCGACGCCGAGACCGAGTTCACCGCCGAGCTGTTCAAGACCCTGGCGGGCAAGCATTCGCTAATGGTGGTGGAGCACGACATGGGCTTCGTCGGCGCGATTGCCGACCACGTCACCGTGTTGCACCAAGGCAGCGTGCTGGCTGAAGGGTCGCTGGAGCAGGTGCAGGCCGATGAGCGGGTGATCGAGGTTTACCTCGGTCGCTAGATCGACAAACACATTCCCCCTGTGGGAGCGGGCTTGCTCGCGAATGCGCAGTGTCAGTCAAAGTTGTTCTGCCTGACTCACCGCTTTCGCGAGCAAGCCCGCTCCCACAGGGGACTTGAGGGGAATTCAAGACATGCTGCAAGTCGAAAAACTGCACCAGTACTACGGCGGTAGCCACATCCTGCGCGGCCTGTCGTTCGACGCCAAGGTCGGCGAGGTGACGTGCCTGCTGGGGCGCAACGGCGTGGGCAAGACCACCCTGCTCAAATGCCTGATGGGCCTGTTGCCGGCCAAGGAAGGTGCGGTGAATTGGGAGGGCAAGGCCATCACTGCCTTCAAGCCGCACCAACGGGTGCACGCCGGCATTGCCTACGTGCCCCAGGGCCGGGAAATTTTCGGCCGGCTGACGGTAGAAGAAAACCTGCTGATGGGGCTGTCGCGTTTCCCTGGTTCAGAGGCCAAGGAAGTACCGGCCTTTATCTATGAATTGTTCCCGGTGCTGCTGCAGATGAAACAACGCCGGGGCGGTGATCTGTCCGGCGGCCAGCAACAGCAGCTCGCCATTGGCCGGGCCCTGGCCAGTCGGCCGCGCCTGCTGATTCTCGACGAGCCCACCGAAGGCATCCAGCCCTCGGTCATCAAGGAGATCGGCGTGGTGATCAAGAAACTGGCGGCCCGGGGCGACATGGCGATTTTGCTGGTGGAGCAGTTTTACGATTTCGCCGCCGAGCTGGCCGATCAATACCTGGTGATGTCCCGGGGCGAGATCGTGCAGCAGGGCCGCGGAGAAAACATGGAAGCCGAGGGTGTGCGCGGGCTGGTTACGATCTAGTCTTAGCGTCCCGACGATTATTAGAAAATCATGAATCTACCTGTTTCGCCCTCCGCCCTGTTCACCCCCAGCTGGCACGCCGAGCTGGATTTGGGCTACGCCCGCTTCGGCGATTGCACACGCCCGGTACAGCGCCGCCATAAAGGCCCGCTGCGGGTGCAGAAGCACTTGTACGCCGAAGGCCCCGAGGTGTGCCAGCACATCATCGTCCACCCGCCCGGCGGGATTGCCGGCGGTGATCGACTGGACATCTCGGCCCACGTCGGCCCGGGTGCCTGGGCGCAATTGACCAGCCCAGGCGCCGCCAAGTGGTACCGCGCCGCCGGCCCGGCGTACCAGCAGTTGACCCTGAGCGTGGCCCCCGGTGCGACCCTGGAATGGCTGCCCCAGGAAACCATCGTGTTCAGCGCGGCCCAGGCCGAACTCAGCACGCGCATCGACCTGCAGGGCGACGGGCGCCTGTTCTACTGGGACATGGTTGCCCTCGGCCGGCCGGCCAGCGGCGAGCGGTTCGACCTCGGGCACTTTCAATCGCGGCTGGACATTCGCCGCGACGGCCAGTTGCTGTGGCACGAGCGCCAGCGCATCGTGGGCGGTGATGGGCTGCTCGACTCGCCCATCGGGCTGGGCGGTGATCCGGTGTTTGCCACGTTACTGGTGACCGGCGAGATCGACAGCGAGCTGCTGGAGCGCTGCCGGTCCCTGGGCCATGCCGTGCGCGGCGACCTGACCCAATTGCCCGGTTTGCTCGTGGCCCGCTGCCTGGCGAGCGAGGCGTTGCTGGCGCGGGGGTGGTTGATTGAGTTGTGGCGTTTGCTCAGGCCTGCATTGCTCGGAAGAGAGGCCATGCCACCGAGAATCTGGAGTACCTGAATCCGCTTTTCTGTGGGAGCAATGGCATGCAAACAATGAATTTCTGTGGGAGCAATGGAGTGGAAGCAATGAATTTCTGTGGGAGCAAAGCTTGCTCGCGATGAACGATAACGCGGTCCTTCTGATCGACCGAGGCGCTGCTATCGCGAGCAAGCTTTGCTCCCACAGGTTTTGCTTTCAAAGGTTTTGCTTTCACAGGCTCGCTCCCACAGTGGAATGGATCTACAGCGAAATTTTTTTATCTGCCCTTATGGAATGCACATGGACCTGACCCCACGCGAAAAAGACAAGCTGCTGATCTTCACCGCCGGCCTCGTTGCCGAACGGCGCCTGGCCCGTGGCTTGAAACTCAACTACCCGGAAGCCATGGCCTACATTTCCGCCGCGCTGCTGGAAGGTGCCCGTGACGGCCAGACCGTCGCCGAGCTGATGCACTTCGGCACTACCCTGCTGAGCCGCGAGCAGGTGATGGAAGGCATCCCGGAAATGATTCCGGAAATCCAGGTCGAAGCGACGTTTCCCGACGGCACCAAACTGGTCACCGTCCATCAACCCATCGCCTGAGGCCACGCCATGACTGCCCATGTTCGTGACGCTCAACCCGCCGACCTGGCGGCGATTCGCGACATCTACAACGACGCCGTGCTCAACACCACGGCGATCTGGAACGAGCAGGCCGTGGACCTGGGCAACCGCCAGGCCTGGTTCAGTGCCCGGCAACACCAGGGCTACCCGGTGCTGGTGGCCGTCGACGCCGAGGACAACGTGCTCGGCTACGCTTCCTTCGGCGACTGGCGGCCGTTCGACGGCTTCCGTCATACGGTGGAGCATTCGGTATATGTGCGCAGCGACCAGCGCGGCAATGGCCTTGGCCCGTTGCTGATGGCTGCCCTGATCGAGCGCGCCAGGTCCTGCGATAAACACGTCATGGTCGCCGCCATCGAGAGCGGCAACGCGGCCTCGATTCGCCTGCATGAGCGGGCCGGTTTCGTCACCACCGGGCAGATGCCTCAGGTGGGCACCAAGTTCGGCCGTTGGCTGGACCTGACGTTCATGCAGTTGGTCCTCAACCCCGGGGCGCCACCGCCCGCCATCGACAAGGAGTGATACCGATGAACGCCGCCCAGTTGCGTCGAGTCCATGCTGAAAGCTTTGCCCATTACCGCCAGGGCCTGATCGATCTGCTGCTCGACGCTGTCGGTTACGGCGCCAGCGTCGGGTTCATGGCCGACCTTGATGCCGTCCAGGCCCGTGCCTATTTCGACGAAGTCCAGACCGGCCTCAACCAGGGCCACCTGCTGCTATGGGTGGTGGTCAAGGATGAGCAGGTACAGGCCAGCGTCCAGCTTGCCCTGTGCCAGAAGCCCAACGGTCTCAACCGCGCCGAAGTGCAGAAGCTGCTGGTACGCGGCGAGGCCCGCCGTCGTGGCCTGGGCCAGCAATTGATGAGCGCCCTGGAACTCGGCGCCCGCCAGCACAAGCGCGGCCTGCTGTACCTCGACACCGAGGCCGGCTCCGAGGCCGAGGCGTTCTACCGCGCCATGGGCTACACCCGCGTCGGCGAACTGCCCGACTACTGCCAGAGCCCGGACGGGACCTACACCCCGACCGCTATTTACTACAAGATCTTGGGGCAACCGCAATGATTCCAGGGCAATACCAGGTCCAGCCTGGCGACATCGAACTCAACGTCGGCCGCCGTACCCTCACGCTGAGCGTCGCCAACAGCGGCGACCGGCCGATCCAGGTTGGCTCGCACTATCACTTTTTCGAAACCAACGACGCCCTGGCCTTCGACCGCGCCGCCAGCCGTGGCATGCGCCTGAACATCCCGGCCGGCACCGCGGTGCGCTTCGAACCGGGCCAGAGTCGGGAAGTCGAGCTTGTCGAGCTGGCCGGGTTGCGGCGGGTTTATGGGTTCGCCGGACGAGTCATGGGCAGCTTGTGAATGACTTCAGCTGCAAGCTTCTAGCTGCAAGCTGCAAGAAACAGCGGTTTGCGGCGCTCCCCCCTGCTTTGTTTTTACTTGAGGCTTGCAGCTTGAAGCTTGCAGCTCATATGCGAGGATCTTTGCAATGAAAATAGGTCGTCAGGCATATGCCGACATGTTCGGCCCCACCGTCGGCGACAAGGTCCGCCTGGCCGACACTGAACTGTGGATCGAAGTGGAAAAGGACTTCACCACCTACGGCGAAGAAGTGAAATTCGGCGGCGGCAAGGTCATTCGCGACGGCATGGGCCAGAGCCAACTGTTGGCCGCCGAGGTCGTCGACACGCTGATCACCAACGCGCTGATCATCGACCACTGGGGCATCGTCAAGGCCGATGTCGGCCTCAAGGACGGGCGCATCGCAGCCATCGGCAAGGCCGGCAACCCGGACATCCAGCCCGACGTGACCATCGCCATCGGCGCCAGCACCGAAGTGATTGCCGGCGAAGGCATGATCCTCACCGCCGGCGGCATCGACACCCACATTCACTTCATCTGCCCCCAGCAGATCGAAGAAGCGCTGATGAGCGGCGTCACCACCATGATCGGCGGCGGCACGGGCCCGGCCACCGGGACCAACGCCACCACCTGCACCTCCGGGCCCTGGCACCTGGCGCGCATGCTCCAGGCCGCCGATGCCTTCCCGATGAACATGGGTTTCACCGGCAAGGGCAACGCCAGCCTGCCGGAGCCGCTAGTGGAACAGGTCAAGGCCGGCGCCATCGGCCTGAAGCTGCACGAAGACTGGGGCACCACCCCGGCGGCCATCGACAACTGCCTGAGCGTGGCCGACCAGTACGACGTGCAGGTGGCGATCCACACCGACACCCTCAACGAGTCCGGCTTCGTCGAAACCACCCTGGCCGCGTTCAAGGGCCGCACCATCCACACCTACCACACCGAAGGCGCCGGTGGCGGCCACGCGCCGGACATCATCAAGGCCTGCGGCTTCCCCAACGTGCTGCCCAGCTCCACCAACCCGACCCGGCCGTTCACCCGCAACACCATCGACGAGCATCTGGACATGTTGATGGTCTGCCATCACCTGGACCCAAGCATTGCCGAAGACGTGGCCTTCGCCGAAAGCCGCATCCGCCGCGAGACCATCGCCGCCGAAGACATTCTCCACGATCTCGGCGCCTTCTCGATGATCAGCTCCGACAGCCAGGCCATGGGCCGTGTCGGCGAAGTCATCACCCGCACCTGGCAGACCGCCGACAAGATGAAGAAGCAACGTGGCGCCCTGCCCGGCGACGGCGAAGGCAACGACAATTTCCGCATCAAGCGCTACATCGCCAAGTACACCATCAACCCGGCGATCACCCATGGCATCAGCCATGAAGTGGGCTCCATCGAAGTCGGCAAGTGGGCCGACCTGGTGCTGTGGCGCCCGGCGTTTTTTGGCGTGAAGCCGACCTTGATTCTCAAGGGCGGGGCGATTGCCGCCAGCCTGATGGGCGACGCCAACGCTTCGATCCCGACCCCGCAACCGGTGCACTACCGACCGATGTTCGCAAGCTTTGGCGGCTCGCGGCATGCCACCAGCCTGACCTTCATCAGCCAGGCCGCTGCCGAGGCCGGGTTGCCGGAACAGTTGGGATTGAAGAAGAGGATTGCCGTGGTCAAAGGCTGCCGCGATGTGCAGAAAACCGACCTGATCCACAACGACTACCTGCCGAGCATCGACGTCGACCCACAGACCTATCAGGTCAAGGCCGATGGCGTGTTGTTGTGGTGTGAACCGGCAGATGTCTTGCCGATGGCGCAGCGTTACTTCCTGTTCTGAACCAACAGTTGCCTGTGGCGAGGGAGCTTGCTCCCTCGCCACAGGTTTTCATTGGGTCAAGAAACAGCCGGGCCGGCTTAACCCTATAGATCAGTACTTTCCTTCAACGCATCCAGCTCCGATTGAGTCAACGACTGAATCAGCTCCGCCTCCTGGACTTTGAACTGCAAGGCCAGCGCCTCGGACTGAGAGGCATAAGCGGCTGCCTCCAGGGTTCCGGCGGCCTTTGCCTCATCCAGTTCAATCTGCTTGGCGATGAGGGTATCCGTCAGTGCCTGGAAGGACGTCGGATGGTGTTCCTTCAGGTAATCGATCCAGAAATCCCGCCCCACCAGCGATTGGAACTGCTCAGGCGAACCGTCGAGGGCCAGGACTTGCTCGGCAGCCGCATCAAGTGCCTCTTGCGTGACACCGGCCAGCATCAGGAAGCGTCCGCCTGTGGGCTGTTTGGGCAGTTCCAGCCGCGCCTTCAGCCCGACACGATAGGCCAGGCGAACCTCGACCTCTTCAATCTGCTGTAAGTGTTGGGTTTTCTGCGCGGCCGTAAGATCACGACGCGCCTTGATCGCATCACGACGCTGCTGAATATCTTTCAGCGCAATACGTTCCACCTCATCGAGGCGAAACAGTCCCTTCGCCAGGCGGACCAGCACCGCCGCCTCATCCGTTGCCCCAGCCAGGGCCCGAGCGTTGTGAATCATCAACCTGATTTCCAGGTAGCTGAACGACAACGCCGCGCGGTCCTCGCACGCCGGGGCGCCGGCCAGTTCGAACAGTTCACGGCGCAACTGCGTAGAGTCCCTGGCCGCCTCGAGCATCTGCCAGACGCGCGCCTGGAGGTCCGGGTAGTTTTCTTCGCCCTGATAAGAACCCGCCAATCGATTCAATAACCTGAACAGTTCCTTGGACTGCGGCTCGCGTGCCAGGCTTCGCCACAAGGCCTTCCTTGCCTCCAGTTCGGTGCTTGGCAAATGACGCAACCACTGCTGCACGTTTGAAGGCCTGTCAGGCAGGGCATGACCAAACGCTCCGGGCGAGCGCAGCGCCATCCATTGCGGGTGCGACAGGGAGAGGTTCATCCAATACTCGCCCAAGCGCTGCTGAGTCAGTTCGCTCAACGGATTTCCCTGCAACAGGGTCACGCCATTGAGGCGTGCCGTGGCGTGCGCGCGCGCTGGCGGCGGATCGATCAGGTCGTCCGGGACATCGGTTAATCGATTGTCGCGTAAATCAATGCGTTCGAGGGGCTGTTCACCGAGGCCGCGGGGCCAAACGCTTATATCGGTGCTTTTCAAAAACAGGCCGCGCAAGGCGGGGAAGTGGCTGAAATCCGGCAACCGATCCAGCGGATTGTTCTCCAGATTGAGGATCTTGAGCTGGGTCAGGTCTTGCAGCGTCCCAACGCTGCGACTGGACAAGCGGATCTGATTCGATCCCAATTTGAGCCGGGTCAGGCCATTCATTGCCCCCAGGGCGGCGGGCACATCGGTCAGCCTGTTGAGGGTCATGTCCAACCAGCGAAGGGAGGAAAAACCGGCCAGGAAACTTTCGCTGCCCACTTGCGTAAGTCCCATGTCATTCAGCTTCAGCGACGCCACATGGCTGAAATCGGCGGTCAGGTCGGGAAGCGCCCCGACAGAGTGTTGGCTCAAGTCCAGTTCATAACCCACCCGGCTGCCGTCCACTGCCGTTACCGCCGGGACCTGGCGCCGCCAACAACGCTTGATCTGCTCAGCCACCGGGCGCCTGGCCTGCGGATCCACCAGTTGATGACGCTGGCGACCCACCTCGCGCCAGCCCGGCGTGCTGGCCCAGAGGTCCAGGTCGCGATCGAGCATCTGCAACTCGACCTTACGTCGCTTCAGTTCAGCGACGGCGCCTTCGCCCAATGCCTCCAGCAAGGCCTGGACCTCTTGCTCGGTGTAGTCCGGGTACAGCTCAAGAACCCGCCGTTGCGGCGACCGACCCAACCCCAATCGTTCGCGCAAACCGCCCAGAGGGTAGCCGATCTGGCCCGATGCCAGACGCATCGGCGATTTATACGACGGCTTGACTGGCGGCAGCTTCAACAGGTTTGCCAGGAAATCTCGGCTTGCCGGAGCCGCACCGATGGCCTGTTTCAACAGGTCCCCCTGATGAATCGAAGGACGGCCCATGGCCTGGCGCTCGGCATCCGGCAGGGCACGCTGCAACGCATCGTAAAGGCTGCCCCAGTGGCTCAGGTCGTTGCCTTGGTCGTCGAAGGACTTGTAGGCGCTGCCATCCTTGATCACGTATTTGGTCTGCTCCGCGCCCTGCGGCCCGATCGCGCCGATCAAGTCGCCCGTGACGTCATCTGCGCGCAACTCGATGCGCACCGTGTCACTCCATCCCGACAAGGTTTTCATCGTCGCCAGGGCCAGGCGCGGCGTATCGGCAGTGGCCAGCGGCTCTTGGTACAACCCCTCGTAGGCGCGGTTCATCCGCACCGTGCGCTGGAAATGACGCAGCTCTTCGGCGATACGCAGCGGGATGGGTTTGGTCTGGGCGGCATCGGCAAAATCCCACTCGGCCATCTGCTGTGTTTCAGCCGATGTGGCAAGGGCCAGCATTTGGTCGATTGCCGCGGCGGGGACCGAAGGGAAACGGGATTTGATCAGCGTCGCGCGCGGGTCGCTCGAGAGGTCCTGCTTGGCATAGTAATCGTTGAACAGATTCACTTTTTCGCGCACCACGAGCTCGGCGAGCTGCTTGCGCAACTGACGGACTCGAGCCGGCATATCGGTTTTCGCGATGGCCGGGCTCGCATCGGCCAGCAGGTCGCCGCCGGCGGCATCCACCGCCTCGATCAGGTTTTTCAACACCGAAGGCGTGCGCACGTTCGCTTCGGCAAGGCTGACACCCCGGGCCGCGGCGCCAGCTTGCGGACCAGGTGCGTAGTGCCATAGCCGCCGGCCCGAGCGATCGACCACCTCCAGTTGCAAGCCTTTTGGCCACGGACCATAGCGCGTGAGCAAGTGCAGTTGGGTCATCGGCTCGGCTTTGTCGTAGTCCAGCGCCTCCTCGCTTTGCAGTTGCGCGGTCAACGTCTCGATTTGTCGGCAAATGTCGAAACGCGAGAGCGTATCGGCCAGCAACGCCGGCATCGGCGCGCCCTCTACGTGCATACGCCGCAGCACGTCCTCAGCGGTGCCGCTGGCGATGCGGATCTGCTCCAGCTCCGCCGGGCTGAAATGCTCGACCCGATGCCCAAGCCGTTTCATCAACTTCGCACCCGTCCAGCCATGGGGATGCTCCAGTTCATGGCGCCACGCACCGCTGCCATTGTCCGTCAGCTTGGGTTGATAGGCATCCGGTCGGGAGGGATGGCGAATGCGATACCGCTGCGTAGCCGGATCCAACTGCACTTCATAGTGCTGGCCATCCAGCGCCAGGATCTGGCGCCCGTTGACCCGGTGCAGGCCTCGCGCGTCCGGCACTGCGCCGGCAGGTGGGACGAGATCGCTCCGGTAGGGGGCCAGGTCCGGACGCCAGAGCCGTGACTCGCCGCTGTCCAATCGGAGCGGTTCCAACTGCTCCACGGCGTTGGACCATTGGATATGCGGCAACACTGCGGCGCCCGTGGCCACGAACGCGGTGTTGAGGGCGACGCTGGAAAAATGCGCCCACATTTCCTGAGTCTCCCCGCGCTCGAACGCTTCGATGCCTTCAAAGGCCTCGTTGAACATCTGCACCGCCCCTACCGTCAACATCAGCGGCCCCAGCCCTGGCACAACGAACGCTCCCAGGTTGAGCACATCGATGACCGCATTCAAATAACTTTCCTGGCGCGCCAGACGGGCTTTCTTGTCTTCGTCACCAGTGGGCACCGCTACCGCGCGGGCGTCGAGCTGGATCTTCTGGACCTGCCGTAGCCGCAACGACTCCCACAACGGGGCGGGATTGGGCGAAGTGTCCATGGGCAGCCGTCGCAGGGTCGGTTTGAGCGGGTAGTCGACCAGGCTATTTTTCAGGTCGGAAGGTTGGTAGAACCGGTTGAACTGCTCAAAAAAAACGCCTTGCTTGCGCAGCGGCACAAAACGGCTGAAAAAGCGCCGATAGGCGATGCCGTGCAGGCGCCGCCGCGTTTGCGCCATGAAGTCGGCGCTGGAAGCAAATTCCTTCAGCGGCTGCTCGGGATCACCGGGAAGGTAGGCCACGAGCCGCTCGACCCGCCGGCTGTTTTCACGCTCCGGTCCGATCAGCACGGGGCCAACCAACTCGATGTCGAAAACGCTCAGCGAAGTGAAGGTCACCGCGCGGTCGTCCAAGGTGATTGCGTCCTGGTCGCCGATCACCTGTTGCAACATTCGATAAGCCGCCTGACTGATGTCCCCCTTGGCCCGGGCGACCTCCATGCTCAGCGCCAAACCTTGCCGGTGATGATCACGCAGTTGGCGATCCAACAGGTCGCGTGACGCCTCATCTGCCGGTCGCACGATCGCGTTGATGTGTTCTTGATACTGGCGCCCCAAATCCAATGTGCGACATAGCCTGGCGAAGGCTTCGGGCGCAATCGGCAACGCCCCCGCGCGAAAGGCGCTGGTGGACGGCACGACCTGGCCACCGTAAAACGGACGCTGGGTGGTGATCAGCGTGCAATCGGCACAACCGGGCCGGTTCTCTTCGTCAGGTTCGAAATTGGCCAGCGCGGCCTCCAGCAGCGAAGAGCCATGGTATTCGTACTGATTGAACTGGCTGTCGCCTTTATCCAGCACGAGTGCGCCGAAGAAATCGCTGCGAACTTGCCGTCCGTACTTGCGGACGAAATAAACCTGGCTGACGTCGAGCGTCTGCTTGAATTCAGCCTGGATTGCCTGGTTGAGCAACGGCTCGGCGAAGGCGCGAATGTCCTGGATATCGCCCAAGGCGTTGTCGATCTGGTTCAGGGTCTCGCGGAAGCGCGAATGGCTGCTTTTCAGGCTGCTTCTGGTTTCGTGGGCGGCCGTCGCGTACCAGTCTGGAAGCTCCAGCGCATGGCCGCTCAGCTCCCGCTGGCGCTGCACGATGGCGTCACTGTACCAACCGGGAATACGGGTCTTGAGCAGGTCCAAGTGCAGGCCGCGGGTTCCAGGCTTCACGAGGGGAAGAATGGGTTCTGGCATATCGGGTCATCCTTGACGTTGGAAAACCCGAGCCTAACCAGCGCGTCACCGGCAGATGCGGTAACTATGTATTTTTTAAACAAGACATGACGCGCATGCCTTGGCTTTCAATCCACCCAGCGGCCCAGTTGCTGGCGCAGCCGACGGTTCTCGCTGCGCAGTTGCTGGACTTCCTCCAGCAGGTCCAGCGCCAGGGCGACGCCTTCCCATTCCAGCTCCAGGTCGCGCCGCAGCTTGGCGGCACGCTTGGCCAGGGCCAGTTCGTAATCGGTAAAACGCCAATCCGTCGGGGCCGCGCCGTGGGGTTCGAGGATGCCATGCTCGACGATTTCGATTACATGGACATCGGCCAATGCGGCGGCTTCACAGAACTCCACCAGGTTCAATTCAATGATCGGGTTGTTCATGATCTGCTTCTCCCAATGCTTTAACTGTCGAGTCTAGCCATGATTGTGGCAAGTCTGACCATGACCGTGGCGAGGGAGCTTGCTCCCGCTCGGCTGCGCAGCAGTCGTAAAAATCTGCCAACCGGTTTTTCCTGGTGCACCGTGTTGATTGGTTTTGGGGCTGCTTCGCAGCCCAGCGGGAGCAAGCTCCCTCGCCACAGGTTGTGTGTGTGTGCAGTTGCTCATCGTCCTCCGTTCAGAAATTCTCCCGCGGATCGAACGCGGCTTTCTTCGCCAGCTCTGCCCACAACGCCTTGACCGCCTCGTCGCTGGTCTTGGGCATCACGGCCTTGAGCTGCACGAACAAATAGCCGCGCTCACCGGCCTTATTGCGCAGGCCGTGGCCCTTGGCGCGCATGCGCTGGCCGTTCTGGCTGCCGGCCGGGACCTTGAGGTTGATCTTGCCGGTGAGGGTGGGCACCGCCACTTCGGTGCCCAGCGCCAGTTCCCACGGGGCCAGGGGCAAGGTGATGATCAGGTCCTGGCCCTCGACGTCGAACTTGGGGTGCGGGGCGAAACGAATGGTCAGGTACAAGTCGCCATTGGCGCCGCCACCGATTCCCGGCGCGCCCTGGCCCTTTAGGCGGATGCGTTCGCCATCGGTCACCCCCAACGGAATCTTCACGTTCAGGCTTTTGCTGGTGTTGCTCACATGCTGGCCCGCCGCGTTGTACTGCGGCACCTGGAAGCTGACCTTCTTCGATTCGTTCGACAGGGTTTCTTCCAGGAAGATCGGTAATTCCATTTCCACGTCTTGCCCTCGACGGCCTGCGCTGCGACCTGACTGCCCACCACCGAACCCCGGCCCGCGATTGCCGAAGATCGAACTGAAGAAGTCCGAGAAATCGCCGGTGTCCTGGCCACCAAAACCACCACGGCTCTGCCAACCCGGCGGTCCCTGGAACGGCTGGCCGTGCTGGCCGTAGCGGCGCAAGTCGTCGTATTCGGCGCGCTTGTCGGCGCTTTTCAATGCCTCATAGGCTTCCGAGACGTCCTTGAATTTGGTCTCGGCGTCCTTTTCCTTGCTCACATCCGGGTGGTACTTGCGCGCCAGTTTGCGATAGGCGGCCTTGATCGTGGCGTCGTCGGCCGTCGGCTCGACACCCAGGATCTTGTAATAGTCTTTGAAGTCCATTGAAGGATCACCATCCGTTATCGATATCGCGCCGCCATGCACAGCATGCTCGTTGCACAAGCCCCGGAGTTTGACCAATCTCAAGGTTTGTGACCGGGCGGCGCTTCAGAAGTTTATCGGCAGCTGGTGGCGGTTCTTGTGCCCGCCCTGTGCTACCGGCTCATGCCAGCAAGTTTGGGGGTGTCGGGGTGTCTTTCAAGGCCTCTGTTTGCGAATTAGCAGATAACCGGCCTTCGAATCCGTGCCGCACTGACATACACTGCGCGGCCGTTTTTTCAACTGGAACCTGAAAGACATGAAAAACGCATCCCCGGCCCGTGCCTGCGGCATCGACTTTGGCACGTCCAACTCCACCGTCGGCTGGCTGCGCCCCGGCATGGAAACGTTGATCGCGCTGGAGGACGACAAGATCACCCTGCCCTCGGTGGTCTTTTTCAATCTCGAGGAGCGCCGCCCGGTGTACGGCCGCCTGGCCCTGCACGAATACCTGGAAGGCTACGAAGGCCGGCTGATGCGCTCGCTCAAAAGCCTGCTGGGCTCCAAGCTGATCAAGCACGACACCAGCGTGTTGGGCACGGCCATGCCGTTCAAGGATCTGCTGGGGTTGTTCATCGGCCAGTTGAAGAAACGCGCCGAAGCCGCCGCCGGTCGGGAATTTGAAGAAGTGGTACTGGGGCGCCCAGTGTTTTTCGTCGACGACGATGAACTGGCCGACCAGGAAGCGGAGAACACCTTGGTGGACGTAGCCCGCGCCATCGGGTTCAAGGAAGTCTCGTTCCAGTACGAGCCCATTGCCGCGGCATTCGACTATGAATCGACCATCGAGAAAGAAGAGCTGGTGCTGATCGTCGACATCGGCGGCGGTACCTCGGACTTTTCCCTGGTGCGCCTGTCGCCAGAGCGGCGCATGCATGACAACCGTCACGCCGACATCCTGGCGACCGGCGGCGTGCACATCGGCGGGACCGATTTCGACAAGCAACTCAGCCTGCAAGGCCTGATGCCGCTGTTCGGCTACGGCAGCCGGATGAAAAGCGGCGCCTACATGCCCACCAGCCACCACATGAACCTGGCGACCTGGCACACCATCAACTCGGTGTATTCGCAGAAATCCACCCTGGCCCTGGGCAGCATGCGCTACGACATCGAAGACACGGCGGGCATCGACCGGCTGTTCAAGCTGATCGAACAGCGCGCCGGGCACTGGCTGGCGATGGAAGTGGAAGAAACCAAGATCCAGCTGACCCACGCCGACCAGCGCCACGTGCCGCTGGACCGGATCGAGCCGGGCTTGAGCGTGGACCTGAGCCGAGCCTTGTTCGAGTCGGCCATCGACGGCTTGCTGGAGCGGGTACGCGGCAGTGTCACGCAGTTGCTCAATGATGCCAACGTACGGGTCGATCAGGTCGACACGGTGTTCTTCACCGGCGGTTCCAGCGGCATCCCGGCGCTGCGCAACAGCGTCTCGGCCATGCTGCCCCAGGCGCGACATGTGGAAGGCAATATCTTCGGCAGTATCGGCAGTGGATTGGCGATCGAGGCGATGAAGCGGTATGGGTAAAAAGCAGCTGTGAGCTTCGAGCTGCAAGCTTCAAGGAAGAGCAGTCAGGCGGCGCGGCGGGCTTTTGCTTTTGCTTGCAGCTTGCAGCTTGCAGCTTGAAGCTTGAAGCTTGAAGCTTGAAGCTCAAAGCTTGCAGCTGCCCCCCTACACCATCCCCACCTGCTTCAACTCACTCTTGAGATACGCATAATAAATCGGCCCCGCCACCACCCCCGGCAGGCCGAATGCGGCTTCGAACACCAGCATCGCCATCAGCAATTCCCACGACTTGGCGCTGATCTGCCCGCCGACGATACGGGCGTTGAGGAAGTATTCGAGCTTGTGGATCACGATCAGGTAGCCCAGCGCCGCGACCGCCACCCAGATCGACAACGACAAGGCGACGATGGTGATCAGGGTGTTGGACATCAGGTTGCCGATCACCGGCAACAGCCCCAGCAGGAACGTCATCACGATCAGGGTCTTGGTCAACGGTAGATGTATGCCGAACAGCGGCAGCACCACTGCCAGGAAAATCCCGGTGAAGAAGGTGTTGAGCAGGGAAATCTTGATTTGGGCGAAGACGATGTTGCGAAACGCCTTGACCAGCAGGTTCAGGCGATCGAACAGCGCCGCGGCCAGGGGCTTGCGCTTGGTCAGGTCGGGAATGCGCTGCAGGGCGACGATGGCCCCCAGCACCATGCCGATCAGCAACGTCACGAACATATGGGCTGCGTCCTTGCCCACCAGTTGCAGGTCGCTCAGGTGCTTGCTCACCCAGTCACCGATCGCCACCCGGAACTCGGCGGCGCTGGCCGGCAGGTAGGCGTCGATGAACGGCGGCAATTGCCCACGGGCGCGGTCGACCACCGCCATGAACTTGTCCAGGGAGGCTCCGGGGTTTTCCGCTTCATGGAGCAGGAAACTGAAGGCACCGGCGAAGATCAGGGTCAGCACACTGACCACCAGCGTGCCCAGCAACGCCACCGCCAGCCAGCGGGCGCGGCGGCCTTCGATCAGGCGTTGCAACTGGGGCGTGAGCATGTTGACCAGCTCGAACACCAACAGCCCGGCCAGCAGGCTCGGCAACAGGCGCAGCGGCAGTACCAGCAGCAACCCACCAAAAATGATCACCCAACTGATCACCAACAACACATGACGCTGAGAAAACGTTGGCATACAGCCTCAGGACAAAACGGCGTGAAAGGATCGGCAGTCTGCCAGCGTTCCGCTGGCAGCACTAGGGATTGTGTCGGCCGACCTTCGTCGCAGTTCAGGGCTTTTTTGTAACTTTTGCGTCGGCCCCATCGCGAGCAGGCTCGCTCCCACAGTGGATCGGCGTTGGCCTGCCCATGTGGGAGCGAGCCTGCTCCGGGCGGCGATCCGACGATGGGGCCCCACAGATCCAACACTTATTTTTTCTTCAGGCACTCACTCATGAACGCCTTTCGCGCATCGCCCTTCAGCGCCTGTTCGGTGGCGGTGGCGTTGCAGCTCTTCATGCGCTCCTGCGGGGTAGCCTTGAGGCAATTGCTCATGAACGCCTTGCGCTCGTCGCCCTTGAGCGCCTTGGCGGTGGCGTCGGCGTTGCAGGTGGTCATCTTGCTCTGCTGCGTCGTCTCGGCGAAGCCCTGGGAACACAGCAGCAAACCGATCATCAGCAAAGGCACACGAAGCATCTTCATGGTGTTTCTCCTGGCTGCCACACGAGGAAGTGGCGATGGGGTGCAGTGTAGACAACGCCTGTTACACCTTCATCCGTTCGATCTCCTGCGCCTGGTCTATCGCTTTCGCGAGCAAGCCCGCTCCCACATTCGACCGAGTTTCTTCAGACACAATGCGGTCAATTGTGGGAGCGGGCTTGCTCGCGAAGAACGATAACGCGGTCCTCCTGATGATCTACACCCCGGCCGCCTTCAACCGCTCGGCATGCTCGACAAACAACCGGACCGGCTCGGCGCCCTTGCCCACCAGCCCCAGCGACTGGTTGACGATGTCGAAGTGGTCCAGCGGATAGTCATCGCCGATGACCGTGCCCAGGTGTGAGCTGTAGCGCCCGACCATGCCGTCGCATTGCCCCGCCTCCCTGACAAAGGTACGGGCAAATAAACGGCACGTGCGGTTGGTGCCGTCGAACAGGTTGCGTCCCTTATCGGTCTTGCCCGGCTGCAAGGTGCCGGACCACGAGTAATAGCGCACGCCATTGACCTCTTCCGGCCCCTGGCCGCCCCAGGTCGCCGGCAAGCCCTGTGGATAACGTTGGTTGAACAGCGCCACTCCCGCAGTGGTCAGGGAAACGTGGGACGCGTGGATGTCCACCGGCAGCTTCGGCCCGCGATAGCCAGTGTCCAACAGGCTCATCAGCAAGTTGATCAGGCGCAGCACGGCACTGAGCACACGCCCCTTGGCGCTGTCGGAGGGATAGTGGCGCTGCAGGTAATCAGCCAGTTCGGAGCCGTGGTTGGGGCCGGCCACCGAGGTGACCGACGCCACCAGGTCCGGGCGCTTGGCGGCGGCATAACGGGCGGTGAGGCTGCCTTGGCTGTGGCCGATCAGGTTGACCTTCTGCGCACCGGTTTGCCGCAGGATGTCGTCGATCAGGGCCAGCAACTGCTCGCCGCGCACCTCGGACGAATGCAGCGGCGAAACCTTCACCGCCACCACCACGGCCCCTCCGCGACGCAACGCCGAGATGATCCCATACCAGTACGGATACAGCACCAGACAAATGAACCCGAACATGCCCGGGACCAGCACCAGCGGGTAACGGGTGGCGCAGCGTTGCGACATGGCGACATCCTTGTGATCAAGAGGTGGTCAGCATCGGTACCGATCATGACCAGTCTATGACACCTAGATGAATCCGTGGCGAGGGAGCTTGCTCCCGCTGGGCTGCGCCGCAGCCTCCTTTCAGAAAGAACGCGCCAACGCCTGCAAACGCTGCTCGGCCTCGGCACAGGACAATGCAAAACTGCGCTCAGCCGACTCTTCGCCTTCGGCCGCCACCACCGTCACATCGGTAATACCGATAAACCCCAGCACGGTGCGCAACAGCGTGTCGGCGTGGTTCATGCTCTCCAGTTGGCCGCCGGGGCCGAAACCGAAATCGCCACGGCTGGTCACGATCAGCGCCTTCTTGCCCAGCACCAGCGGTTCGTAGTGCGACACGCCGTTATCCAGGCTGTGATTGAACGTCAGCCCGATGCGCACGATCTGGTCGATCCAGGCCTTCACGCCGCTGGGCACGCTGAAGTTGTGCATGGGCGCGGCGATCACCACTCGGTCGTGGGCTTGCAGTTCCGCCACCAACGCATCGCTCAAGGCCAAGTCCGCCTGCATGATCAAGGGTCGATTTTGCGGCTCGGGGTAGAACGCCGCCGCAATGAAGGCTTCGTTGACCGGCGGTATCACTGTCCGTCCGACTTCGCGGCGGGTCAATTGAGATTGCGGATTCGCGGCCTGCCACGCCGAGACAAAGGCCTCGGCCAGGCGCCGGGAATGGGAACGCTCGCCCCGGGGACTGCCATGCACTACAAGAATCTTGCTCATCTGAATCTCCTTTGATGCGGCTACAATTAACACTGCGTGTGCGGCGCAGATTGAAGCCCTGTGCTGCCAGCAGACAACTGAGCGTTAGTTCATCGGGATGAGTTAATTTCATCCGTCACGTTTTCAGGAGAATCCGGATGTTCGCCAACCTGCCGCTCAACGCCCTGCGCGCCTTCGAATCCGCCGCGCGGTTGCTCAGTTTCAAGGCGGCCGCGGCGGAGTTGTCGGTGACGCCGACAGCGGTCTCCCACCAGATTCGAGCGCTGGAGAGTTGGCTAGGGCTGGTCCTGTTCGAACGCCTGCCACGCCAGGTGCGCCTCACCGACGGAGGGCAACGCTTGTTCCACAGTTTGCACGGGGCCTTGCTGGAGGTGGCGCAAAGCGTCGATACCTTGCGCCCGCAACGCAGCACCAGTCACCTGACCCTGTCCACCACCGCCGCGTTTGCCGCCCTGTGGCTGGTGCCTCGCCTGGGGCGCTTTTATGCGCGCCACCCCAACATCAACGTGCGCCTGGACACCCATTGCGAGGTGATCGACCTGCATCAGGACGCCAGCGTCGACCTGGTGGTGCGCTACAGCCTGGACGCCTACCCGAACCTGTACGGCATGTGCCTGTTCGATGAAAGTTTCGGGGTCTATGGCTCGCCTGAACAGGTGGCCCTGGCGGCACGGCAGCCGCCAACGCAGATCAGCGTGCGCTGGCACAACTCCAAGCTGTACGCCCACGGTTGGGATGCCTGGTGCGCCCAGGCCGGGGAAACCTGGCTCACCCGGCAGCCGTGCATGCGCGAGTACGACGAGGAGCATTACGCCTTGCAAGCGGCGATTGCCGGGCAGGGCCTGGTCTTGGCGAGCAATATCCTGGCGTCGGAAAGCATCGCCAGCGGCTTGCTGGTGGGCTATCGCCCAGAGGTACAGGTCAGCGGCGCCGGCTACAGCGCCCTGTGCGTCCCGGGCCGCGAACGCCATCCGCCGGTGCGGGCGTTCTTCCAGTGGTTGGGAGAGGAGGCGCGACTGTCCGGTTATGCGCTGAAAAACTCAGTAAAACTTTTTCAAGACCGCGTCACTCACATTTAGAGTGATCGCGCCAGCAGAGCGTGACGCCTCAACCGGATCAGCCTCCAGGAGAACGAGATGAGCGACATGCACTTATCCGATGTAACCACCCTGCGCGAACGGGCACGGCAGAACGTGCAGAACGGCGCCGTGACCGAAGGCTACGGCGCCGATCGCCAGGAAGTCATCCGCCTGCTCAACGAAGCGCTGGCCACCGAACTGGTTTGCGTATTGCGCTACAAGCGCCACTACTTCATGGCCACCGGTCTCAAGGCCAGCGTGGCGGCCAGTGAGTTCCTCGAGCACGCGAACCAGGAAGCCGAACACGCCGACAAACTCGCCGAGCGCATCGTACAGCTGGGCGGCGAGCCGGAGTTCAACCCCGATCTGTTGACCCGCAACTCCCACGCCCAGTACGTCGCAGGCAACACCCTCAAAGAAATGGTGTACGAGGACCTGGTGGCCGAGCGAATCGCCATCGACAGCTACAGGGAAATCATCCAATACATCGGCGAAAAAGACCCGACCACCCGGCGCATCTTCGAAGACATCCTGGCCCAGGAAGAAGAGCATGCCGATGACATGGCCGATATCCTGGCTGATCTCTGATACCGCCATCGCGAGCAGGCTCGCTCCCACAGGGGACCGCATTCTTCCTGAAGAACTCGGTCGAATGTGGGAGCGAGCCTGCTCGCGATGGGGCCGGCAGTATCACTGCAAGGCTCGGCTACCGGGTAGGCTTGACCGTCACCGGCGCCTTGCCCGCCTTCATCTGCTCCAGCAGCGGCGCGCACTGGTTCGGCTCTCCGCCGCTGGGCGCCACCAGCGCCAGCAACCCGGCCGCCGGCGCGGCGATCACACCCAACGCCACCATGCCGGCACCGCGCAGCATCAGGGGCACGGCCTTGACTCCGGCGGCGGGCTTGGCGAAGGGTCCCCGTACATACAACGGCGAACGCAGGGAAATCAGGCGCCAGCCCTTGGACTCTGGGGTGATGGTCAGGTCCAACTGTTCACTCGCCATGTTCGCCGTGCCGTCGATGTAGATGATCGCGTTTTCGGTGTCGAACACGAACAGGCGCGTGGTCGCCAGGCCGGTCTTGATGTCGAAGTCCGCCGCCGCGCAGTTGATCTTCACTTCCTTGTCGCCAAAGATTTTCCCTACCACGTAGTTGCCGACGTTCAACCCCGCCAGCTCCATCAACTCCCGACTGATGGCGCCATCGTTGATGAGCATTTTCAGCGTGCCGTTGGAGGTGCCCAGCAACGCCGCCACCGAATTGCCGCGCCCGGTGATATCGGCATCGCCATTCAATTCGCCGAAGCTGGTTTTCATCGGCTCGAAACCCGGGAACAACTGCTTGAGCTTGAACCCTCGCGCCGTCAGCTTCGCCTGGCCTTCCAGTGGCCGGGTGCGCCCGTTGAGGCGGATCTGCGCATCGAGGCGGCCACCGGCCACGCCGAAACGCAGGGGCTCAAGGCTCAACTGCCCGTTGTTGAGCACCAGATGGGTGTACAGGTCGGTGAACGGTAGCTGCTCGCTATGGACAATGCGTTTGCCGGTGAACTCCACATCGGCGTCCATCACGCTCCAGCGCTCGGTGCGAAATTCTTCCACGGGCAAGACCTTGCCGGTCGGCTGCTTGCTGGCGCCGCCCCGGGCTTTTTGCTCGGCGTTGGAGTCAGCACCGATCAGAGGCGCCAAGTCGCTGAACAGCAGTTGATTGGAAACCAGCGCGCCACTGAGTTTCGGCCGCGGCTGGCTGGCGACGTAAGCCAGGTCGCCATGGATATCGCTGTCGCCGATCTTGCCGTTGAACGCCTCATATCGAAACAGCGCCCCACCCGGCTCATGCAGCTTGGCGATCAAACGACCATCGGTGGCGTAAGGCGGCGAGTCCGGCAGGGTCACGCCAGTCAGCGGGTAGAGATTGGCGAGGCTGTTGCCGGCCAGTTTCAGGCGCAAGTCCAGGGCCCCGAGGTTCAGCGGGTCGGTAAGGGTGCCGGCCAGTTCGACACGGGTGTCAGCGATTTTCGCCTGGGCCTGGAGGGGAAAGGGTTGTGAGGCATCCTTCAGTGCCAGCAAGCCACCGACCTTGCCGGAGCCGGTCAGGTTTTGTCCGTGATACTGCCCGTTGACCTTGAAGGCGAACGCATAGTCCTGCGGCGTCGCGCCTTGGTCCTGGGCTTTTTTCGCGGCTTTGTCACCGACGATATCGCTGAACGGGATGGGTTTGCCTAATGGGTCGATCAACAGGTCGAGGCGGGTCTTGAGTGTCTGGTCATTAAGGGTGACGTGGCCTTTGTCGAAGCCGATGGCGCCGATGTCCACCACCCAGCTGGACGGCTCGGCATCCGGGTCTTTTGGATCGAATTGGAAGGTCCAGTTGGCGCGACCGTCCGCCAGGCGTTGCAGGTTGGCGTTGGGCTCCGTCAGGTCGATGCGCGGAACCGCCACCCGCCGGGCCAGCAAGGCCAAGGGCGAAACGCGCAGCTCGACGCGCTTGAGCGTGACCATTTGCGGCGTTTTCGACCAGTCCGGGTTACCCAGGCTCAAGTCTTCGGCCACCACATGGGGCCACGGCAACCAGGCGCGCCAGCCACCTTCCTCCGGCTCGCGCTGCCAGACCACCGCCAGGTTGCCGTTGATGGCGAAGGGGCGATGCAACTCCTCGGAAACCTTGGCATTGAGCGTGGGCTTGATGCGGTTCCAGTCGAAGAAGGCGATGACCAGGATCAGCACCGCCAGCAGGGCAACAAGGCTGGCAAAGCTCCAGGCGAGGACTTTCGAGGTGCGCGTCATGCACAAGGCTCCTGATGACAAGTCAGCGTCCGCAACCGCGGTGCTGTTTTAAATACGAACCTGCACCGGTTCGTCATGAAGGGTTGGACTGGCGAAACGGCCAACAGGTGCCGATGAACGGCACAAAAAGATGCCAGGATTCTGACTGATCGGCCAACAAACTGTTACCGCTCCCGCACATTTGCGAGGCAGCGATGGGTACAAAATACCCACCACGGTGCAAAACAGCACCTTGGAAACGCCCGTTCTAGAGCCTTCGCCGCGAACAATCAATTCCGTTGATTATTACCATTGCGTTTATGAACTTTTATATCGACTTATCGAGAGTAGCATTGCCCTCGTACCCACTTTATCGCCCTCCCAAGGAGCAACGATCATGAAACGCCAATTACTGATGAGCCTGTCCCTTTCACTGCTGGCCTCCACTGCCTTCGCACTGCCAGCTTCCGAACAAGCCACGCCACAGGTCAAGGACAGCCACTCTGTCTACAGCCAGACGGTTGCCGAAGGTGGTCGTGATCGTCTGGAAGAAAAAGGCCTGGCTGAAGACGGCTATGACCGTACCCCGCAGAGTGATGCCCTGGCAGCCGACGGTTCCGACCGCACGCCTGGCCAAACCCTCGCTGCTGACGGTTCCGACCGCACCCCAGGCCAAACCTTGGCCGCTGACGGTTCCGACCGCACTCCAGGCCAAACCTTGGCCGCTGACGGTTCCGACCGCACTCCGGGCCAAACCTTGGCAGCCGATGGTTCCGACCGCACTCCAGGCCAAACCCTCGCCGAAGACGGTTCTTCCCGTACCAAAATGGGCGATACCGTGGCCGAAGGCGGTGGTGATCGCGTGATCGAACGCAACGGCACAGTGAGCTGAGCCCATGGTGGCCCAGAGAAAAGCCCGATTCCTGCAATCGGGCTTTTGACTTTTCAGGCCCTCCGTTTTCCCCGCCCGCCCCTCTCTACCGTTCGACGTCGGCAAAGCCGATTTGCTAGAGTGCGTCGCTCCCGTGAATCAGAAGCCAGCCTTGCGATGCTGCCCCGCGCCGAACAGAAACAACAGACTCGAATTGCCCTGATGGACGCAGCCCGCCATTTGATGGAGTGCGGCCGCGGATTCGGTAGCCTGAGCCTGCGGGAAGTCGCCAGGACGGCAGGCATCGTGCCCACCGGGTTCTACCGGCACTTCGACGACATGGACCAACTCGGCCTGGCACTGGTCAGCGAAGTCGGCCAGACCTTCCGCGAAACCATCCGCCTGGTCCGCCACAACGAGTTCGTCATGGGCGGCATTATCGACGCGTCGGTGCGGATCTTTCTCGATGTGGTGCAAGTCAACCGCTCCCAATTCCTGTTCCTGGCCCGCGAGCAGTACGGCGGCTCCCTGCCGGTGCGCCAGGCCATTGCTCAATTGCGCGAAGACATCAGCTCGGACCTGGCCGCGGACCTGGCGTTGATGCCCAAGCTGCAGCACCTGGACCTGGCCGCCCTGGGCGTGATGGCCGATCTTATCGTCAAGAGCGTGTTCGCCACCCTGCCGGACATCATCGACCCACCCGCCCAAGCCCTCCCCGAACACCTCACACCCCAAGCGAAGATGACCCAGCAACTGCGATTCATCTTCATTGGCCTCAAGCATTGGCAAGGGTTGGGCAGTACCGAATAACTGTCAGCATGCGTTCTCTGTGGGAGCGAGCCTGCTCGCGATGGCGGCGTCTCAGCCCCTGATTGCCCACCTGACACACCGCCTCCCGAAGAACCGCCTGGGCGATAGGGCCATCTCTGTAGGAGCTGCCGACCGCTGTGATCTTTCGGTGCTTTTTCCCCGCCAAACCCTCGGACATTTCCTTCAATACGCCGGGCTGTTCAACAGTTGCCACCTCTTCGAATGCAAGCGAAAGGATGTCGACCCCAACTCTGGTACATAGATATGTTCAAGGTCACTCCAAATCCGCCAAAAAGCGGCCACAAATCCCGCGTCCAAGCGCAGGAAGAAAAAAAGCGCGAAGACGCCGCCACCCGGCCCTCGACTACTAGCTCAAGCCCAAGCCCGCCTCACCGCCCGAACCTGACAAAAACCAGCTCTTCATCGTTTCGCCACACATCGACACCGAGACCCTGCTCGCCAACGCCTCCGAAGACCTGCCCTCCATCAGCACCATCGCCGCCGACGTGGACGACTCTCGCCGCTGCGTCGCCCTGGCCATCAGCCGGATGGCCGATGGCGTGCAGTTGTTGGTCGAGCGAGCGTTGGATCATCTGGAAACCAAGGAGATGGCGGCGCCTGGTGCCAAGGGATAGCGCGTTGTTTTGATGCAAGCTGAGCCGACGCCATCGCGAGCAGGCTCGCTCCCACAGGGTTTTGTGTCGAATCGAATATCAAGTTCAACACCATTCCACTGTGGGAGCGGGCTTGCTCGCGAAAGCGGTGGATCAGACATATTGATGTCGACTGACACGCCGCCTTCGCGAGCAAGCCCGCTCCCACAGGCGCTTTTGTGTTGGTCGCAAAATGGTGCGCAGCCCCACGACGCGCACCAACATGGCACGCAATTCGCCCCATCCTGAAACGCCATCCCCTGATATTTCCTACACCCCCTTCGATTGGCAAGCCCCTTGCTCTAAACACAGCACCGTTCATTGCCGGAAGCACTCCGATGCTGGTGATTCACCGCAGAATCGACACTCAACCGCGCTGGGACGCCGAGCTGCACCTGACCTTCGACGCCCGCAGCAAAAGCCGTCTGCGCTGTTTCAGTGCCGAAGGTGAAGACGTGGGGTTGTTCCTGGAACGAGGCCAGCCGCCGCTGTACGACGGCGAATGCCTGCAGGCCGAAGACGGGCGTATCGTGCGCGTCTGCGCTCGCGCGGAACAATTGCTGCACGTCACCTGCGCCAATGCCTTCGAACTGACCCGCGCCGCCTACCACCTGGGCAATCGCCACGTGGCCCTGCAAGTCGGCGATGGCTGGTTGCGCCTGCTGGACGATTACGTGCTCAAGGCGATGCTCGAACAACTGGGCGCCCGCGCTGAAGCCATCGAAGCCCCGTTCCAGCCGGAACATGGCGCCTATGGTGGCGGCCATCATCACTCCCGGCACGGCGACGAAGACTTCAACTACGCGCCGCGCCTGCATCAATTTGGCGTGCGCACATGAACCCGGCCTGGGCGCTGCTGCGTCTGGCCAGCCCGCAGTTGCCGATTGGCGGCTACAGCTATTCCCAGGGGCTGGAGATGGCGGTGGACAATGGCCAGGTGAAAAACCCCGACGACGCACGGCGCTGGATCAGCGATCAATTGCTGCTGAACCTCGCGCGTTTCGAGGCGCCCTTGCTGCTGGCTCACTGCACCGCGGCCGCCGCTGACGATTGGAACGCGCTGCTGCAGCATTGTGAGGAGCACCGCGCCAGCCGGGAAACCCGCGAGCTGTATCAGGAGAGCCGGCAGATGGGCTACTCGTTGCAGCAACTGCTCGCCGGCCTACCGGAACTCGACGGTGCCTCCCGGGACTTTCTAGAACAGCGCAGCGAACCGCACCTGGCACTGGGCTGGGCCCTGGCCGCCCGCGCCTGGCAGATCGCGCCCCAGGACGCCCTCGCCGCCTGGCTGTGGAGCTGGCTGGAAAACCAACTGGCGGTGCTGATGAAAACCCTGCCCCTGGGCCAGCAAGCAGCCCAGCGCCTGACCAGCGAACTGCTGCCGCTGTTGCAACAGGCCCAGCAGGACGCCTCGAACATCGACCCCGACCATTACGGCAGCGCCGCGTTTGGCCTGTCCCTGGCGTGCATGGCCCATGAGCGCCAGTACAGCCGTCTGTTCCGTTCCTAGGAGACACACATGAATACACAACCTCTGCGCGTCGGTATCGGCGGCCCGGTGGGCTCCGGCAAGACCGCCCTGACCCTGGCCCTGTGCCTGGCCCTACGTGAACGCTACAACCTGGCGGTGGTGACCAACGACATCTACACCCGCGAAGACGCCGACTTCCTGGTGCGCAACGAAGCCCTGGCGCCGGAACGGATCATCGGCGTGGAAACCGGCGGCTGCCCGCACACGGCGATTCGCGAAGATGCCTCGATCAACCTCGAGGCGGTGGACCAGTTGAACCGGCGCTTTCCGGGCCTGGACGTGATTCTGGTGGAGTCGGGCGGCGACAACCTGTCGGCGACCTTCAGCCCGGAGCTGTCGGACCTGACGATCTATGTGATCGACGTTTCCGCCGGGGACAAGCTGCCGCGCAAGGGCGGGCCGGGCATTTGCAAATCCGACCTGCTGGTGATCAACAAAATCGACCTGGCCCCCCTGGTGGGCGCGTCCCTGGAGATGATGGACAGCGACACCCGGCGGATGCGCAATGGCAAGCCCTTCGTGTTCAGCAACCAGAAAACCGGCCAGGGCCTGGAGGACATCATTGCCTTCATCGAGCGCCAGGGTCTGCTGAGCGCCGCCTGATTTTTCCGACTGACAACAAGGAAGCTTATCCATGACCTTCAAACGCCTCTTCGGCGCCCTCGCCCTGCTGCTGACCCCGGCCCTGGCCTTCGCCCACCCCGGCCACGGCGACAACGGCCTGATCGCCGGCCTCGGCCACCCCATCGGCGGGCTCGACCACTTGCTGGCAATGCTGGCGGTCGGCTTATGGGCCGCGCAACAACAAGGCGCCGCGCGCTGGGCGCTGCCCTGCACCTTCGTCGGTACGATGCTGCTGGGCGGTCTGCTGGGCTTTGAAGGCCTGGCATTGCCGGCGCTGGAGAGCGGGATCGCCGCTTCGGTGTTGGCCCTGGGTCTGGCGGTGGCACTGGCGGTGCGTCCGCCGTTGAGCCTGGCGGTTGGCGCGACGGCATTGTTTGCACTGTTCCATGGCGTGGCCCATGGCTTGGAACTGCCGGACATGTCGAGCCCGTGGGCCTATGCGGTGGGCTTCGTCGCAGCCACGGCGGCGCTGCATGGCGCAGGGTTTGCACTGGTGCGAGTGCTGCCACGCGCGGCGGCGCCATTGGTTCGGTTGGCTGGAGCAGCTTCGGCGGGGGCTGGGGTTTGGTTGTTGGCGGGTTGATTCTTTAGCGCCTGCCAGGGCCTCTTCGCGAGCAGGCTCGCTCCCACAATTTGATCGGGTACACCAGCCCTTGTGGGTGCCAGTCTGCTTCCAACACCGACCGAAAGGCAGATGAGCTTTTGTGGCGAGGGAGTTTGCTCCCGCGGGGTTGCGAAGCAGCCCTAAAACTGCTGACGCGGTGTATCAGATGGATTGAGTTGCTGCTATTGGGGCTGCTGCGCCGCCCAGCGGGAGCAAGCTCCCTCGCCACAAAAGCGCCCTCGCCAGAGGGGTTGTGTGGGGATTCAGAGTGCGAAGAGATTGCAACACCAGCACCACCGCCCAACTCAACACCAATCGCCGCCACAACCGCGTTTTGGTGAGTCATTGATCGGTACTCACGCCCTTTGTGGGAGCGAGCTTGCTCCCACAATTTGATCGGTACACACCCTGTGGGAGCGGGCTTGCTCGCGAAGGCGGCCTGATAGCCACCCCATCTCCCCAGGCCTGCCACTCTGCTACCATGTCGCGCAATCGCCCCCAAGCCGTGACGACGTCCGCCCATGCCTGATGCTTCCCGCCCCGCTTCCCCGCCTGAATTGACCGCCCTGTTCGCAACAGTGCGTCAGCATTTTCACGACGTGATCGTGCCGATGTGGCAAGGCCCGGGCTGGAATGCCGAACTGGCGCTGCCCTATGAATCCCTGGATGCCGAACATGCGCCGCTGCCGCCCCAGCGCTACCGCGCCATGGCCTGTGCGCGGCAGTTGTATGTGTTCGCCAGCCTGATTGGCGAAATGCCCCAGGCCGAGGAACGGGCCAGCGCACTGTTTCGCTCGCTGCAACGTCATTTCCACGACGCCGAACACGGCGGCTGGTTCTATAGCATCGATCCGCAAGGCGCGCCGCTGGACACCGGCAAAGACCTCTACACCCACGCCTTTATCCTGTTCGCCTGCGCCCATTACTGGGGCAAGGTTCGCGAACCGCTGGTGGAATCGGTGCTCAACGCAAGCCTGGAGGTCATTGCCAAGCGCTTTGCCAGCGCAGACGGTCTCTACGAGGCCAGTCTCAAGCGCGATTGGTCAACGACCGGATCCGGACCGTTGCAAAACCCCTTGATGCACTTGGCCGAAGCGTTCCTCGCCACCCTCTCGGTCCGCGAAGACGCCAACGCCCGCCAGGCGTTGCTGAGCCTGTGCGACGGGATGGCCAAGCAGTTCATCGAGCCGCAGCAACGCGTGATGATGGAGAAGCCGCTCAAGGCTGTGGATAACTGGTTCGAACCGGGACACCAGTTCGAATGGTATTACTTGCTGGCTTCATCGCCGCTGTTGCGCAACGGCAAGTTGCACACGGCTCTGGAGCGCAGCTTCGGCCATACCGAACAACGCGGCGTCGATCCGGATTCCGGCGCGGTGTGCGCGATGCTGGCTCTGGAACCACAGGCCAAGCCACGGGACGCGACCCAACGCATCTGGGCCCAGGCGGAGTACTTGCGAGCGCTGACCTTGCGCCCGGGCAATCAAGGTGCATTGCTGCGTCAACTGCAGGCATTGCAGCAGCAGTTCCTGCATGGCAAAGGCTGGAACGAATGCCTGGACGCCGACGGCATCGTCAGCCGCCGGGACATGCCGTCCACCACGCCGTATCACCTGCTGACCTGTTATCGCGGGCTGGCCGATTATCTAGGCTGACTGGCAAACCGCTATCGCGGGCAAGCCTTGCTCCCACAGGTTTTGATTCATTTCTGGGGAAGTAGGGCTGTTCCCACAGGCTTGATCTTTCCCTGTGGGAGCAAGGCTTGCCCGCGATGAACGATAACGCGGTCTTATGTTTTGTTACGCTCAATCGCAAACCCAGCCCAAGTCTGGCTCACCGGCATCAGCTCCAGGCTGTTGATGTTGATGTGCGCCGGCGTGTTGAGCACCCAGAAAATCGTGTCGGCGATGTCCTGTGGCTGGATTGGCTCGGCACCGGCATAGGTCGCGTTGTAGCGCTCCTGGTCGCCACCGAAGCGCACCAGGGAGAATTCGCTTTCGCACAGGCCCGGCTCGATGTTGCTCACTCGCACGCCCGTGCCTTGCAGGTCGCAACGCAGGTTCAGGGAGAACTGTTTGACGAACGCCTTGCTCGCGCCATACACATGGCTGCCCGGATACGGGTAGTTGCCGGCGATGGAGCCCAGGTTGACGATCCCGGCCCCACGACCGTGGGCGATCAAGCGCGGCAACAGCAGGCGAGTGCTGTAGATCAGGCCTTTGACATTGGTGTCGACCATGGTGTCCCAGTCATCGAGGTCGCACTTGGGCGCCGGGTCGACGCCCAAGGCCAGGCCGGCGTTGTTGATCAGCCCGCGCAACGTGGCGAAGGACGGCGGCAGGTTGGAAATGGCCTCCTCCATGGCCTTGCGATCGCGCACATCCAGGACCAGGCCATGGACTTCGGTCTGCTTCGACAGCTCGGCGCAAAGGGCATTGAGGCGTTCTTCACGACGACCAGTCAGCACCAGTTTCCAACCGGCCTCGGCAAAACGACGGGCACAGGCCTCACCAAAACCGGATGTCGCGCCGGTGATAAACAGGGTGTCAGACATCGTGTTCTCCTTGTTTGAACTTCAAAAGCCATTGAATGGAAATCGGCCCACAGCATGCCCGGCCTGGGGCGCCGGGGGCAAGTTTGCCCATGAACTTCTGGCCCGCAGCTGCTCATAAAACAACCAATCCACGCCAGGCCTTGTCCAACAAGGCCCGTAGCCGATTGCCCGCACCTTATCCACAGGCACGTCCACAGTAATCGGGGGCAAGTGCAAAACCCGCAAGCCGCTGTGCATAAGGCTTTGCGGGGTATTTGGAAAATATTTTCGCTTGACCCTGCAACTCAGGTTGTGCAACGCAAGTTATCTGCTATAAGCCAGCGCGCAAGAGCCGATGGCTCCAAGCCAGTAACCATGGCCCTCAGCGCGGTCTTTCCAGAGTTTAATCACAGACTTATCCACAGGCTTGCTCACAGACTTTCGAGCCCATTCCAGTACTCGGAAAACTGTTGACAACAGCCGCTGACGCTTGATCAGAAACGCCTGATCAAAAAACCATCACAGCCCTGCAAGCCACGTATTCAAAGGCTTTCAGCCAGCTACTCCCACGTTACCCACAGCCAGTTCCACAGCAAACGGGGACAAGTCAAAATCGTGACAAAACAACTGTTTGCGGCGACTTTATGTCGCGGTTTCGCAGGGGCTCAGGATTGTTGTCCACAATTGCAAAAACGCATAAAAACCCTGTGGGAGCGAGCCTGCTCGCGATGGCTGTCTGTCAGTGCCATGGAGAGTGGCTGACACGCCGCTATCGCGAGCAGGCCCGCTCCCACAGAGGGATGGTGGTGTTTGGGGGAGATAAAAAAACCGGCGATTCACTCGCCGGTTTTTTTCATTGCTTCAACCGCCTCAATGCCCGCCCAGGTATGCGTTGCGCACTTCCTCGTTGGCGAGCAGTTCCTTGCCGGTGCCGGTCAGGCGGATTTCACCATTGACCATCACATAAGCCCGGTCCGACAACCTGAGGGCGTGGTTGGCATTCTGCTCCACCAGGAAGATGGTCATCCCGGTGGACGCCAGCTCACGCAGGGTGGCGAAGATCTGCTTCACCACGATCGGCGCCAGCCCCAGGCTCGGTTCATCGAGCAGCAACAACTTCGGCCGGCTCATCAATGCCCGGGCGATGGCGAGCATTTGCTGCTCGCCGCCGGACATGGTCATGGCCCGCTGGTTGCGGCGTTCCTTGAGCCGCGGGAACAGCTCGAACATGCGTTGCATGTCTTCGCTGGCGTATTTGTCACCGATCGGAATGGTGCCCATCAGTAGGTTTTCCTCGACCGTCATGTCGGGAAAAACCCGCCGCCCTTCTGGCGACTGCGCGATGCCGTTGGAGGCGATGTAGTGGGAGGACTTGTGGGTAATGTCCACGCCCTGGTAGATGATCTGCCCACCCGCCGCGCGGGGCTGGCCAAAGATCGACATCAACAGCGTGGACTTGCCGGCACCGTTGGAGCCGATCAGGCTCACGGTCTCGCCTTCGCCAATGTGCATCGAGACTTTCTTCAGGGCCTGGATCGGCCCGTAGAACACGTCCAACTCCTTGAGTTCGAGGATAGGTCCACTCATACCAGCTCCTCTTCATCGGCACCCAAGTAAGCCGCAATCACCTTCGGATCGTTGCGAATCGCCTCGGGACCGCCCTCGGCGATCACGTTGCCGTGGTCCAGCACCACGATGTGGTCGGAAATGCTCATTACCATGCCCATGTCGTGTTCGATCAGCACCACGGTCAGATCGTGCTCGTCGCGCAGCAGCCGGATCATCGCGCTCAGCGCTTCGGTTTCCTGAGGGTTAAGGCCGGCGGCCGGTTCGTCGAGGCAGATGATCTGCGGACGCGTGCACATGGCCCGGGCGATTTCCAGACGGCGTTGCTGGCCATAGGAAAGCTCGCCCGCCAGACGGTTGGCACAATCCACCAGGTCCACCACTTCCAGCCAATAGAAGGCATGGTCCAGGGCGTCGCTTTCAGCCTTGCGGTAGCCCTTGGTGTTGAGAATGCCCGCCACCAGGCTGCGGTTGACCCACATGTGCTGGGCCACCAGCAGGTTTTCCAGCACCGACATTTCCTTGAACAGGCGAATGTTCTGGAAAGTGCGCGCCAGGCCGGCGCGGTTCACCAAGTGGGTGCCGCCGAACATCTTGTAGTACAGCCGGCTGGCGAAGGATTTCGGCGAGACGAAGTCGGTCGGGCGAAACGCTTCGCCCAACAACTTGATGACGTTGGTCTGCTCGCCGCGCACATTGAGTTCGATCTTGCCGCCCGAAGCCTTGTAGAAACCGGTCAGGCAGTTGAACACCGTGGTCTTGCCCGCACCGTTGGGGCCGATCAGGGCGAAGATCGAGTTGCGCTTGACCTGCAGGCTGACATCGCTGAGGGCCTTGATGCCACCGAACTGCATCATCAGGTTTTCAACTTTGAGTACGACTTCGCTCATGGCGCTACCCCCTTGCGCGGCGTCACACCGGTACGGCTGATACGGATCAGGCCGCGTGGGCGCCAGATCATCATCAACACCATCAGTACGCCGAACAGCAGCACTCGGTATTCAGAGAAGCTGCGCAGCAGTTCCGGCGCCACGGTGAGCACGAATGCCGCAATCACCACGCCGACCGTCGAGCCCATGCCACCCAGCACCACGATCGCCAGGATCAGCGCCGACTCGAAGAAGGTGAACGACGACGGGTTGACGAAGCCCTGGTAACTGGCGAAGAACACCCCGGCCAGGCCAGCCGTGGACGCGCCGATGGTGAAGGCCGAGAGCTTGACCAGCACATGGTTCAGGCCCATGGAGCGGCACGCGATTTCATCTTCGCGCAGCGCTTCCCAGGCACGTCCGACCGGCATGCGGGTCAGGCGATGCTTGATGTAGAGCACCAGCAGTACCGTGATGAACAACACGATGTAGATGAACAGGAATTTGATGTTGGGGTTGTAGTCGAGGCCGAAGAACTCATGGAACGGCACCCCGCCATCTTTCGCTCGTCGGCCGAACTCCAGGCCGAAAAAGGTTGGCGACGGCACGGGCATGCCATTCGGCCCGCCAGTGAACGACAGCCAGTTGTTCAGCACCAACCGGATGATCTCACCAAACCCCAGGGTCACGATGGCCAGGTAGTCACCGTGCATTCGCAACACCGGGAATCCCAATATGCACCCCGCCATCGCCGCCGCGATGGCCGCCAGCGGCAATACGGTCCAGAAACCCAGCCCCAGGTATTGGTAGCCCAGCGCCAGGCCATAGGCACCGATGGCGTAGAACGCCACGTAACCCAGGTCGAGCAGCCCCGCCAGGCCGACCACGATGTTCAAGCCCAGGCCCAACAGCACGTAGATCAGCCCGAGAATGACCACCGTGAGCACGTATTTATTGGCGAAGAACGGAAACACGATGGCAATCACGATCAGAGCCGGAATGATCCAGCGCAAGCGCGACTTGTAGTCCGGCGGCAACACATGCACACCGGAGCCAGTGCTTTCGAAGCCCTGGAGAATCTTCAGTCCCTTGGGCGTTTGCAGGAACAGGCTCAAGGCAAAACGCCCGATCATCACGATCGCCACCAGCCAGCCGACGCGGGCCGGTTGCAGGTTGAAGCTATAGCCGTCGAGCACCACGCCGACGATCGGCCCGAACACGATCAGCGAGATCAGGCCGGCCAGGATCGCGTCGATGACGCTCTGTTTGATATCAAGCGGTTTATTGGCAGCAGACATACTTATACCTTCGCCACGAGTGGGCGACCCAACAGGCCTTGGGGACGGAAAATCAGAATCAGCACCAGCAGCGAGAAACTGAACACGTCTTTGTAGTCAGAGTTGATCAGACCGGCGAACAGCGATTCGGAAATGCCGAGGATGATCCCGCCGAGCATCGCCCCAGGCAGGGAACCGATGCCGCCGAGTACCGCCGCGGTAAATGCCTTGATGCCGATAATGAAGCCGGCATAGAAGTCGAAGGTGCCGTAGTTCATGGTGATCAGCACGCCGGCCAAGGCCGCCATGGCTGCACCGATGATGAACACGTAGGAAATCACCCGGTCGGTGTTGATCCCCAGAATCGAGGCCATCTTGCGGTCTTGCTGGGTGGCGCGGCACATGCGTCCGAGCTTGGTGTACTTGATGATGTAGGTCAGCAAGGCCATCCCGGCAAATGCGGCGATCAGGATGAAGATCTTGGTGTAGGTGAGCTGGACGAAACCGCTGCCGATGTCGACGCGCATGGCGCCTTCGAGCAGTGTCGGGACACCCTGTTGGCGGGCGCCCTGGCTGATCTGTGCGTAGTTCTGCAGGATCAGCGAGATGCCGATGGCACTGATCAGCGGTGCCAGCCGTGTGGAATTGCGCAGTGGTTTGTAGGCGACGCGTTCGATGACCCAGCCGTATACCCCGGTGACCACGACCGTGAACACGAGGGTGCCTAGGATCATTAGCGGAAAGGATTCAATACCGAAGTAAGCCAGCAGAGCCAGACTGATTGCCGCGAGGTAAGCGGAAATCATGTAAACCTCGCCATGGGCGAAGTTGATCATGCCGATGATGCCGTAGACCATTGTGTAGCCGATGGCGATCAGACCATAGACCGACCCGAGGGTCAGGCCATTGATCAGTTGCTGCAGGAAAATACCATCCATAACGCAATCTCACGCAGTGAGAACCTGCACACCCTGAGGTGTGCGGTTCTTCTAAGGAAAATACAGATTTACGTCAGAGCAATGTCAGGCACGACCGGCGCGAGCCTCATGGAAACCGGGGCTTTCCCGGCTGCCCTATCAGGCTTGGACGGTCTTTTCAGCCCTTACTTCTGTTTTTCCAACTGGTGATATTTTCCGTCCTTGTCCCACTGGTAGACCACGTAGTCGGAGACTTTCAGGTCGCCCTTGGTGTCCCACTCCTTCTTGCCCATCACGGTCTGGACAGGGTTGGCCTTGAGCCACTTGGCCGCGTCTTCGCCTTTGTTGGACTTGGCGCCATTGAAACCGGCGGCCAGGGCCTGGACCGACGCGTAAGCGTACAGGGTGTAGCCTTCAGGCTCGGTGCCATTCTTGCGGAACTCTTCAACCACGGCCTTGCTGTCTGGCAGCAGGCGCGGGTCGGCGCCGAAGGTCATGTACACGCCATCGACGTATTGCGCGCCGCCGGCGGTGGTGACCAGTTCGTCGGTCACGATGCCGTCGTCGGACATGAACTTCACGTCCTTGAGACCTTGCTCACGCAACTGGCGAACCAGCGGGCCGGCTTCCGGGTGCAGGCCACCGAAATAAACCACGTCGGCACCGGCCGAACGGATCTTGGTGACCACGGCGCTGAAGTCTTTCTCGCCGCGGGTCAGGCCTTCGTACAGCACCTCCTTCACGCCACGCTTGGCCAGTTGTGCCTTGGTGGCATCCGCCAGGCCTTGGCCGTAGGTGTCCTTGTCGTGCAGCACGGCCACTTTCTTGCCCTTGAGCACGTCGACGATATAGTCGCCCGCCACGATGCCCTGCTGGTCGTCACGACCGCACATGCGGAACATGGCGCTCAGGCCGCGCTCGGTGACCTGTGGGTTGGTGGAACCCGGGGTGATGGCGATGATGCCGGCTTCGTCGTAGACCTCGGAGGCCGGGATGGTATTGGACGAGCAGAAGTGCCCGACCACGCCGATCACCTTGTCCTGATCGACCAGTCGGTTGGCCACGGCCACGGCCTGCTTGGGTTCGCAGGCGTCGTCGCCGGCGACCAGTACGATCTTCTCACCGTTGACGCCACCGGCCTTGTTGATGGCATCGGCTGCAGCCTGGGCACCCTTCATGTACTGCTCGCCAAATGCAGCGTTGGCGCCGGTCATCGGCCCCGCCACACCAAATTTCACATCAGCTTGAGCAAACGCAGAAACACCCAACGCAGTTGCCACTGCGAGGGCCAGGAAACCTTTCTTGTAAAACGTCTGGGACATGAGGTGGTGCTCCAAGGTTTTTTTTAGTTGGCACTGCGACTTCATTTCACTGAAAAGCTCAGAGCAAGGGCCGTGCCATCGGTTTTTTATTCTGAAAAAAGTCGCTGCTTTATTGTTATTTCGACTGTTTCGGGCCCTTTTTCATGGGGCGTGCAACCGTCTAAACCGTACGAGGTGCAACCTTTTATCTAAATGGGTAAAACCCTCCGTGAGCCATCATTGCAACCATCACACGAAACAGCGTGCAACCACTGTGTAACAACCCACGTCACCGAACTGCACACTGTCGGTGCGCGACTGCTACAAGCCGCACCATAACAGGCTAGACGCTACGCTAGAAAACGCGGCCTCCAGCAACAATTTTCAACACTCAAATGACAATCCGCAGGCACTGGCCCGCGTGATACAGCGAAAAGCCCGCCTCATACAGGCAACTGCGCAATCCCACCCCGGCCAATGGCTGCATGGGTGCGAACGGGATCGGCAGGGCCTGGGCATTACCGTGGCAGAGATAATCGGCGAATGCCTTGCCGACCACCGTGCCAGTAGTCACGCCCCGCCCGTTGTAGCCGGTCACGGCCACCAACCCGGGGGCCGGTTCGAACAGGCGCATCAGGTGATCGGGGGTGAAGGCGATGCAACCGGTCCAGGTGCACTCCCACTCCACTGCCTTGAGGTAAGGAAAATAGTGCTGCTGCACCCGGTCGGCCCAGGCCTTGAGGAACCAGGTGGGCTTGCGGTTGCCATTGCCCAGGCTGCCCAGCAGCAAGCGGCCGTCCTTGTCCCGGCGGATGCTGCTCAGCACTTGGCGGGTATCCCACGAACCCTGGCCGCCTGGCAGGATGCGACGGGCGGCCTCGTCGGTCAGTGGGACCGAGGCGACCTGATAGTAATAGCCAGGGAAAAAATTGCGCCGCAGTTCGGTCCAGTCCCCCTCGGTGTAGGCGTTGGAGGCGATCACCACTTGCTCGGCCAGCACCGAACCCTGGGCGGTTTGCACCGACCAGCGCTGACCTTGGCGTTCCAGACGGGTCACCGGGGAATGGTCGAACAACTGGCCGCCCAGGTCCGTTGCAGCCTTGGCCAACCCGCTGGTGTAGGCCATCGGGTTGAGCGTGCCGGCGCGGCGATCGAGTAAAGCCGCGGCGATTTTCGAGGTGCCTGTCGCCTCCGCGCAGGCCTGGCCGGTGAGCAATTCCACCGGGGCGCCGCGGCGCTTCCATTGTGCTTCGCGACTGCGCAGGTCGGCCTCGCCCCGGGCGTTATGGGCCATGTGCAGGGTGCCTTCGCGACGCAACTGGCAATTGATGTTGTATTTATCGACGAGGCTGAACACCAAGGCCGGCGCAGCCCCCAGCATGCGGTTGAGCTGGCTGCCCACCGCCTCGCCGAACCCGGCCTCGATGTCATCCGGCGGGATCCACAGCCCGGCGTTCACCAGGCCGACGTTGCGTCCCGACCCGCCCTGCCCGGCCCGATGGGCTTCCAGCACAGCCACGCGCTTGCCTTGTTCGAGCAAGTGCACCGCCGCCGACAGCCCGGTGAAGCCTGCGCCGATCACACAGACATCCACCGTGATTTCACCGGTGAGCGCGGTGTTTTCAGGCCTTTGCGGCGTCAGTTTTTCCCACAGACATTCTTCGCGTAACGGCATTGCCAGACTCCGGAAATGAAACCTAACCACTGCACACAAATTCATTGTGGGAGCGAGCCTGCTCGCGATGACGGTTTATCTACCGATATTGATGTCGGCTGATTCGACGCTATCGCGAGCAGGCTCGCTCCCACAGGAGGACTTCCGCCGACTCGATATCAGTCGAAGGTAATCCCCTGCGCCAACGGCAACTCCAACGAGTAGTTCACGGTGTTGGTCTGGCGGCGCATGTAGCCGCGCCAGGCGTCGGAACCGGATTCGCGACCGCCGCCGGTTTCTTTTTCGCCGCCGAACGCGCCGCCGATTTCCGCGCCGCTCGGACCGATGTTGACGTTGGCGATGCCGCAATCGCTGCCCACCGCCGACATGAACTGCTCGGCTTCACGCACGTCGGTGGTGAAGATGCAGGACGACAGGCCTTGGGGCACGGCATTGTTCAAGTGCAGGGCCTCCGCAAAGTCCTTGTAGCCGACCACGTAGAGGATCGGCGCGAAGGTTTCGTGGCGCACCACATCGCTTTGCTCGGGCATCTCGACGATGGCCGGCGAGACGTAATAGGCATTCGGGAACTGGTCTTCGAGTTGGCGCTTGCCACCAAACACGCGGCCTCCTTCGCTCAAGGCCTGCTCCAGCGCGTCCTGCATGCCCTCGAAGCTGTGCTTGTCGATCAGCGGTCCGACCAGGTTGCCTTCCAGCGGATGGCCAATGCGCACTTTCGAATAGGCGGCCTTGAGGCGGGTGACGATCTCTTCCTTCACCGACTCATGGGCAATCAGCCGACGCAGGGTGGTGCAACGCTGGCCGGCGGTGCCGACGGCGCTGAACAGGATGGCGCGCACGGCCATGTCCAGGTCGGCGCTCGGCGCCAGGATCATGGCGTTGTTGCCGCCCAGTTCCAGGATGCTGCGGGCGAAACGCGCGGCGACTTTCGGTGCCACTTCACGGCCCATGCGGGTGCTGCCCGTGGCGCTGATCAACGCCACACGCGGGTCATCCACCAGGGCTTCACCGGCATCGCGACCGCCGATGATCACTTGGCTGAGGTACGGCGGTGCGTCGCTGAAGTCCTTCAGCACGCGCTCGAACAGCGCCTGGCACGCCAGGGCGGTAAGCGGGGTCTTTTCCGAGGGTTTCCAGATCACCGAGTTGCCGCAGACCAGGGCCAGCGTGGTGTTCCAGGCCCAGACCGCGACCGGGAAGTTGAAGGCACTGATCACACCGACCACGCCCAGCGGATGCCAGGATTCACGCATGTGGTGGCCCGGGCGTTCGGAGGCGATGGTCAAACCGTACAGCTGGCGGGACAGGCCGACGGCGAAGTCGCAGATGTCGATCATCTCTTGCACTTCGCCCAGGCCTTCCTGGGTGATCTTGCCGGCTTCCCAGGACACCAGTTCACCGAGATCGGCCTTGTATTCACGCAGCAGATCGCCGAATTGACGCACCAGCTCGCCGCGACGCGGGGCCGGCACCTGGCGCCACAGATCAAAGGCATGCTCGGCACGGCTGACCTGCTGCTCGACTTCAGCGGCGCCTTCCCAGTTCACGGCACCGATACGACTGCCATCGATAGGCGAATGCACCGGCTGTGCGCCGCCCTGGTACAAGGCCGGATTGACGCCCAGACGATCAAGCAATGCAGCAACCATGGGGTAACTCCTCTAAACGAGCGATAAAAGATTGGCAGGCGGGCAATCACCCTCTGCTCAGGCCTCTAGTTTTAGCTGGCTCGAGTCTTGCCAACAAACGACCATTAAGCGAGATATCATTCCGTTTATTCATGCTGCCCCTGACTCGATTTATAGAGCAACAAGAAAAAGGCCCTCGTCATGCTCAATAAGCGCTATTTACCGTCGATCACCGCCCTCCAGTGCTTCGAAGCCGTGACCCGCCACCTGAGCTTTACCCGTGCCGCCGAAGAGCTTCACCTGACCCAGAGTGCCGTCAGCAAACAGGTCGCTCAGCTCGAGGAATTGTTGCAGCATCTGCTGTTCCGGCGCGTGCGCCGTCGCTTGCAGCTGACACCGGCCGGGGATTTATATCTGGGGGAGGTACGAAAGATCCTCTCCCAGGTGGAGATGTCTACCCATTACCTGCGTTCCTACGGTGGCGACACCGAAGTCCTGCGTGTTTCCACCCCTCCGACGTTCGGCGCCCGATGGCTGGTCCCGCGCCTGAAGGGTTGGCGCCTGCGCCATCCGAAAATTCATCTGGACCTGTGCAGCGAGCAGGAAGCCGACGACTTGCAGCAGGGGCGCAGCGACCTGGCGTTCTATTTCGGCCAAGGTTCACGCCCTGGCACCGAGTCCCTGAGACTGTTCGACGAAGAGCTGGTGCCGGTCTGCGCGCCCGGCAGCCTGCCTGACCAGCCCTTCACCGACCCGACCCAACTGGCCGAGCTGGTGCTGCTGCAAAACGCCTCGCGCCCCCAGGCCTGGCACGACTGGTTCGACAGCCAGGGCTACCACACCGAACACAGCTACCACGGGCCGCGTTTCGAAACCTTCTACATGTGCATCCGGGCCGCCCAGGTCGGCTGCGGCGTCGCCCTGCTGCCGCGGTTCCTGGTGGAAGAGGAGTTGGCCGACGGCAAACTGGTCATCCCCTGGCCCCATGCGATGCCCAGCACCAGTGCCTATTACCTGGCCTATCCGGAGCGTTCGGCGGAAGTACCCAAGGTGCGGCTTTTTGTGGAGTGGATGCTGGAGCAGATTGAGAGCCCGCTGACACCGCAATAACGGCACCCCACACAAACCCCGTGGCGAGGGAGCTTGCTCCCGCTCGGGTGCGAAGCACCCGCAAAAAAAGAGGAGCGCTTCCCACTCCAGCGGGAGCAAGCTCCCTCGCCACAGTAAGCGCGCTCCCACAAAGGCCTGTGGACTGTTAAAAAATCGCTGGCAAAACCCACCACGGTTATGCGCCACTAGCCCTTTCACTTCAAACCGCCGAACCTCGCTGCCCACTGCCGCGGCCTGTCTGGAGAACCTTATGAGCGAGAGCGTATTTGCCGATCGCATCGTGCAGAACCTGCTCGACACCGACTTCTACAAACTGACGATGATGCAGGCGGTGCTGCACAACTACCCCAACGTCGAAGTCGAGTGGGAGTTTCGTTGCCGCAACAGCGAGGACCTGCGTCCGTACCTCGCGGAGATCCGCTTCCAGATCGAGCGCCTGGCGGAGCTGAACCTCAGCGCCGACCAACTGGGTTTCCTGGAGCGCATCAGCTTCCTCAAGCCGGACTTCCTGCGTTTCCTGGGCCTGTTTCGCTTCAACCTGCGCTACGTGCACACCGGTATCGAAAACGGCGAGTTGTTCATCCGCCTGCGCGGGCCGTGGCTGCACGTCATTCTGTTCGAAGTGCCGCTGCTGGCCATTGTCAGCGAGGTGCGCAATCGTTATCGCTACCGTGAAATCGTCCTGGAACAGGCTCGGGAGCAGTTGTATCGCAAGTTCGACTGGCTGAGCGCCAACGCCAGCGCCGAAGAACTGTCCGAACTGCAAGTCGCAGACTTCGGCACCCGCCGCCGCTTTTCCTTCCGCGTCCAGGAAGAAGTGGTCAACGTCCTCAAGCACGATTTCCCCGGGCGTTTCGTCGGCACCAGCAACGTGCACCTGTCCCGGGAACTGGACATGAAACCCCTGGGCACCATGGCCCACGAGTGGATCATGGCCCATCAGCAACTGGGCCCGCGGCTGATCGACAGCCAGATCGCCGCCCTTGATTGCTGGGTGCGTGAATACCGAGGCCTGCTGGGCATCGCGCTCACCGATTGCATCACCATGGACGCCTTCCTCAAGGATTTCGATCTGTTCTTCGCCAAGCTGTTCGACGGCTTGCGCCATGACTCGGGCGACCCGGTGATCTGGGCCGAAAAAGCCATTGCCCACTACCACAAGCTCGGCATCGACCCGATGAGCAAGACCCTGGTGTTCTCCGATAGCCTGACATTGCCCAAATGCCTGGAGATTTTTCGGGCGTTGCGTGGTCGCATTAATGTCAGCTTCGGTATTGGCACCAACCTGACCTGTGACATTCCAGGTGTAGAGCCGATGAGCATCGTGCTTAAAATGATCAGCTGTGATGGGCAACCCGTGGCCAAGATTTCCGATGAGCCCGGCAAGACCCACTGCAAGGACCCGAATTTCGTCGCCTACATGCGACACGTTTTCCAAGTACCTGCCGCCCTTTCAGACACATCAAGCAAGGAGTGAATTCATGCAAGCCGTACAGCGTGAGATTGCTGAACAGCTCAAGGTCCAGCCACCGTTCGCCCATGACGCCGACCTCAAGGCGGAAATCGCCCGGCGAGTGAGCTTTATCCAGGATTGCCTGGTCGATTCCGGGCTCAAGTCCCTCGTGCTGGGCATCAGTGGCGGCGTCGACTCGCTGACCGCCGGGCTGCTGGCCCAACGTGCCATGCGCGAACTACGGGAGAAAACCGGCAACGCGGCCTACAAGTTCATCGCCGTGCGCCTGCCGTACGAAACCCAGTTCGACGAACATGAAGCACAGGCCTGTGTGGACTTCATCGACCCGGACGAGCGCCATACCGTCAACATCGGCCCGGCGGTCAAGGCCTTGGCCGAGCAAGTCGCGGCGTTCGAGGGTAAGGCGGCGGTGTCGCGGGATTTCGTGCTGGGCAATACCAAGGCGCGGATGCGCATGGTGGCGCAGTACACCATCGCCGGCGCTGAGCAGGGCCTGGTGATCGGCACTGACCATGCGGCGGAAGCGGTCATGGGTTTCTTCACCAAGTTCGGTGACGGCGCTTGTGACCTGGCGCCGTTGAGTGGCTTGGTGAAGAACCAGGTCCGGGCCATCGCCCGTGATTTTGGCGCGCCGGAAT
Source organism: Pseudomonas sp. OA65 (assembly GCF_017498305.1). Lineage (NCBI taxonomy): Bacteria > Pseudomonadati > Pseudomonadota > Gammaproteobacteria > Pseudomonadales > Pseudomonadaceae > Pseudomonas > Pseudomonas sp. OA65. The sequence goes on from NZ_JAGDEZ010000014.1 coordinate 89,966, forward strand.
CACTGGTGGAAAAAGTCCCCACCGCCGATCTTGAAGACCTGTCGCCAGGCAAGCCGGATGAAGCGTCCCACGGCGTGACCTATGCCGAGATCGATGCGTTTCTGCATGGGCAACCGGTTCGTGAAGAGGCGGCAAAAATCATTTGTGATACCTATCGTAAGACCGAGCACAAGCGGGTGATGCCGTACGCCCCGTAACCACCGCGACGGTGTGACAATCCCTGTGGGAGCGAGCCTGCTCGCGAAGGCGTCGCATCAGCGACATCATTGCTGACTGACACACCGCTTTCGCGAGCAGGCTCGCTCCCACAGGGGAAATCTGCCAGGCATGAAAAAGCGCCCTGAATGAGGGCGCTTTTTTTTATGCCTCGGTGGCTACTTCAGGGTAACGGTGCCTTTCATCATCGAGATGTGGCCCGGGAACGAGCAGAAGAAGCCGTACTTCTCAGAGGCATTGAGTTTCGACACATCGAAGGTCACCGAGTCGGTTTCCTTGGCACCAATGAGTTTGGTATGGGCAATGATGCGAGCATCACCATCCTTGAGGTAATTCTTGTCGATACCGGCAGCAAGGCCATCGGTGGCAATCGGCTGCATGTCAGCCTCTTTGCTCAGTACCCAGTTATGGCCCATGACGTTTTTCGGCAAGCTGCCCGAGTGCGTCAGCTCAACGGTGAAGGTCTTGCAGCTCTTGTCGATTTCGATGGCCTTGGTGTTGAAGGACATCTGGTCGGTCGAATCGATGGTGGTCTTGCACTCCGCTGCCATCAGTTGGCTGCTGGCCAGCGTCAACAGGGATACTGCAACAAGTTTGGCAAACATCGTGAATCTCCAAGGCATGGTTAACAAAAATCCGTCAAAGGGAAAGACTGCCTGATTTTCCGACAAGTTCCTATGACCTGAGTCAAAGATTGTATACAACTTAAGCCTATCAGCCTGATGGACAGAATCAACCAGCCAGAAGTATGAGGCGCCCCCTATGATCAGCCCCATCACCTACTGGAGCGATCGTCATGAATCTCAACAGCCTGCTGTGCAGCTTGCTCGCCGCCTACGCCTGCGGCGCCAGCGGCACCTACGAAAAGCCCCAGCGCGAGGTATAAATCCTTTGCGCAACACAGGCCAGGCTTTACTCTGGCGCGGTGACTGACCACGGAGTAAAGCATGTCCATCGCGTCTGTTTGTGTATTTTGCGGCGCCAGCACTGGCGCCAATCCGGCGTATCGTGAAGCGGCGCAGGCCCTCGGGCGTGCGTTGGCGGAACGAAAATTGACCCTGGTCTACGGCGGCGGCGCTGTGGGACTGATGGGGCTCGTTGCCGACGCGGCCCTGGCGGCCGGCGGCGAGGTCATCGGCATCATCCCGCAAAGCCTGAAGGACAAGGAAATCGGCCACAGCGGCTTGACCCGTCTGGAAGTGGTGGACGGCATGCACGCCCGCAAGGCGCGCATGGCTGAACTCAGCGACGCCTTCATCGCCTTGCCCGGCGGTCTCGGCACGCTGGAGGAATTGTTCGAAGTCTGGACCTGGGGCCAGCTCGGCTACCACGGCAAACCGCTGGGGCTGCTGGAAGTGAACGGTTTCTACAGCAAGCTCACCGCTTTTCTCGATCATATCGTCGGCGAAGGCTTCGTCCGCGCGCCCCATCGTGACATGCTGCAAGTGAGCGAATCCGCGCAAAACCTGCTCGATGCCCTGGACGAATGGCAACCGTCCGTGCAGCCAAAGTGGGCCGAACAAAAACCCAGCTAACGGCTCGGCCCCGATACAGGGCAGAATATGCGCCGCTCAACCTCACCTTCGACCCCAGAGGATCGCCCATGGCCAAACCCAATTATTCCTTCGCCAAACGTCAGAGAGACTTGGCCAAGGAGCAGAAGAAAGAGGAAAAGCTGCAGCGCAAGAAAGCAACCGCCGATGAAGCAGCACTGAACCCCGATGCAGAAGGTGAAGTGGTGGCAGACGATGATGTCGATGCACCGAAAGATCAGGCCCCCGACGCCTGACTCCCCCAGGGCCCGATGATCCGATCCGGCCCCTCGGTTTTGTGTCCAGGACCGGCAGCCTCGCTGCCGGCCCTCACAGTCCCAGCGCCTTGATGATCGACAGGCGATAACCCGCAGGCAGGTTCACCGGCAATTGGTCCGGCGCGAACAGCCCGATCTCCTTGTGCTCATGACTGATGGTCGGCACGAAACCGCCCAGCAACTGGCAGCGGTACGTGGAGATGAAGACGTGCTTGCCGGGAATGACCTCGAACAGGTACGAATCCAGCGGCTCCCCCACGCTCACCTCAACCGCCAGCTCCTCGGCGATTTCCCGCGCCAGACATTGCGGCGCCGTTTCACCCAGTTCGATCCGCCCGCCGGGCAGCTCCCATTCGTCCCGCTCGTTGAGCATCAGTACAACCAGGCCTTGGGGGGATTGCAGCACGCCTTTGATGGATACCGGGAACATGGGGGAACCTCATCATCCGATGACACACAACCTGTGGGAGCCGAATCCTGTGGGAGCCGAGCTTGCTCGCGATGAGGGCGACACGGTTCAACTGCAAACCGCATTATCGTTCATCGCGAGCAAGCTCGGCTCCCATAGGCTCGCTCCCATATTTTATACACAGCGTTCATGCTTCCAACGGCATCACCGTCACCCGCACTTCCGGATCATGGGCACCGCCCCCCAGAATTACCCCGCGCAACGGCGACACATCGGAAAAATCCCGGCCCCAGGCCAGGGTGATGTGTTCCAGGGCCGGCTGTACGTTATTGGTCGGGTCGAAATCCACCCAACCCAATACCGGGCAATACACCGAGACCCAGGCATGGGACGCATCGGCGCCAATCAGCCGTGGCTGGCCGGGCGGTGGCTGGGTCAGCAGGTAGCCGCTGACGTAACGCGCCGCCAAGCCGCGAGAGCGTACGCAAGCCAGCATCAAATGGGCAAAGTCCTGGCATACACCCCGCCGCCGCTCCAGCACCTCCACCAGGGGCGTCGCCACTTGGGTCGCCTCGGCATCGAAGGTGAACTCCTCGAAAATCTTCTCCATCAGCGCTCGAACGCCCAGCATCAGCGGTTGCCCTGGCGCAAAGCAGCTTTCGGAGAATTCGACGAAGCTGCGCTTGAGGTGCACGTAGGGTGACTCGAAACGGTAACGGCACGCCTCCAGCAATGGCGCCGCCAATGGCCGGCCCGTGTAGGTCAGGGCGTTACAAGTCGACTCCCAGGCCGGGGACAGGTTGAAATCCAGCTCGGGGCGGGCCAGCACCTCGACGCTCAGGCGCGCATTGACCAACAATTCATCATGGGGCCGCTCGAAGGCCAGGCGGGTCAGCGGATTGCCGAACACATCCTGTTCATCGCGCCGGGTCGTCGGCTCCGGACTGATCAGCAACTGCTGCTCAGTACAACGCTGCCAATCACAGGCCCGTGGCCACAGGTGGGCAAGCTGCTGGGCCAGGGACACCGGGCTGTCGTAGTGGTAATGGGTGTCGTGGAGAATCTGGTAGCGGGCGTTCATCAGACGGACACCGTGCGTTGGCTGACGTCATCGACGTGGGCGAAATGACGCAAGGCCAGGCGATCGGACACCTGACCGCTGACATCGGCCACTTCCTGCAACAGGTCGGCCAGCCCATCGAGTGCGGCGCGCAGGCTGGCTTCACCGAACAACGGGTTCTCCAGGCAACGCAGGTCAAAGCGCGACAGGCGTGCGACCAGTTCCGGCAAGGCGGTTTCCCGGGGCGCGGCGAAATCATCGTTCAAGCGCTTGAGGGTGCGAGTCACCAGTTTCAATTGGAAAAGCACCGCGTGGGGGTTCTGTTCGTCCAGCAGCAACAAGTCCAGCACCGGGATCAACTGGGCCACCGCCAAATAGCGCGAGCGGTAGGTGATGCTGCTGTTACCCAGCTCCAGCAACCACTCCAACCCGGCCTGGTCGAAGACCGCATCGCTGCGCAGGAACGCCGCCAGGCTGCTGCTGAGAAACTGCAGGCGCTCCAGGCGCCGGCCGATCATCAGGAAGCGCCAGCCTTCGTCGCGGGTCATGTCGTCCAGGGCGAAGCCGGACAGTGCCGCCAGGGACATCACCAGCCGATTGAGGAAGTCCAACAATTCGCCGAAATCCGCCTCCTCGGTTTCCAGCTCCATGGCTTCGCGCTGCAACTCAACCAGCGCCTGCCAGTTCTCCCGGGACAACTTGCCGCGCACCTGCGAGGCGGCCCACTGTAAACGCTGGAGGTTGGAACGCAGGCTGAACGACCAGTCGTCCCCCAGCAGCGCCGCCAGCAAACGCTCGGGCAGCTCGCCTTCTTCGGGCAACAACATCAGGCTTTCGCCCAAGGCTACCGCCGATTCCAAGGCCTGCGGGTCATCGCCGTCGACATAACGCGCCAGCATGATCCGCAGCAACCGCGCGCTGCCATCGCAACGCTCGCAATAGCGGCCGAACCAGAACAGGTTTTCCACCACCCGCGAAGGCAGGTACGGATCACGTCGAACCAGGTCATGAACCCCGATGGTTCGCTGGGCCTTCCATTGTTCACCGCCGGGGGCCTGCTCACTCAGCACCCAGGTGTCCTTGCTGGCGCCGCCGCGCTGCATCGATACCACTTCAGCGTCGGCCTCGGCGGCCACGCGAGTCAGGCCGCCCGGTAGGACCCGATAATCGTCTTTCCCGGACACGGCATACATGCGCATGCCGATTGCCCTCGGCTGGATCTGGCCATCTTCGGCCTGCCACACCGGCGCCTGGGACAACTGCGCCAGTTCCTGGGCGACGTAGGCATAGGGCCGTGCCTGCATGCGCGCCGCCAGTTGGGCGCGCTGCGCCTCGCTCAGGTCGCGACCGAACACCGGGCTGAAACTCTGGGAAGGAAACGCCGGCTTGATCAACAAGTGCGGCAATTTTTCCAGGGCCTGGGCCAGCACCGGCGGCTCGCCGCACCACCAGGTGGCGATGGACGGCAGCAGCAGCTCTTCGCCAAACAGGTACTGGTTGATCTTTGGCAGAAACCCCAGCAGGCCCGGCGACTCCAGCACGCCACTGCCCAGGGCATTGGCTACCAGCACCCGGCCCTGGCGCACCGCTTCGAGCAAGCCCGGCACGCCGAGGGCCGAATCGGTGCGCAGCTCCAGGGGGTCGCAGAAATCGTCGTCGAGCCGGCGCATGATGGCGTGGACCCGGCGCAGGCCGCTAAGGGTCTTGAGGTAGACCGTGGCATCGCGAACGGTCAGATCGCCGCCTTCCACCAGCGGATAGCCCAGTTGGCGCGCCAGGTAAAGATGCTCGAAATAGCTTTCGTTGAAACGCCCCGGCGTCAACAGCACCACCAGCGGCGACTCGCCGTCGCTGGGCGCCTGGCGCGCCAGGGTTTCCTGCAAGGTGCGGAAAAATCCGGACAGGTGCCGCACCTTCAAATCGCGGTACAAGTCGGGGAAGGCGCGGGAAACGATCATGCGATTTTCCAGCGCGTACCCGGCCCCGGAAGGCGCCTGGGTCCGGTCCGCAGTGACCCACCAGCGACCATCGGGCGTGCGCGCCAGATCCACCGCATACAAGTGCAGGAAACTGCCGTCCGGCGGCGCGATGCCCTGGCAAGGCCAGAGGAAATTGTTGTGCCCGAAGACCAACTCCGCCGGCAACAGCCCTTCACTGATCAGCCGCTGCGGCCCGTACAGGTCGGCCAACACCGCATTGAGCAGTCGCGCACGCTGAGCGATCCCGGCGGACAGATGCTTCCATTCCTGCGGGTCGATCACGTGGGGCAGCAGGTCCAGTTCCCACGGCCGGTCGGCGCCTTTCGGATCGGCGTAGACGTTGTAGGTCACACCGTTTTCCTGGATCTGCCGGGCCAGCAGGGCCTGGCGCTGGAGCAACTGGGCCGGCGTGCTGCGCTGCAACTGGTCGAACAGCCGCCGCCAGTGCGTACGGACCGCTCCGCTGTCGTCCAGCAATTCGTGATAGGTGCCCGTCGTCAGCGGGTAACGGTCAAGCAGGTCAGGCATGGAAAGCTCGGCAGACAGCAATGAAAGGTGAGACTAGCGCAAGCGCATGACGCCCGGATAGGTGTGTTTGTGTTGGATCCGACCTGGGTTTGAAGCTGCAATTATTGTGGCGAGGGGATTTATCCCCGTTGGGCTGCGCAGCAGCCCTAAAGCTGTTAGCTGAATCTTCCTGGCACACCGAGTTGCCTGGGTTTGGGCTGCTGCGCAGCCCAGCGGGGATAAATCCCCTCGCCACAAGATCCTCCTAGCGCTTTGAGGCACCCTGAAAACGTCGCAGATCGAGCGTGAGCGGAAACTCGTCATCCACCGCCAGGCTCGGTATCGGCAGTTTCCCCGGCGTATGGCCGAGCCGGAAGAAACGCGCCATGCGCCGGCTCTCGGCCTCGTTGGCGTTCACCGGCAGGCTGTCATAATTGCGCCCGCCTGGATGGGCCACGTGATACTGGCAACCGCCCACGGAACGTTGCATCCAGGTGTCGAGCAAGTCGAAGACCAGCGGTGCATGCACCGCAATAGTCGGTTGCAGGCAGTTGGCCGGTTGCCAGGCGCGGAACCGCACGCCGGCAACGAACTCGCCGACCCGACCGGTCGGTTGCAACGGCACCGCGACGCCGTTGCAGGTCAGCAGGTAGCGTTGCGGCGCCAGCCCGCTGAGTTTGACCTGCAAACGCTCCAGGGAGGAATCCACATAACGCACGGTGCCGCCCACGGCACCCTCCTCCCCCAGCACATGCCAAGGCTCTAGGGCTTGGCGCAACTGCAGCTCGATACCGCTGACCGCGTAATCGCCCACCTTGGGGAAACGGAATTCCAGGTGCGCGGCGAACCACTCGGCCCGCAACGGGTAGCCGGCGGCGTTCAGTTCGTGGATGACGTCGGCAAAATCCTGCTCGATAAAGTGCGGCAACAGGAATCGGTCATGCAGCTCGGTGCCCCAACGCGCCAGCTTCGCCGGTGCATACGGCTCACGCCAGAACCGCGCCACCAGCGCCCGTAGCAGTAATTGCTGGGCCAGACTCATGCGGGCGTGGGGCGGCATCTCGAACGCACGCAACTCCAGCAGGCCGAGACGCCCGGTGGCGCCGTCCGGTGAATAGAGCTTGTCGACACAGAATTCGGCGCGGTGGGTGTTGCCCGTCACGTCGATCAACAGGTTGCGCAACAAGCGGTCAACCAACCACGGCGGACATTCCTCGCCGGGCTGGGGCATTTGCGCGAAGGCAATTTCCAGCTCGTACAACGCGTCGTTGCGTGCCTCGTCCACGCGGGGCGCCTGGGAGGTCGGGCCGATGAACAATCCAGAAAACAAGTAGGACAACGACGGGTGGTTATGCCAGTAACTGATCAAGCTGCGTAGCAGGTCGGGACGCCGCAGGAACGGTGAGTCCGCCGGTGTCGCGCCACCCAGTACGAAATGGTTACCACCACCGGTGCCGGTGTGCCGGCCATCTATCATGAATTTCTCGGTGGTCAACCGGGTCTGTCGCGCTTCTTCGTATAAAAATTCAGTGCGCTCGACCAGCTCATCCCAAGTTGCCGAGGGCTGCACGTTGACCTCGATTACACCCGGGTCGGGGGTGACGCGGAAATTACTCAGGCGCGGGTCGCTTGGCGGCTCGTAGCCTTCCAACAGCACCGGACAGTGCAGCTCCTCAGCCGTTGCCTCGACGGCACTGACCAGCTCCAGATAATCCTCGACCCGCTCCAGCGGCGGCATGAACAAGTACAGCCGGCCTTCGCGGGCCTCGGCGCAGAAGGCGGTGCGGGTCAGCCAGTCGGCGGATTTGTCGATCTCCGGGACACACTCCTGCTCGGCCGCCGACTCGCCGTGACGCGCCAACTGCTCGGTGCCGGGCAGTTCGGGCAAATCCTGGTTCGGGTCGGTGGGGTGGATGAACGGGTACTCAGCCGCGGTCACCCAAGGCTGAGACGCCAGCGGCAAGCGATAACCCAGGGGCGAATCCCCCGGCACCAGGCGACAGTGGTTGTCCCGCAGGTACCAGCGACCGCTTTGCCACTGGTCGCCCTTGGCGGTGCGGGCCAACGGCAGGACCTGCCCGATCACTTTGTCTAGGCCCTGGCTGAAGACCTTGCGCAACCGCGCACGCTCCAAGGCGTCCTCCAGGCGTGGGTCTTCGGCCGTGACATTCGAAGGCAATGCACCTTCGCGCCAGAGGTAATAGAAATTATCTTCGTAGGCCGGGAACACGAACCGCGCAGGAATGTTCAAGCGCTCGGCGACGCTCGCCAGGAAACGTCCAGCCAGTTCGCCATCGGCGCCGTAGTCTTCCTGCTCGTCGGCGATCAACGCACTGTTGTGCCAGATCGGCACCCCGTCGCGCCGCCAATAGCAGTTGAGCGACCAGCGCGGCAATTGCTCGCCGGGGTACCACTTGCCCTGGCCGAAATGCACCAGCCCCTTGGGCGCATAGTGATTGCGCATGCGCTGGAACAGCTCGGCAGAGAGCCGGCGCTTGTCCGGTCCCAGTGCTGCGGTATTCCACTCGGCGCCGTCCGGGTCATCGATGGAGACGAAGGTCGGCTCGCCGCCCATGGTCAGGCGCACATCGCCCTCCAGCAGGTCGGCATCGATCTGCCGCCCCAGGGCCTGGATCGCCAGCCATTGCGCGTCAGTGTAAGGCTTGGTCACCCGCGGCGCTTCCCAGACCCGCTCGACGGACATTTCGTGACTGAACTCGCACTCGCACGGTTCCACCAAACCGCTGATCGGTGCCGCCGAGGACGGATCGGGACTACAGGCCAGCGGGATGTGGCCTTCCCCGGCGAACAGCCCGGACGTCGCATCCAGGCCGATCCAGCCGGCACCGGGCAGGTAGACCTCGCACCAGGCATGCAGGTCGGTGAAATCCACATCGGTGCCGGACGGGCCATCGAGGCTTTTCACGTCGGCGGTCAATTGGATCAGGTAACCGGAGACAAACCGCGCCGCCAGGCCAAGGTTGCGCAGCAACTGCACCAACAGCCAGGCCGAGTCGCGGCACGAGCCGGAGGCGTGCTCAAGTGTGTGCTCCGGGGTCTGGACGCCCGGCTCCATGCGAATCAGGTAGTTGATGTCTTCGCTCAGGCGCTGGTTGAGCGCCACCAGGAAATCCACCGCCGGCAACGGTGTGCGGTCGATGCCCTCCAGGTAGGCCTGGAACTTCGGCGTCAGCGGGAGCTTTTCCAGATAAGGCATCAGCTCATGCTTTTCGTCGGCCGCGTAGGCAAACGGGATCTTCTCGGCGTAAGGCTCAAGGAAAAAATCAAACGGATTGAACACCGCCATCTCGGCGACCAGATCGACTTCGACCCGCAGCTCATCGGTCTTTTCCGGAAACACCAACCGCGCCAGGTAATTGCCCTGGGGGTCCTGTTGCCAGTTGATGAAATGCTGCTCCGGCGAGACCTTCAGCGCGTAGGAAAGAATGCGCGTGCGGCTGTGGGGCGCCGGGCGCAGGCGAACGATCTGCGGACCGAGCTCGACCGCGCGTTCGTAGCGATAGTGTGTGACATGGTGCAATGCGACATGGATCGACACGACGTGCCTCCTGCGAGCCTGGGCGGTAACGAAAGCGGCGCAAGACTTATGCCATGCAGGCAGGCCGGACACTTTCTTTGTCTACTCAAGGCAGTAGAGCACTAAAAACGCGCGATGCCCGAATTCATCTGCAACGCAATGCACATAAATGCGGCGCTGGCCGTGCGAATTGACTCAACGGCGCGGGCGTGGGGCCTTGGCGGCCTGGATGATGAGTTTGCGTTGGCGGCGAATGTCCACGAGTTTGCCGCGCATTTCCCGATGACGCTTGCTGTTGAGCAGCGCCAGCCCCAGCAGTGGCAGCAGCACCGCGAAGAGGTACACGCCCTGATGCGGCCCATAGGCGAACGTCGGCAGCACCGCCGCCAGACAGGCCAGGAAATACCCCGCCACCCACCAGACCGCCCAGGCGCGCCCGCGAGCGATCAAGAGGTTGCCCAAGACCAGGACGAGCACCAGGACCAAGGTGCCGAGCCCGACATAGTCGGTCCTGGTTGATGGCGCCAGGGCACGCCAATAAGTGCCTGCGGACAAAACGAGCAGCGCAGACCCGGAAAAGCAGCCCAGAAAGATCGTACCCATGAACACCGGAAAATAACGGACGAGGAACTGCTTCATTGATCCGCCGCCGATCATTCGGTGAACTCCTCATACAGCCCGACGGCAACAGTCTTCACGGCACCATAGCCGGTATAACTGCCAATGATCCCCAAAGCACGGCGCTGCTCATATGAATCGTCCTTGAAGAATTGGAGAGTTGATTTTTTATTGTGCCGTGCCCTGAAGTATCTACGCCAGCTCAGATTTCTGGCCTGACGACACCGACTCAACGACGCGGTCGCGACGTCTTTGCGGACTGGAGGATGCGTTCGCGCTGATGGCGGATTTCGACGAGCTTGCTGCGCATCTCGCGGTGGCGTTTGCTGTTGAGCAGCAGGAGTCCGAGTAATGGAAAAAACAGACCTGCCGCATAGGCGATTCGATTCGGACGATAGCCAATGGTTGGTAATACACACAGCAGACAAGCTACGAACAACCCGACAAACAGCCAGATCCAACCAGGCCTGCCCCGGATGACCATGAAGTTGCTATGGACCAGAACCATTGTGCAAATAGCGATGCCTATGGCGGACAATTTTGCTTGGCTCGCCAACGGAACGCCCGCAAGGAAACCGTCGAGCAGAGCAAAGAGGGCAAACAGAAACGATATTTTCGCCACGAAGATTGCTGCAATGAAGGTTGGAAAGTAGCGCCTCATGAAATCGATGAAATTCGGATGACTTTTCATCTAGCGTCCTTTCATTTTTTTCCGCTGCCGGGTGGCAGACCTTGTCGCGATACGCTCATTGCGTAACTCCAATAGTTTTTGACGCATCTCTCGATGGCGTTTGCTATTGAGCAATAGCAACCCCAGCAACAGGAACAACAACCCAGTCACATAGGCAACGGGATGCGGTCTATAGCCGTAGGTGGGAAGGGCAATGAAGAGGCAAACGAGATAGAACACAACGATGGCCCGAACACCCCACGACCGCCCTCTGATCATGAAGAAATGACTCAACGCCAAGAGCAGAGATAGCACCAGTGCAATCAGAAAAGAATATTTAGCCCGCTCAGGATCGCCTCGAAAATAAGTACTTGAGGCCAATGAAATCGAAGCGGAAACCGCAAAACAGGCTAGAAAAAAAGCGCATATGAAGGTTGGAAAATACTGAGCAAGGAACGCGTTCAATGAATGCTTGCGGTCCATCAACTACTCCCCCCGCGCATTAGCTTGATCGGCTCCGCTGCCTGGTCTCACGCTTGATCCGCTGACGTTCGTGGCGGATCTCCAAAAGTCGAGCACGCATTTCCCGGTGACGCTTGCTACTGAGCAGCAACACACCAAGCAAGGGCCAAAACACCCCCTCCGCATATATAAACTTGTGCGGATCATATTGGATAGTCGGCAAAACGATTAGCAAGCAAGCAGCAAGTACGGCGACCATGACCCATGCGCACCAAGGTCGCCCTCGAACGATCAAATAGTTGCTGTGCACGATGACCATAGCGATGATAACGGTCGCCGCCCACCCGGAAGTCGCCCTGATATCCACTGGGACAGCTCGAAAATAAGTACTCATCGCTAACGATACCGTCGCCGAAGCAGCGAAGCAGCCTGCAAAAATGACTCCCATGAAAACAAAAAGGTAACGTACCAGAAAACTACGGATAGTCTGGTTCTGCTCCATTACTCCATCTCCTCATACAAGCCAACCGCAATGGTTTTGACATTGCCAGATATGGCGCTGCCGGCGACCCCCAATGCCGCGCCCAGAGAATCCTGTATCTGAGTAACAGTGCCATGCCTAAGCTGAGTGGGTGTGTAGCGCTTGGGAAGCCCCCCGGCAAGTTGCTTCAGCTTGATCATCCTGCGAGACATCTCCGGGTGTTTGATACTCAGCAATTCTTGGGTCAGTTTGGCTCGCTCCTGGCGATTCAAGCCTTTTAGAACGTCGCGCAAGCTTTTTCCTGTGGTTGCCTTTGCTACATTGACCAATTTGATAGTTGTGAGTGCGCTAGCCCCCGCGCCCAGCAGTGATGCTGCGTCCAATCCAATCATCACGTTCTGATACCAAGCTTCGCCATCAAGGTAGTCATTCATGGACGGATCGACTATTTCATTACGAGCCCGGTAACCACTACCCACACACTGGACGGTACTTGCAGCGGCTGCGGTATAAGCAATTGCGGACACCACCGTGCTGGCTCCAGCACTGAAAGGAATCAGCACGGTACCGCTTAGAACAACGGTCCAGCTGATAAATGCAGCAGCGCAGGCCAAACCGGTGTTCACCGCCTCAGCTACCAATCGCGATTCACGAGGATTGTCCTGTACTTGCTGGGCAAACTGAGCCGGCGCAATGTACTTCTGCGCCTCGCGCAAAATGATCCGCTTGGGCTTGATGCTGCAGATCGGCTTGAACTCACGCAGGGTCACTACATTGGATTCAGCATCGATGTACACCACACCGGCGCCGACGATACCGGGATCGGCGTCGATGGCAGCGAACAGGCGCGGCAGGTTGATCTGGCTTTCGATACGGCGGCGGGCCATCATTTGGGAGATGCTGTTGTCCATGCCGATGCCGGGTAACGGAGTGCTCATATGAATCGTCCTTGAGAATCGGAAGAAGTAAGTCTTTATCCACACACAATACTGTGGCGAGGGAGCTTGCTCCCGCTCGGCGGCGAAGCCGTCGTAAACCGGGCGGCACGGTCTATCTGGAAACCTTGCATGGGATTGTCTGGGGCCGCTTCGCAGCCCAGCGGGAGCAAGCTCCCTCGCCACAAAGGCTATGCGGGCGCCACGATAACAAACGGCCAGCACCGCCGCTAGAAAGCAAAACGCCAGCACTTAAGGCTGGCGTTTTGCGAGGCGGCGGGGCGATCAGCGCGGCACGACAGGCTTGCGCGCCGGTTTCGGGCCCTTGCCCTTGGCGGCGTCCTTGCGCTCCTTGGCGGCCTGCTGGTTGCGGGCGAATGCCGCGGCCTTGGCTTGCTCGCGCTTGTCCCATGGGTTGCCACCGTCGCTGGCGCGCGGTGGCAGGCCGGTGTGCTGGGTCAGGATCTTGGTGGTTTCCTTGCCCACCTTGTGGCTGCCGGCTGGCGTCGAGTTCTTGCGACGGGCGCTCTGGTAGCTGTCGGTGGCCGGCTGGTGCAATGGAATCAACTGGTTCTTGCCCGGCCCGATCAGGTCGGCACGGCCCATGCGGGTCAACGCTTCGCGCAGCATCGGCCAGCCTTTCGGGTCGTGATAACGCAGGAACGCCTTGTGCAGGCGGCGCTGCTCTTCGCTCTTGACGATGGTCACCCCATCGCTCTTGTAGGTGACCTTGCGCAGCGGGTTCTTGCCCGAGTGGTACATGGCGGTGGCGGTAGCCATCGGCGACGGATAGAACGCCTGCACCTGGTCGGCACGGAAACCGTTGCCCTTGAGCCACAGCGCCAGGTTCATCATGTCTTCGTCGGTAGTGCCCGGGTGGGCGGCGATGAAGTACGGAATCAGGTACTGCTCTTTCCCGGCTTCCTTGGTGTATTTCTCGAACATCCGCTTGAATTTGTCATAGCTGCCGATGCCCGGCTTCATCATCTGGTTGAGCGGGCCTTCCTCGGTGTGCTCCGGAGCGATCTTCAGGTAACCGCCGACGTGGTGGGTCACCAGTTCCTTGACGTATTCCGGCGACTCGACCGCCAGGTCATAACGCAGGCCGGAGGCGATCAGGATCTTCTTCACCCCAGGCAAGGCCCGGGCGCTGCGGTACAGCTGGATCAGCGAAGAATGGTCGGTGTTCAGGTTCGGGCAGATGCCGGGGAACACGCACGATGGCTTGCGGCACGCGGATTCGATTTCCGGGCTCTTGCAGGCAATGCGGTACATGTTCGCGGTCGGGCCGCCGAGGTCGGAAATGACCCCGGTGAAACCGGGGACCTTGTCGCGGATCTCTTCGATCTCGCGAATGATCGACTCTTCGGAACGGTTCTGGATGATCCGGCCTTCGTGCTCGGTGATCGAGCAGAACGTGCAGCCACCAAAGCAGCCGCGCATGATGTTCACCGAGAAACGGATCATCTCGTAGGCCGGGATCTTCTCCTTGCCGTACGCCGGATGTGGAACACGTGCGTAAGGCATGCCAAACACGTAGTCCATTTCTTCAGTGGTCATCGGAATGGGCGGCGGGTTGAACCAGACGTCGACTTCGCCGTGCTTCTGCACCAGGGCACGGGCGTTGCCCGGGTTGGTTTCCAGGTGCAACACGCGGTTGGCATGGGCGTAGAGCACCGCATCGCCACGGACCTTTTCCACCGACGGCAGGCGGATCACGGTCTTGTCGCGGGTCATTTTCGGGCTCGCCAGGATCTGCACGACCTTGGCTTCACTTGGATCTTCAACCGGACCTTTTTCCTGCTCGATGGCGCAGGCAGCGGTATCTTGGGTATTCACGTACGGGTTGATGATCTTGTCGATCTTGCCCGGGCGGTCGATGCGCGTGGAATCGACTTCGTACCAGCCTTGCGGCGTGTCACGACGGATAAACGCGGTGCCGCGCACATCGGTGATGTCTTCGATCTTGTGGCCATAGGACAAGCGCTGGGCGACTTCGACAATCGCCCGCTCGGCGTTGCCGTAGAGCAGGATGTCGGCGCAGGCGTCGATCAGGATCGAGTTGCGCACCCGGTCCTGCCAGTAATCGTAGTGAGCGATGCGGCGCAGGGACGCTTCGATGCCGCCGAGCACGATCGGTACATGCTTGTAGGCTTCCTTGCAGCGCTGGCTGTAGACCAGGCTCGCACGGTCCGGCCGCTTGCCCGCCAAACCACCCGGGGTGTAGGCGTCGTCGGAGCGGATTTTCTTGTCGGCGGTGTAGCGGTTGATCATCGAGTCCATGTTGCCGGCCGCGACACCGAAAAACAGGTTGGGCTCGCCGAGCTTCATGAAGTCGTCTTTGGACTGCCAGTTCGGCTGGGCAATGATCCCGACACGAAAGCCCTGGGCTTCCAGCAGACGGCCAATGATCGCCATGCCGAACGACGGGTGATCGACATAGGCATCACCGGTGACGATGATGATGTCGCACGAATCCCAGCCGAGCTGATCCATCTCCTCCCTGCTCATGGGCAGGAACGGCGCCGGGCCGAAACATTCGGCCCAGTACTTGGGATAGTCAAATAACGGCTTGGCTGCTTGCATGTCGATGACCGGTATAAAGGATGAAAAATCGCGGGCGCGGAATATAGCACAAAAAATAACCAATTCCGACGACTATGGTCGGAAATCGGCGGTCCCTCTGTGGGAGCGGGCTTGCTCGCGAAAGCGGCGTGTCAGTTGACATTGAAGTGGTCTGGCACACCGCCTTCGCGAGCAAGCCCGCTCCCACAAGTTATTCGTCGTCATCAAAATTGTAGCTACCCGGCGCCAGGTTTTCGAAACGCGTGTATTTGCCGATGAACGCCAGGCGGATAAAGCCGATCGGGCCGTTCCGCTGCTTGCCGATGATGATTTCGGCGATACCCTTGTGCTCCGTCTCCGGGTGATACACCTCGTCCCGGTAGACGAACATGATCACGTCGGCGTCCTGCTCGATCGCTCCGGATTCCCGCAAGTCGGAGTTCACCGGGCGTTTGTTGGGGCGCTGTTCCAGGGAACGGTTCAACTGGGACAGGGCCACCACCGGACAGTTGAATTCCTTGGCCAGGGCCTTGAGGGAACGGGAGATCTCGGAAATCTCGTTGGTCCGGTTGTCGCCGCTGGAACCGGGGATCTGCATCAATTGCAGGTAGTCGATCATGATCAGCGCGATGTCACCGTGTTCACGCACCAGGCGCCGGGTCCGGGCGCGCATTTCCGACGGGCTGATGCCTGCCGTATCGTCGATGAACAGCTTGCGATCGTTGAGCAGGTTGACCGCCGAGGTGAGGCGCGGCCAGTCGTCGTCTTCCAGTTGGCCGGAACGGACCTTGGTCTGGTCGATACGCCCCAGCGACGAGAGCATACGCATGATCAGCGATTCGCCTGGCATCTCGAGGGAGTACACCAGGACTGCCTTGTCGCTGCGCAGCACGGCGTTTTCCACCAGGTTCATTGCAAAGGTGGTCTTACCCATGGACGGTCGGCCGGCGACGATGATCAGGTCGGACGGTTGCAGGCCGCTGGTCTTCTCGTCGAGGTCGGTGTAGCCGGTGGACAGGCCGGTGATGGCGTTGTCGGTGTTGAACAAGGTGTCGATGCGGTCGATGGCTTTGGTCAACAGGTCGTTGACGCTCACCGGGCCGCCGGTTTTCGGCCGGGCCTCGGCGATCTGGAAGATCTGCCGCTCGGCTTCGTCAAGGATCTCGGCGGCGGTGCGGCCTTCCGGGTTGAAGGCACTGTCGGCGATCTCGGTGCTGATGCCGATCAACTGGCGCAAGGTCGCCCGCTCGCGCACGATCTGCGCATAAGCCTTGATGTTGGCGACCGACGGCGTGTTTTTCGCCAGTTCACCCAGGTAACCCAGGCCGCCCACCTGGGACGTCTGCCCTTCCTTGTCCAATTGCTCGGCCAGGGTCACGACGTCGATCGGCATGTTCTGATCGGCCAGACGGGCGATCGCACGGAAAATCAGACGGTGGTCATGCCGGTAGAAATCGCCATCGGAGACTTGATCGAGCACACGTTCCCAGGCGTTGTTGTCCAACATCAGGCCGCCCAGCACGGCCTGTTCGGCCTCGATGGAATGCGGAGGCACCTTCAGGGCAGCGGTTTGCAGATCGTATTGCTCGGGGGCGGTGATTTCGTTCATGGCCACGTCTGGTTATGAAAATCAGGAATTGCAGAAAGACAAAGGGCACGACCTGTAAACAGGATCGTGCCCGATGTTACCGGCAAGCACCCGAGGGTGCCAGCCGACAGGTGTTGCTTAGGCTGCTACCACGACAACGCGTACGGTGGCTTCAACTTCGGCGTGCAGGTGCACGGCTACGTCGAATTCGCCTACGTTGCGGATGGTGCCGTTCGGCAGACGAACTTCGCTTTTCGCAACTTCAACGCCGGAGGCGGTCAGTGCGTCAGCGATGTCGTGAGTACCGATCGAACCGAACAGCTTGCCTTCGTCGCCAGCGGTGGCAGTGATGGTCACTTCCAGCTCGGCCAGTTGGGCAGCACGGCTTTCAGCCGATGCTTTACGGTCTGCGGCGGCTTTTTCCAGCTCAGCGCGACGCTCTTCGAACGCAGCCAGGTTGGCAGCGGTCGCAGCGGTGGCTTTGCCGAAAGGCAGCAGGTAGTTACGACCGTAGCCGGCCTTAACGTTTACTTTGTCGCCCAGGTTGCCCAGGTTGGCGATTTTTTCCAGAAGGATCAGTTGCATGTGAAAATCCTCTAACTTTTAACCTTCACCGTTCGCGTTGTCGGCGTCTTTCGGCGCCATACGACCGCGAAAATCAATCAGGCTGTCGACGATGGCCAAGACCACGAGCAACGGACCGAGCAAGTGCATGAAAGGCAACAACGTCACGTATATCCCCACCAGCCAGAACGTGGCCAGTCGCTTCTGCGCCACCAGCCCGTGAATCAGGGCCAGGCCGGCGAAGACCAGCGGTACACTGCACAGCGGCAACAGGATCAGTGCATGCGGTCCGAAAAACGGAGCCACACACATGACGGCCAGCAGTGACAGCGCCACGCTCTTGGGGAATCGGATGGCGCGAAACTCGCGACCGAAACCACCGGGGTTATACAACGACGCCTGCCAATAGCGCCCAAGAATCAGGCACAGCACGCTAAAGATCTGCGACGATAACGCTATCGAAATGATCATCAGCGGAGCGCTCAGGGCGGTGAAAAGCGCCTTCTGGTCTGCCGAGAAAGTCTCGTAGACCTCACCCATCGCCAGCGGCAGGACGTGTTCGAACGTCTGCGCCAGTGACTCGATGAAGGAACTGAAGACAGTTCCCAGGCTCACCGCACACAACAACCCCACGGCCACGCTGCACAGCAGCACACGGTTCCAGGTATGGCCGGCGCGCAAAACCAACGCCAGGCCACTCGCCCCGAGCAACACCAGGAGTGTTGTCGGGTCCCTCAGGAAGTACCAGCTCACCAACGCTGACAGCAACCCGAAACCCAGGACGCCCAAGGCGTCCGAACCGCGCCGCAGGAGCACAAGGCATCCAGCGGCGGCACTCAACCAGAACAACAGCGGCAATGCCGCGGATCCGGCCACAACCAGCGTGGCCTGCACGCGTCCCCGCATGATGAAGTCAGCTAAGGCGCGCATGCATTCAATCCCTTACTACTCGTCGACTGCCCGGTCTCAGCGGCCGTGGCTGTCGGTGTAGGCCAGCAGGGCCAGGAAGCGGGCGCGCTTGATAGCGGTGGCCAGCTGACGCTGATAACGAGCTTTGGTACCGGTGATACGGCTTGGAACGATTTTGCCGGTCTCGGATACGTAGGCTTTCAGAGTGTTGAGATCTTTGTAATCGATCTCTTTCACGTCTTCAGCGGTGAAGCGGCAGAATTTACGACGACGGAAGAAACGTGCCATGTGATTGGCTCCTTAAAAGGTCCGTGGATTACTCGTCAGCGTTATCGCTGTTGTCGCTGTCGCTATCGCTGTCATCGCCATCGGCGCTGTCAGAGTGCTCAGGACGGTCGCGACGCTCACGGCGCTCACTGCGGTTTTCTTCAGCCTTGAGCATCTCGGATTGGCCGGTGACGGCTTCTTCGCGACGGATGACCAGGTTACGGATCACTGCATCGTTGTAGCGGAAGTTGTCTTCCAGCTCGGCCAGGGCCTTGCCAGTGCACTCAACGTTCAGCATCACGTAGTGAGCCTTGTGAACATTGTTGATTGCGTAGGCCAGTTGACGACGGCCCCAATCTTCCAGACGGTGGATTTTGCCGCCGTCTTCTTCGATCAGCTTGGTGTAACGCTCAACCATGCCGCCGACTTGCTCGCTTTGATCCGGGTGGACCAAAAAGATGATTTCGTAATGACGCATGAATGCTCCTTACGGGTTGTAGCCTGCCGCTCAAAAACGGTCAGACAAGGAGTGAATGACACTTATGGACTTGAGGACGCTAGACACATAAGTGCCTGCCATCACAGCAAGGGGCGCAATTGTAGAGAAGGGGCGAAGGCGGCGCAAGGCAATTGGCGATTATTTGAACAACCACCAATTCCTCCGTACACACCAAACCAATGTGGGAGCGGGCTTGCTCGCGAATGCGGCCTGACATTCAACCTATTTGCCGAATGACACTCCGCTTTCGCGAGCAAGCCCGCTCCCACAATTGATTTACGCCTGGATCAGGGCTTTTTGGAGACAGCCTTGACGCTACGCTGGCGCAGCGCCTCGAACAGGCACACGCCGGTGGCCACCGAGACGTTGAGGCTGCTGACGCTACCTGCCATCGGCAGCTTGACCAGGTAGTCGCAATGCTCGCGGGTCAGGCGGCGCATGCCCTTGCCTTCGGCGCCCATGATCAGGATCGTCGGGCCCGTCAGGTCCTGGTCATAAATGCTGACCTCGGCCTCACCCGCCGTCCCGACGACCCACAGGCCGCGCTGCTGGAGTTTTTCCAGGGTGCGCGCCAGGTTGGTCACCGCCACCAACGGAATCACTTCCGCCGCGCCACAAGCGACTTTACGCACCACCGGCGTCAGCGTCGCCGACTTGTCCTTGGGCACGATCACCGCCAACGCACCGGCCGCATCCGCCGAACGCAGGCAGGCGCCGAGGTTGTGGGGATCGGTTACGCCGTCCAGCACCAGCAACAGCGGCGCGCCTTCGGTACGGTCGAGCAGCTCGTCGAGCATGGCTTCGCCCCAGACCTGGCTCGGACTGACGTCCGCAACCACGCCCTGGTGAACGCCCTCGACCCACGCGTCCATTTCACGACGCTCGGCCTGGCCGATGGCAACCTTGTTTTGGGTAGCCAGCTCGACCAGCGCTTGCACACGCGGCTCGCTGCGACCTTCCGCCAACCACACTTGCTTGACGCGTTTGGGGTGGTGACGCAGCAGGGCTTCTACGGCGTGCACGCCGTAGATTTTTTCCAGACTCATGACTTGGCCTTAGGTTTGCGCGACCCGCCGCTTTTCGCGGGGGCCGAACCCGCTTTTGGCGGGCCTTTACGGTGTTTGCTTGGCTTGCTCGACGACTTTTCCGCCCCGTGGGACTTTCCCCCAGACGCCGCTTTACCACCGCTTTTTGCTTCGTTGAGCAACTGCTGTTTCAACTCGCGGCTCTTGCGCAGCTCGGCGTTTTTCGCGGCTGCGTCGCTGGGGCGGTAGGCTTCGGGAGCCTTGTCCTTGGTAGACGAACGGCGACCAGCCTTGGCTGGCTCAGGCGCTGCGGTTTTTGCCGGGGCACCCTTGCCCTTGCTCGCAGGCGCTGCGGTCTCGCTGCCGCGTTTTTTACGGCCAGTCGGTGCTTCGGCAGGCTTGTCGGACATTCCGAAGTCGATCTTGCGCTCATCGAGGTCGACGCGCATGACCTGCACTTCCACGGTGTCGCCCAGGCGGAAGCTACGACCGGTGCGCTCGCCCGCCAGGCGGTGATGCACAGGATCAAAGTGGTAGTAATCACCCGGCAAGGCGGTGACGTGCACCAGGCCCTCGACGTAGATGTCGGTCAGTTCGACAAACAAACCAAAGCCGGTCACCGCCGTGATCACGCCAGGGAACGACTCGCCCACGCGATCTTTCATGAACTCGCACTTGAGCCAGTTCACCACGTCGCGGGTCGCTTCGTCGGCACGGCGCTCGCTCATGGAGCACTGCTCGCCCAACTGTTCCAGGGCCGCTTCGTCGTACGGATAGATCCGTGCCTTCGGAATGGTCATGGCACCGGCGCGCTTGACGTGCGGGGTGTTCTGCTTGGAATGGATCACGCTGCGGATCGCGCGGTGCGTGAGCAGGTCCGGGTAACGGCGGATCGGCGAGGTGAAGTGGGTGTACGCCTCGTAATTCAGACCGAAGTGGCCCTGGTTATCGGCGCTGTACACCGCCTGGCTCAAGGAGCGCAGCATCACGGTCTGGATCACATGGTAATCCGGACGGTCCTTGATGCTGGCCAGCAGTGCCTGGTAGTCCTTCGGCGTCGGGCCGTCCTTGCCTTTGTGCAGGGACAGGCCGAGCTCGCCAAGGAAGGCGCGCAGTTTTTCCAGGCGTTCCGGCGGCGGGCCGTCGTGCACGCGGTACAACGCCGGAATCTCGTGCTTCTTGAGGAATTCAGCGGTGGCCACGTTGGCCGCCAGCATGCACTCTTCGATCAGCTTGTGCGCATCGTTACGGGTGGTCGGGGTGATCGCGGCGATCTTGCGCTCGGAACCGAAGACAATCCGGGTTTCCTGGGTCTCGAAATCGATCGCGCCACGCACATGACGGGCACCCAGCAACACCTTGTACAGCGAATACAGCTGCTTGAGGTGCGGCACCACGCCAGAGTATTCGGTACGCAGGGCCTTGGCTTCACTGGTCTTCGGCGTTTCCAGGATGGTGCTGACCTTGTTGTAGGTCAGGCGCGCCTGGGAGTGGATCACCGCTTCGTAGAACTGGTAGTCGGTCATTTCGCCGGTTTTGGAGATGGTCATCTCGCACACCATGGCCAAACGGTCGACTTTCGGGTTCAGCGAGCACAGGCCGTTGGACAGCTGCTCAGGCAGCATCGGGATCACGCGCTCAGGGAAATACACGGAGTTGCCGCGCACCTGGGCTTCGTTATCCAGGGCCGAACCGATCTTCACGTAGCTGGACACGTCGGCAATCGCGACGAACAACTTCCAGCCGCCGGAGAACAGGCGCAATTTGCCGGGCTTGGCTTCGCAGTAGACCGCATCGTCGAAGTCGCGAGCATCTTCGCCGTCGATGGTGACGAACGGCAGATGGCGCAAGTCGATGCGTTTTTCTTTGTCTTTCTCTTCGACTTCCGGCTTGAGCTTGGCGGCTTCCTTGAGGACAGCCTCGGGCCAGACGTGAGGAATATCGTAGGTGCGCAGCGCAACGTCGATCTCCATGCCCGGCGCCATGTAGTTGCCGACCACTTCAACGATATCGCCCTGGGGCTGGAAGCGCGCCGTGGGCCAGTGGGTGATTTTCACCTCGACGAACTGCCCCACCTTCGCGGCGCCGTTACGGCCCGGGGTGATCAGCACTTCCTGCTGGACCTTCGGGTTATCCGGCACGACGAAACCGATGCCGCCTTCTTCGAAGTAACGGCCAACGATACTTTCATGGGCGCGGGACACCACCTCGACGATCACGCCTTCACGGCGACCGCGGCGGTCCAGGCCGGACACGCGAGCCAGGGCCCGATCGCCGTCGAACACCAGGCGCATTTGCGCCGGGCTCATGAACAGGTCGTCGCTGCCATCGTCCGGGATCAGGAAGCCGAAGCCGTCACGGTGACCGGCGATGCGACCGAGGATCAGGTCGAGCTTGTCCACCGGCGCATAGGTGCCGCGCCGGGTGTAGATCAGTTGAGCGTCGCGCTCCATGGCGCGCAGACGGCGGCGCAGGGCTTCGAGTTGGTCCTCGGTGGTCAGACCGAACTCTTCGACCAACTGCTCGCGGCTAGCAGGCGAACCCCGATCGGCGAGATGCGCCAGGATCAGTTCACGGCTAGGAATAGGGTTTTCATATTTTTCCGCTTCACGAGCGGCCTCGGGATCGAGGGACTGCCAATCGGCCATTAGAGAGTTTTCACCTTGTCTATATGCGGGTTAGTTTGGCATAGGCTTAATGAAACGGGAAATTTCAAGCATTCGATAGCGTTTCCAGCGTCATTTGGCCAGCCCTTTGGCACCCCGGGAAGCACCGCTCGTGAAATTTAGCGGTTTTTTTCTCCGCAGGGGTTTACAGTTAAAAACACGCTCCGTATAGTGCGCGCCATCGACGACGTACACACGTTGCCGATACTGCCCAGATGGTGAAATTGGTAGACACGCCAGCTTCAGGTGCTGGTGACCGCAAGGTCGTGGAAGTTCGAGTCTTCTTCTGGGCACCAATTTCGAGCAGCAGGTCAATGGCTTGCAAGCTCAACAAAAACCCGCGAAAGCGGGTTTTTGCATTTCTGCCCCCTGGATTTGCGCTTGGCAATTACTAAAACAAAAACAGGGGTTTACAGATCAAAACGCGCTCCGTATAGTGCGCGACATCAACAGCGGCAACGCTGAAGATGCTGCCCAGATGGTGAAATTGGTAGACACGCCAGCTTCAGGTGCTGGTGACCGCAAGGTCGTGGAAGTTCGAGTCTTCTTCTGGGCACCAATTCAAGCTTCAAGGTTACAGCCTTGAACCTCACAGAAACCCGCGAAAGCGGGTTTTTGCGTTTCTGGGTATTGGAAAGCAGACACGAATGCATTCGAGGCATTGAAACCGCTTTCGCGAGCAGGCTCGCTCCCACAGTTGACCTCAAGCGCCCACAGATTCTGCGTTCACTGTAATCCCCCTGTGGGAGCGAGCCTGCTCGCGATTAGGCCGGCTCAAACAACGCTAAGCCCTGAACTGCCCCAAACTTGCCTTCAACTGCGCCGCCAGACTGTCCAGCACCTTGCCGCTGGCGGTGGTCTCCACCACAGCCTGAGCCGCCTTCTCGGCCTGGGCATGGATGGTTTCCACCCGCCCACGCACCGCTTGCGCGCCCTGGGCTTGATGGGCCGCCGCCTGGGTCGCCAAACCGATGGCCGCATGCACCTGCTCGACGGACGCCTGCACCGACTGCTGCAACCGCGCACTGTCTCGCAGCACCAACAAGCCCTCACTGGCCTGGCGCCCGGCCTGGCCAATGGCGGCCACCGCCTCGCGAGCGCCTTGCTGCAAGGCCACGATGTGCGCCTGGATATCGCCCGTCGAGCTTTGGGTCTTGCTCGCCAACGCCCGCACCTCATCCGCCACCACGGCGAAACCGCGCCCGGTTTCCCCGGCACGCGCCGCCTCGATGGCTGCGTTCAAGGCCAGCAAGTTGGTCTGCTCGGCGATGCCGTGAATCACGGTCAGCACCACTTCGATCTGTTCGCTCTGCTGCGCCAGCCGTTCGATC
Organism: Pseudomonas sp. OA65; assembly: GCF_017498305.1. Lineage (NCBI taxonomy): Bacteria > Pseudomonadati > Pseudomonadota > Gammaproteobacteria > Pseudomonadales > Pseudomonadaceae > Pseudomonas > Pseudomonas sp. OA65. The sequence goes on from NZ_JAGDEZ010000014.1 coordinate 114,065, forward strand.
ACTTTCGCCCCAGTGTCCACCTGACCAGCCAGCGCCTCGATCAAGCCCCCGACCTTGGCCGACGTCCGCGTGTTTTCATCGGTGGCCTGGCGGATTTCCACCACTTGTTGCAGTGCCGCCTGCATTGCCTGACTTTCCGATTGAGCTTCGTCAGCCATTTGCGACAGCGCACGCAGGCTCTCGGCCACTTCATCGCGCTGCATCCCGGCCGCCGCATCGGCGCCGGAGTTGCGCAAGGTCATAGCGCCAATTTCCACACCGGTACGCTGGGCCACATCGCCCGCCTCGCGCACGATGGGCTGCAACTTATCCACAAAGCGATTGACCGCCGAGGCCATGTCGCCGATTTCGTCCTTACTGTTGATTTGCACCCGCTTGGTCAGGTCGCCCTCGCCCGCCGCCAGATCGTTCATGGCCGCGATCAGCAACTTCAAGCGATTGACCACCCGACGCCCCAGCACCACGGCCAGCAGCGCCAGCACGCCGAAGCCCACCAGCGCCAAGCCCAGGCCAATGCGCCAGCGCAAAGTGCCTGCGGCTTCCTGAACAGTGGAGGCGGTATTGGTTTGCATCTGCGTGGCCGTGGCCTGGGCCGACTCCAGGCGACCGCGCATGGCGGTGGCGCTGTCAGCCGCCGCGCCTTTGAGACTGTCGCCGACCAATTGATCACTGCTGGCGATCAAGGCCGCGAAGCGCTGGTCCAACGCCTTCAGGTCGGTTTCAACGGAAGCCGTGGAAACCCCCATCAAGACCTTGCCGATCTCTACGCCGTTGGGGTTGATCGAGGCCTCGAGGTAATACACAGACGGATCGTTCTTCGCCGCGTCCAGCACCTTGTCCAACGCCCGCTCGCCTTTGCCCTTCTCCAGCAGCGCCTTGTTGATCGGGTTTTCCCGGTTCAGGTAGCGAGTCAAGTGCTCACCGTTGGCGTCGTCATAGATGACGAACAGCACGTTGGGATTGCGCTGGGCCCGACGGGCGAATTCAGAGAGGGTGGGCACGTCGTTATCCCACATCGCGCGCGGCGCAACGGATGCCAGGAGTTGCGCCATATCATTGGCGGAGTCCTTGAGCGATTGCTCGAGCGTCCTGCGCAACTGCGCTTGTTCGTCCTTCAGGCGCGCCGACAAACCGACGGTAAGGCGCTGACGAGTACTGGCAGACAAACTATCCAGGCTCGAGGTGACCTCGCGCCCAGCCTGCTCCAGCTCGCCAGACAATTTCTGACTATCAACCCCCAGCCGAGCCCCTAGTTCGGCCTCCAACGCGGTGACCGTGCTTCGAGTCAGCGCGACGGCCACCAGAACTTGCACCAAAAGGGCGATACCCAGGGTAACGAACACAGGCCGCAACAGACGGCTTTGTAACAGTGAGAGAACGGCCGACACAGGGGAATCCCTCTACTAAACGCCATTAAATTGATGGCACTTCAAAGAAGTACTTATTATTAACGATGCATAGCAAAGGTCGTGCCGTTCGACCCACAGAGACGACAAAGGCCCCAAACGAGGGGCCTTTGTGTTTTACATCAACGACTTATCAAGCAAACGGATGACGCAGAACGATGGTTTCGTTGCGGTCCGGCCCCGTCGAAATAATGTCGATCGGCGCGCCGACCAACTCTTCGACGCGCTTGATGTAGTTGCGCGCGGCCACCGGCAGCTCTTCCAGGGTCTTGGCGCCCACGGTCGATTCGGTCCAGCCCGGCATCTGCTCGTACACCGGCTCCAGGCCGATGTAGCTGTCGGCATCGGTCGGTGCGTCGATGACGGCGCCGTCCTGATTCTTGTAGCCCACGCAGATGTTGATGGTTTCCAGGCCGTCCAGCACGTCCAGCTTGGTCAGGCACAGGCCCGAGATGCTGTTGACGTCGATGGCACGACGCAGGATGACGGCATCGAACCAGCCGCAACGACGGGCACGGCCGGTGGTAGCACCGAACTCGTGACCACGCTTGGCCAGGAAGGCGCCGACGTCATCGAACAGCTCAGTCGGGAATGGACCCGAACCGACGCGCGTGGTGTAGGCCTTGGTGATGCCCAGGATGTAGTCCAGGTACATAGGACCGAAACCCGAACCAGTGGCGATGCCGCCGGCAGTGGTGTTGGAGCTGGTGACGTACGGGTAGGTACCGTGGTCGATGTCCAGCAGCGAACCCTGGGCACCTTCGAACATGATGTCCTTGCCGGCGCGACGCAGCTCGTGCAGCTCGGCAGTGACATCGAGCATCATCGGCTTGAGCAGCTCGGCGTACTCCATGCACTCGTCCAGGGTTTTCTGGAAGTCGATGGCCGGTTCTTTGTAGTAATTGACCAGGACAAAGTTGTGGTAGTCCAGCAACTCACCCAGCTTGGCGGCGAAACGCTCACGGTGGAACAAGTCACCGATGCGCAGGCCACGACGGGCCACCTTGTCTTCGTAGGCCGGGCCGATGCCACGACCGGTGGTGCCGATCTTCAGCTCGCCACGGGCCTTTTCACGGGCCTGGTCCAGCGCAACGTGGTAGGACAGGATCAGCGGGCAAGACGGGCTGATACGCAGGCGTTCGCGCACCGGTACGCCTTTTTCTTCCAGCTTGATGATTTCCCGCAGCAAGGCGTCGGGCGCAACCACCACACCGTTGCCGATCAGGCACTGGACGCCTTCGCGCAGCACGCCCGACGGAATCAGGTGCAGGACGGTTTTCTCACCGTCGATCACCAAGGTGTGACCTGCGTTGTGGCCACCCTGGTAGCGCACTACGGCGGCAGCATGTTCGGTCAGCAGATCAACGATCTTGCCTTTGCCCTCATCACCCCACTGGGTGCCCAGGACTACGACATTCTTACCCATAACACTTGTCCTCATTCGCGCAAACTTGGTGCCGGCTTCGGCCGGCGGGAAAACTCAAGAAGCCAGCGGCAATACTTGCCAAAGCCCGTTCTGCTGAATCAATTGCCGGTCGCAGTCCGCTTCACGGGCGGCGGCCAAAGGCTGCCCTGGCAAAGCCTGGACAACACGCTGACCCTCACTGCGCAACTGGCAGACCGCCTGCCAGAGTGCCGCATCCGTACTGTCAGGCATCCAGATACCGCCAGACGGTAGCTCGACTTCAGCACGCCCCAGGGTCACCAGGGTTTTCAAATCGGTAGAGAAACCGGTCGCCGGACGGGCGCGACCGAAGTCCGCTCCGATGTCGTCATAACGGCCGCCCTGGGCGATGGACTGCCCCACGCCCGGTACGAACACCGCGAACACGACACCGGTGTGATAGTGATAACCGCGCAACTCGCCCAGGTCGAAATACAGCGGCAACTCGGGGAAGCGCACCGACAGACGCTCGGCAATTGCCAGCAAGTCGTCCAGCGCGGCCAACACCGGCGCCGGCGCATGGGCCAGGCGTTCACGGGCCGCAGCCAATACTTCACGCCCGCCACACAGGTCCACCAGCGCCCGCAGCATGCCCGACAGATCGGCCGGCAGGCCCTCGGTCAGGCTGATGACTTCGTCGATGGCCTTGCGCTGCAGGGCATCGAACAGTTGCTGCTCCACTTCGCCGGACAAACCGGCCGCACGGGCCAGGCCGCGATAGATGCCGACATGCCCCAGGTCCATGTGGACATCCGGCACGTCAGCCAGTCGCAGCATGGCCAGCATCAGGCTGATGACTTCCACGTCGCTGCTCGGGCTGGCATCGCCATACAACTCGGCGCCCAATTGGATCGGGCTGCGCGAAGAGGACAAGGCACGCGGCTGGGCATGCAGCACGCTGCCGGCATAGCACAGGCGGCTCGGGCCCTCGCGGCGCAGGGTGTGGGCGTCGATGCGCGCCACTTGCGGCGTGATGTCGGCACGAAAGCCCATCTGCCGACCCGACTGCGGATCGATTACCTTGAAGGTGCGCAGGTCCAGGTCCTGGCCCGCGCCGGTGAGCAGGGATTCCAGGTACTCGATATGCGGAGTGACGACGAACTCGTAACCCCAGCTCTGGAACAGATCCAACACCTGCCGACGCGCTACTTCGATACGCGCAGCTTCCGGTGGCAGTACTTCTTCGATGCCATCTGGCAGCAGCCAGCGGTCTACCGTTGCCATTACGCCATTCCCCTATGGTCCGGGCGGCCAGCTTTCGGACTGGCCTTGAGTGAAGCAGAAAATGCCTGCGCCAGGCGCGCACCTTGGACAAAAAACGCGCAAGAGCGACGTGACGAATGGCCCACAATCGGCCTCGCCCGGCACTTCCCTCGAAAAATCTGTCGAGTCGTTCAACCCGACGCCTGCACCTATAAACCGCAATCGAACGTGCAGACGCAAAAAAGCCGGGAATTTCCCGGCTGCCGCATCATACACACGTTTTCCCAAAGGATCACCCCGCCCGACGTTTTAGCCGCCGGGCGGAGTGCTTCAGGTCAACGCCGCATCAAGGCTTGGACTTTTCCAGGTAGTGGAAGAAGTCGCTGCTTGGGTCCAGGACCAGGACGTCGGATTTGTTCGCGAAGCTTTCACGGTAGGCACGCAGGCTACGGTAGAACGCGTAGAACTCCTGATCCTGACCGTAGGCCTTGGAGTAGATCGCAGCGGCCTGGGCATCACCATCACCCCGGACCTCTTCCGATTCACGATAGGCTTCGGCCAGCAGCACGCGGCGTTGGCGATCGGCGTCGGCACGGATGCCTTCGGCCAGCTCGTTACCCTTGGCGCGGTGCTCGCGAGCTTCACGCTCACGCTCGGTGCTCATCCGCTCGAACACGCTGCGGTTCACTTCCTTCGGCAGGTCGATGGCCTTGACCCGGACATCGACCACTTCGATACCCAGCTCTTTTTCCGCCATCGCATTCAGCGAACGGGTGATGTCGGCCATGAGCGCATCACGCTCACCGGACACGACTTCATGCAACGTGCGCTTACCGAACTGGTCACGCAGGCCCGATTCCAAACGACGGGACAGACGCTCGTCGGCGATCTGCTTGAGGCCCGAGGTCGCGGTGTAGAAGCGCTCGGCATCCTTCACGCGCCACTTGGCGTAGGCGTCCACCATCACGGCTTTCTTTTCCAGCGTCAGGAAGCGTTGCGTCGGCGCATCCAGCGTCATCAGGCGGGCGTCGAACTTGCGCACCTTGTTGACGTACGGCACCTTCACATGCAGCCCCGGCTGGACATCAGCCTGGACCACGCGACCGAATTGCAGCAACACCGCGCGCTCGGTCTGAGCCACGATGTAGAAGCAGTTCCAGGCAGCGATCGCCACGACGACACCGACAATAAGGGCGATCAGCGATTTATTGCTCATCAGCGACTCTCCCTGGTACGTGCTTGCTGTTGTTGCAGGTCCGCCGCCGCACGGGTGCTGGCCTCATTGCTGGCCGCCGTCGAACTGGCCGGTGGCGTACTGGTGTTGCGACCGCTCTCGACCATCTTGTCCAGCGGCAGGTACAGCAGATTGCTCTGGCCGTTCTTGTTGCCGGTCACGAGGACCTTGCTGGTGTTGCTGAAGACTTCCTGCATGGTGTCCAGGTACAGACGCTGGCGGGTCACTTCAGGGGCCTTGCGATATTCGGCCACCAGCTTGGTGAAGCGATCGGCCTCACCCTTGGCACGGGAGACCACTTCATCGCGGTAACCGTTGGCATCCTCGATGATGCGCTGGGCCTGGCCACGGGCTTCCGGCACGACGCCGTTGGCATAGGTTTCGGCCTGGTTGCGCGAACGCTGCTCGTCTTCACGGGCACGGATCACGTCATCGAAGGCTTCCTGGACCTCACGCGGTGCCGCTGCGCTCTGGACGTTGACCTGGGTGACGGTGATACCGGTGCGATAGGTATCGAGGAAACGTTGCAGACGCTCCTTGATTTCGCTCGCCATCAGCTCGCGACCTTCGGTCAGCACCTGGTCCATGGCGGTGGAACCCACCACATGGCGCAAGGCACTTTCGGTCGCGTGCTGCAAGCTGATCTCCGGCTGGTCGACGTTCAGCACGAAGTCCTGCAGGTTGGTGATCTTGTATTGCACGGTCAGCGGCACTTCGACGATGTTCTCGTCTTCCGTGAGCATCTGGCCCTGCTTGGTGTACGCCCGCTCACGCGTGACGTTCTCCATGTACTTCTGGTCGATCGGCGGGAAATAGATATTCAGGCCCGGGCCAACCGTCTCGTAGTACTTACCGAAGCGCAGCACCACGGCCTGTTCCTGCTCGTCCACGACATAGACCGCGCTGTACAGCCAGACAGCCGCCAGCACGACGAGGCCGATGCCGAGCAGGCCGAAACCGCCGCCCTTGCCCGAGCGACCACCGCCCTCATCACCACGTTTTTTACCACCACCGAACAAACCGTTCAGGCTTTCCTGCAGCTTTCGGAAGGCCTCGTCGAGATCCGGCGGCCCCTTGCGGTCGCCGTTGTTACGACGCTTGCCACCCCAAGGATCCTGATTATTCGAGTTGCCACCCGGCTCATTCCAAGCCATAGCGCTCTCCATCTGATAAAGCAAAGACGCACCCACGGCGCGCCGACCAATGCTACAGAATGCCTGACACCGCTTTCTCAGGCTTTTATTGCAAAGTGTGTTGCTCGATGAATTCCATCGGTTGCAGCCCTTCGCGGCTGACCAGCCGATTGAGCTCCGCCCGAGGCAGGCGAACAGCCAGCAGGCAGACGCCTTCGTCGTCGTGTTCTTCTTTTTGCACCGCCCCCAGCTCGAAAAACTGCGCACGCAGCCGGGCGAAACGTTGCGGCAACTTCAGGGTGCCGACAAACAGATCGTTGCCCAACAGCTCGGCCACGGCCTGCTTGAGCAGGTCCAGGCCGGTGCCATCACGAGCCGACAGCCAGACCCGTTGCGGCTTGCCATCGGCATCGCGCTGGATCTGCGGCTCCACGCCTTCGAGCAAATCGAGTTTGTTGTATACCTCGAGGATCGGCAAGTCCTGGGCTCCGATCTCGCCCAGCACCACCATCACCTGCTCGATCTGCAGCATCCGGTCCGGCTCGGCGGCATCGATCACGTGCAGCAGCAGGTCGGAGTTGCTCGACTCTTCGAGCGTAGCCCGGAAAGCCTCGACCAGCTTGTGCGGCAAATGACGGATGAAGCCCACGGTGTCGGCCAGCACGATCGGCCCGAGGTCATCCAGGTCGAGCCGGCGCAGGGTCGGGTCGAGCGTGGCAAACAACTGGTCGGCGGCGTAGACGTCGGATTGGGTGACATTGTTGAACAGGGTCGATTTGCCGGCGTTGGTATAACCCACCAGTGAAACCGTCGGGATATCCGCGCGCTTGCGGCCGCGGCGCGACTGCTCGCGCTGGCTGCGGACCTTTTCCAGCCGCCCCTTGATCTGGCGCAGGCGAACCCGCAACAGGCGTCGGTCGGTTTCCAGCTGGGTTTCACCCGGGCCGCGCAGGCCAATACCGCCTTTCTGCCGTTCAAGGTGAGTCCAGCCGCGAACCAGCCGCGTACTCATGTGCTCAAGCTGGGCCAGTTCGACCTGGAGCTTGCCTTCATGGGTGCGGGCGCGCTGGGCGAAAATATCGAGGATCAACCCCGTGCGATCGATCACGCGACACTCGAAGACACGTTCGAGGTTACGTTCCTGACTGGGCGTGAGGATGTGATTGAAAATCACCAGATCGACCTGCTCGGCCTTGACCAGGTCGCGCAACTCCTCGACCTTGCCACTGCCGATCAGGAACTTGGCGGTTGGCCGATGACGCGGCACGTTGAAAAACGCGACGGTCTCGGCGCCGGCCGAAAGTGCCAATTCCTGAAACTCCTGCGGATCTTCGCGCGCCTCAGGGTCCTGTCCATCCAAGTGAACGAGAATGGCCCGTTCACCACCACCGTGGCGCTCAAAGAACAAAGGAGGCTCCTATCAGGCGTTACCTGGTTCAGCGTCACCGCCTTCGGATTCGGTTGCGCTAGGCAGACGAATTGGACGGACTGGCACCACTGTCGAGATCGCGTGCTTGTAGACCATCTGGCTGACGGTGTTTTTCAGAAGGATGACGAACTGGTCGAAAGACTCGATCGTGCCTTGCAGTTTGATCCCGTTGACCAGATAGATGGACACCCCAACTTTCTCTTTACGTAAAGTGTTCAAGTAAGGGTCTTGTAGCGAATGCCCTTTTGACATGTGCCGCACTCCTTTAAGGATCAATAATAAAAATCGGAATCAGATGGCTTGGGCCGTCACACCCCCAAGGATAGACGGCAATTGCAAGGACTCAGCTCAATATGGAGATGGTCCCGAGGTATTTCAAGGCGCGTGGCAGATTGTCGCAATCGAGACTGTCGAGCCAATGCAGGTCAGTCCAGCTGCGCAGCCAGGTGAACTGGCGTTTCGCCAATTGGCGCGTGGCAATGATCCCACGCTCCTGCATCTCGGCTGACGTCAGCTTGCCGTCCAGGTAATCCCAGACTTGTCGATAACCTACCGCACGTATAGACGGCAACCCGGCATGCAGGTCACTTCGCTCACGCAGGGCTACGACCTCGTCTATGAACCCCTGTTCCAACATTAATGTGAATCTTTGTTCAATTCGCCGATGCAGCACTTGCCGGTTCGCCGGAGCGATGGCCAGATTCGCGACAGTATAGGGCAATTGTTGCAGTCCCGAAGCGGCTGCTTCAGTACTTTGCGCAGATTGCCGCTGGCGCAGCGCGGTCATGCTCTGGCCGCTGACCCGATAAACCTCCAGGGCCCGACTGAGCCGCTGCGGGTCATTGGGGTGAATACGCGCCGCCGACTCCGGATCGATCACCGCCAATTGCTCGTGCAGGGCTTGCCAGCCAAGGCGCGCGGCCTCTTCTTCGATCTGCGCGCGCACCTCGGGATCGGCTGCCGGCATGTCCGCCAGCCCCTCGACCAAGGCCTTGTAATACAGCATCGTGCCGCCCACCAGCAGCGGAATCTTGCCCCGCGCGGTGATCTCGGCCATGGCCTGGAGGGCATCGCGGCGAAAATCCGCGGCAGAATAGGCCTCGGCCGGGTCGAGGATGTCGATCAGGCGATGGGGAAATTCAGCCAACAGTTCTTTCGACGGCTTGGCGGTGCCGATGTCCATGCCCCGGTAGACCAGGGCCGAATCGACGCTGATCAACTCGCAGGGCAAGACCTTGGTCAACTCGATGGCCAGGTCGGTCTTGCCGGCGGCGGTCGGTCCCATCAGGAAAATCGCGGGGGGCAACTGGCTCATCAACGACCGCGCAGGAACAGTTTGTCCAGGTCGTCCAGGCCCAATTGGGTCCAGGTCGGCCGGCCATGGTTGCATTGGCCGCTGCGTTCAGTGTTTTCCATGTCCCGCAGCAGGCCGTTCATTTCCGGCAGGGCCAGGCGCCGGTTGGCGCGGATCGCGCCGTGGCAGGCCATGGTGCCGAGCAGTTCGTTCAAGTGCGCCTGGATCCGGTCGCTGGTGCCGTACTCCATCAAGTCAGCCAGCACGTCGCTGACCAGGCGATTGGCTTCGGCCTGCTTCAACAAGGCCGGAATCTGGCGGATCGCCAGGGTTTCCGGACCCAGGCGCTGCAATTCGAAGCCCAGGCGTTGGAACCAGGCCCCATGCTCTTCGGCGCAATCGGCTTCGCGCTGGCTGACGGCCAGGGATTCGGGCACCAACAGCGGCTGGCCGCTCAGGCCTTCGCTGGCCATGGCAATTTTCAGGCGCTCGTACATGATCCGCTCATGGGCGGCGTGCATGTCCACCAGGACCAGGCCCTGGGCATTTTCCGAGAGGATATAGATGCCCTTGAGTTGCGCCAGGGCGTAGCCCAGCGGCGGGATATCGCCCTGGCCATCGGGCATCGCCGCCGCGCCGGCTTCCGGCAACGGCTTGAAGAACTCGCGATAGGCCGCTTGGGCCTCTGCTGCCGGCACGTTGGATTGCGGGCGCGGGGTGTATTGATATTGATAGCCACTGCCGGCACCGTTGCCGGCCGTGTTGTAGCTCGGCTGAGGCTGGGGTTGCTCCAGCAATGCGTTGGCCGCCAGGCGCATTTCGCCCTGGGGCCCGAATTCGCCCGCCTCCAGCCCCGTTGGCCGGACCATGCCCGCCACTGCCGCCGGCGCCGCCAGTTGATCTTCCGGACGTACATCGCCCAAGGCGCGGTGCAAGGTGCCGTAGAGAAAATCGTGGACCATGCGCCCGTCACGGAAACGCACCTCGTGCTTGGTCGGGTGCACATTGACGTCCACCACCGCCGGATCCACTTCGAAAAACAGCACGAAGGTCGGATGCCGGCCATTGAACAGCACGTCGCGATAGGCCTGGCGCACCGCGTGAGCCACCAGTTTGTCGCGCACCGCCCGGCCGTTCACGTAGAAATACTGCAGGTCCGCCTGGCTGCGGGAGAACGTTGGCAAACCGACCCAACCCCACAGGTGCAGGCCATTGCGCTCCACCTCGATGGGCAAGGCCTGCTCCAGGAAACCCGCTCCGCACACCGCGCCCACGCGCCGGGCGCGGGCTGCATCGTCGCGGGCCTCGTGCAGGCTGAGGATGGTCTTGCCGTTGTGGCGCAAATGGAACGCCACGTCAAAACGCGCCAGGGCCAGGCGCTTGATGACTTCTTGCAGGTGATCGAATTCAGTCTTCTCTGCCTTGAGGAACTTGCGCCGGGCCGGGGTGTTGAAGAACAAATCGCGCACTTCCACCGAGGTGCCCACCGGATGGGCCGCGGGCTGGACGCGAGAGGCCATGTCGCGGCCTTCGGTCTCGACCTGCCAGGCCTGCTCGGCGTCACGGGTGCGAGAGGTGAGGGTCAGGCGCGACACCGAACTGATGGACGCCAGTGCCTCGCCCCGGAAACCCAGGCTCATGACCCGTTCGAGGTCTTCCAGATCACGGATCTTGCTGGTGGCGTGACGCGCCAGGGCCAGCGGCAGGTCGTCGGAGGAAATACCGCCACCGTCGTCGCGTACCCGCAGCAGCTTGACGCCACCCTGCTCGACATCCACATCGATGCGCTTGGCCCCGGAGTCGAGGCTGTTTTCCAGCAGCTCCTTGATGACCGACGCCGGACGCTCGACCACTTCCCCGGCGGCGATCTGGTTCGCCAGCCGGGGGCTGAGCAGCTCGATGCGGGCGGTGCTGCCGATCACTTCGTCACTCATTGCTTGACCGCCACTTCGTTGCCCGGAATGGTCAAGGTCTGGCCAATCTTGAGCTCATCGCTCTTGAGATTGTTGGCGCTGCGCAAGGTGGCGGGTGACACCTGGTAGCGCACGGCAATCATCGCCAGGGTTTCGCCAGGGTTGACGCGGTGGTCCCGTGGCCCCTGGGCGATCTTGCCGGAATCCCGCAGCCAGGCGATGTAGGTGCCCGGCGGTGGGTTCTGCTGGAAGAACTGCCGCACGCCGCTGCTGATGGAGCGGGCCAAGGCCTGCTGGTGGCTGGAGGACGACAGCTTGGACGCCTCGTTTGAATTGGAGATGAAGCCGGTCTCCACCAGGATCGACGGGATGTCCGGCGACTTGAGCACCATGAACCCGGCCTGTTCGACGCGCTGCTTGTGCAGCGGCGTGACACGACCGATGTTGCTCAGGACTTTCTGGCCGACATTCAGGCTGGAAGTCAACGAGGCCGTCATCGACAAATCGAGCAAGACACCGGCAAGCATGCGGTCCTTGTCGTCGAGGCTGACGTTGCCGGCACCGCCGATCAGGTCGGAACGGTTTTCGCTGTCGGCCAGCCAACGGGCGGTTTCGGACGTGGCGCCACGGTCGGACAGGGCAAACACCGAGGCCCCAAACGCGGCTTTCGAAGGCGCGGCGTCGGCGTGAATGGAGACGAACAGGTCGGCGCCCTTCTTGCGGGCGATCTCGGTACGACCGCGCAGAGGAATGAAATAGTCGCCGGTGCGGGTCAGTTCGGCGCGGAAGCCTTTCATGCCGTTGACCTGGCGCTGCAATTCACGGGCGATGGCCAGCACCACGTCTTTTTCACGTTGCCCGCGCGAGCCCGAGGCCCCCGGGTCCTCGCCGCCGTGACCGGCATCGATCACCACGATGATGTCACGCTTGCCGGCCGGGGCCGGTGGCAGCTTGAGCGCAGGCTCGGTCGGGGTCACCGGCACCGCGGGCACCGTGGCAACTTTGGTCGGCGGCGGTGGCGGCGGGTCGGCATCGGCCGGGTTGTCGAACAGGTCAACCACCAGTCGGTTGCCGTACTGGGCGTTGGGCGCCAGGGTGAAGCTTTTCGGGGTCACGGCTTTTTTCAGGTCGATGACCACCCGCAGGTCTGTCGGCGTCCGCTGGGCCGAGCGCATCGCGGTAATCGGCGTATTGGCGGTAGCCACGTTCAGCGGCGCGCCCAGGGAGGCACCGTTGATGTCGATCACCAGGCGATCCGGGGCGGTCAAGGTGAATACGCTGTGCTGCACCGGCCCGGTCAGGTCGAACACCAGCCGTGTGTTGTCCGGCGCCCGCCAGAGGCGAACGCTGTTGACCTTTGTCTCAGCCACAGCATCGACGGCCAGTGCCGTAAGCAACAGTCCTACGACAGCAACCACCGCGCGAAAGCGCATACCAAACCCCATCATCAATTAGTTTTCCAATGCCAAAGCGGCACACCACGACTCACCACGGGAGCCTTGCGGCGTCAGTTTCAGCGAACGCCCGCCGTTCTGCGCGCCAATGGTAATGGTCAGGTCGGGCTTTGGCAAAAAGCCTGCACCCTTCTGGGGCCATTCGATCAGGCACAAGGCGTCATCTTCGAAATAATCGCGGATACCCAGGAATTCCAGTTCCTCAGGATCCACCAGTCGATACAGGTCGAAATGGAAGGCGCGAATGTCGCCGATCTCGTAGGGTTCGACCAAGGTGAACGTGGGACTCTTGACGGAGCCGACGTGCCCGAGGCCGCGAATGATGCCACGGGACAAGGTGGTTTTCCCCGCGCCGAGGTCGCCTTCGAGAAAAATCAGGCCGTGGCCGGCAGTGATCTGCGCGATGCGGGCGCCAAATTGTGTCATGGCTTGTTCGTCCGCCACGTACAGGGTTACTTCAGACACGGTGAATGCTCCTCCAACAACTGACGAATGGCCGGGATCAGATCGGTCGCCGCCAATCCCCGGCCCGAGCGACCAACCTGGGCTCCGGCATTGGCATGCAGCCAGACCGCCAGGCACGCGGCCTCGAAGCTTTCCATACCCTGGGCCAGCAAGGCCCCAACCACGCCAGCCAGCACATCCCCCAGGCCGGCGGTGGCCATGGCCGGATGGCCCTGGCCGCAGACTGCCAGGCGACCGTCCGGGCTGGCGACCAGGCTGCCGGTCCCCTTGAGAATCACTGTGGCGGTGTATTTATGGCTCAAGGCACGGGCCGCCGCTGGACGATCGGCCTGCACCTGGGCGGTGGATATCTCCAGCAGCCGCGCCGCCTCGCCCGGATGCGGGGTGATCACGCAATGTTCAGGCAGACGGACATCGCGGGCGCTCAGCAGGTTCAGCGCATCGGCATCCCACACTTGCGGCAGTGGCGCATTGGCTGCGGCCGACAGCAGGCTGCGTCCCCAGGCGGCCTGGCCCAGGCCCGGCCCGACCACCAGCACGCTGGCCTGCTGGAGCAAGCCCATCAATTGGTTCGCCGAATGGGTGCCCTGCACCATGACTTCCGGCAAACGCGTCAGCGCGGCGGCCACATGCTCGCTGCGGGTCGCCATCGAAACCATGCCCGCCCCGCAGCGCAGGGCGCTTTCGGCACTCATCTGGATGGCGCCGCCAAAGCCCCGGTCACCACCGATCAACAGCACGTGACCGAATTTGCCTTTGTGGGACGTGGCGGCGCGTGGCGTCAGACGTGGCAGATTATGGGGTGAGAGCAATCGGGCACTGGCCGGTGCCGCGTCAACAATATCTGGATCGGCGTGCAGGTCGTTGAACACCAGCTCACCGACCCGGTCCGCCGCTTCGCCGGTAAACAGGCCCAGCTTCAAGCCAATAAAGGTCACGGTGAGGTCGGCCACCACCGCGGTGCCCAGCACCCGCCCCGTGTCGGCGCACAAGCCCGAGGGGATATCCACCGCCGCGACTGGCAGGCCGCTGACATTGATCGTATCGATCGCCCGCACATAAGGCTCGCGCACATCACCACTCAAGCCCGTGCCAAGCAGTGCATCCAGCAACACGCCGCGCAACTCAGCCTCATCCGACCACAGCTCCATCGGCACGCCCACCGCCACCGCCTCAGCGTGGGCATTGGCGGCATCCCCCTGCAATCGCCGGGGCTCGCCCACCGTCAGTACCCGCACCAACCAGCCGGCACGCCGGGCCAGGGTCGCGACCAGGTAGCCATCGCCGGCATTGTTGCCATGACCGGCCAGCACCGTCAGCTCGCGGGCGTCAGGCCAGCGTCGGACAATGGCGCGCCAGGTGGCGCGGGCAGCACGCTGCATCAGTTCGAAACCGGCAGTACCCGCGGCGATCAGTTGTGCGTCGAGGGCCCGGACCTGCGCGGCGCTGTACAGCGCGTCGGGAAAATCATCTTTAGTGTGCGGCATGCGTCTTCGGGCTCCGATGTCTGGCAGAATTATACGCATCTCAGCTCTGGTTTCTCTCGCCTCATGCCTGCCATTCCCACAGACCTCCCCGCCCTCGCCCAATCCATCAAGGAATGGGGCCGCGAGCTGGGCTTCCAGCAGGTCGGCATCAGCGGCCTGGACCTGGCCGAGCACGAGCAACACCTGCAACGCTGGCTCGAGGCCGGCTACCACGGCGAAATGGACTACATGGGCGCCCATGGCAGCAAACGCTCGCACCCCGACGAACTGGTGCCGGGCACGCTGCGGGTGGTGTCCCTGCGCATGGACTACCTGCCGGGCGACACGCAAATGGCGCACATGCTCGACCAACCAGAAAAAGCCTACGTCTCACGTTATGCGTTGGGCCGCGATTACCACAAATTGATCCGTAAACGCGTGCAGCAATTGGCGGAAAAAATCCAGGCGGTCATCGGTCCCTTTGGTTATCGCGCCTTCGTCGACAGCGCACCGGTGCTGGAAAAAGCCATCGCCGAACAAGCCGGCCTGGGCTGGATCGGTAAAAACACTCTGGTATTGAACCGCAAGGCTGGCAGTTATTTCTTCCTGAGCGAGCTGTTCGTCGACTTGCCGCTGCCCATCGACCCGCCCCACGGCACCGAGCATTGCGGAAAATGCACCGCGTGCCTGGACATTTGCCCAACGAATGCCTTCGTCGGGCCCTACGTGCTCGATGCCCGCCGTTGCATTTCCTACCTGACCATCGAGCTGAAAAGCGCCATTCCCGAAGAATTGCGGCCACTGATCGGCAACCGGGTGTTCGGCTGCGACGACTGCCAGATCGTCTGTCCGTGGAACCGCTTCGCCCGGCCGTCTGGGGAAAGCGACTTCAAGCCGCGGCACAACCTGGACAACGCCGGGCTGGCCGAGTTGTTCATGTGGGACGAAGAGAAATTCCTCAGCAGCACCGAGGGTTCGCCGTTGCGCCGTGCCGGTTACGAGCGCTGGCTGCGCAATCTGGCGGTGGGCCTGGGCAATGCGCCGTCAACGATTCCCGTGCTGCAAGCGCTGGAGGCGCGGCGGGACTATCCGTCGGAGCTGGTGCGCGAGCATGTGGAATGGGCGTTGCGCCAACATGCCGAGCGTCAGACCTCGTCGTTGTAGACGAACTTCGGCATTTCCCAGTGAAAGCGAATCGCCAGGAGCCGCAGCAGGAAACCGCCAAATAAGGTGATGAGGATCGCCTGCTCGTTCGGTAGTTGCAGGAACACACACAGCAGATAACACCACGCCGCGGCAAACGAGACGCTGGCGTAGAGTTCGCGACGGAAGATCAGCGGAATATCGTTGCAGAAGATGTCCCGCAGAATGCCACCGAACACCCCGGTGATCACCCCGCTGACCGACGCCACCAGCATGCCATGGCCCATTTCCAGGGCCGTCATGCAACCGATCAGGGTGAATGCCACCAGGCCCACGGCGTCGAGCACCAGGAACAGTGAACGCAGATGGCGCATCCAGCGCGCCAGGAATACCGTCAACATCGCCGCTGCGGTGGTGAGCACCAGGTATTCCGGATGCTTGACCCAGGTGAGCGGGTAATGACCGAGCAGCACATCGCGCACCGAGCCGCCACCCAGCGCCGTGACACAGGCGATCAGCACCACGCCAAACCAGTCCATGCCCCGCCGCCCGGCAGACAAGGCGCCGGTCATGGCTTCAGCGGTGATGGCGATCAGATAAAGCATCAGCAACATGATGGCGGTCCATACAAGAAGGCGCGCAGTCTAGCCAGTTTGGGCTGGCACCAAAAGAGGGCAGCCATTGACCATGCCAAACAAGGAACCTGCGGCCAGGAGATCTGTGGGAGCAAGGCTTGCCCGCGATGAAGGCGATGCGGTCTTCCGGGACCGAGTCGCCTGTTTCGCGAGCAAGCTTTGCTCCCACAAGTCCTGCTCCCAAAACTCTCTCGCCAGCCGCTTGAAGGGGCGACTCAGAACTTGATGAAGTGCTTGCGGTAATGCTGCAACTCGGCAATGGACTCGCGGATGTCATCCAGGGCCAGGTGGGTGCTGCCCTTCTGGAAGCTGTCGCGCACTTCAGGTGCCCAGCGGGCGGCCAGTTCCTTGAGGGTGGAGACGTCCAGGTTGCGGTAGTGGAAGTAGCTTTCCAGGGACTTCATGTGGGTATAAAGGAAGCGTCGGTCCTGGCAAATACTGTTGCCACAGATCGGCGACTTGCCCTTGGGCACCCATTGCTCCAGGAAGGCGAGGGTCTGGGCTTCGGCTTCGGCCATGCTGATCGTGCTCTCGCGCACGCGCTGGGTCAGGCCCGAGCCGCCGTGCTGGCGCGTGTTCCACTCGTCCATGCCAGCCAGGATCTCGTCGCTGTGGTGGATCGCGATCACCGGGCCTTCGGCCAAGGTGTTGAGGTCGCTGTCGGTGACGATGGTGGCCATTTCGATGATGACGTCGGTATCCGGGTTCAGACCGGTCATTTCCAGGTCGATCCAGATCAGGTTCTGCGGGTTTTGCATAGGGAAGCTCCTCGGCGTAGCCACGCAGTTTAGCTTAGGCAGCCCCTTGGGCGTGCTAAACTCGCCGCCGTTTTACCCTATTCGCTGTATTTCTTCATACGGAACACCCATGGCCAAACGCCAACTCAATCGTCGTCAAAACTGGCGCATCGAAAAGATCCAGGGTGAGCGCGCCGCCCGCGCCGCCAAACGCGAATCCAGTGCTGTCGAAGCCCTGGAGGGGGGCGACCTGGGTCCTGAACAGACCGGCCTGGTGATCGCCCACTTCGGCGTGCAGGTCGAGGTCGAAGCCCAGGAAGGCGAACTGGCCGGCCAGGTGTTCCGCTGCCACTTGCGCGCCAACCTGCCGGCGCTGGTGACGGGCGACCAGGTGGTCTGGCGTGCCGGCAACCAGGGCATCGGCGTGATTGTCGCGCAACTGCCGCGCCACACCGAGCTGTGCCGCCCGGACAGCCGAGGCCAGCTCAAGCCCGTGGCTGCCAACGTCGACATGATCGTGATCGTGTTCGCGCCGTTGCCCGAGCCCCATGCCAACCTGATCGACCGTTACCTGGTGGCTGCCGAGCACGCCGGCATCCGCCCGTTGCTGCTTCTCAACAAGTTCGACCTGATCGACGAACACAACGCCCCGGCGCTGAACGCCCTGCTGTCGGTCTACCGGGACTTGGGTTACCCAGTGCTGGAAGTCTCGGCCCACCACGGTAACGGCATGGAGCAATTGCAACAGCAACTGGACGGGCGCATCAGTGTGTTCGTCGGCCAGTCCGGCGTCGGCAAGTCTTCGCTGGTCAACAGCCTGCTGCCGGAAGTCGAGACCCGCGTCGGGCCGTTGTCCGAGCTGTCCGGCCAAGGCACCCACACCACCACCACGGCGCGGCTGTTCCACTTCCCTGGCGGCGGTGAATTGATCGACTCGCCGGGTATCCGCGAATTCGGCCTGGGCCACGTCAGCCGGGCCGATGTCGAAGCCGGGTTCATTGAGTTCAACGAGCTGATCGGTACCTGCCGCTTCCGCGACTGCAAGCACGACCGCGAACCTGGCTGCGCCCTGCTCAAGGCCCTGGAAGAAGGCCGCGTGCATCAGCAACGGATGAACAGCTACCGCTCGATCATCGCCAGCTTGCCGGAAAGCAGCTACTGACCTGCACGCAGTATCAAGCCGATCACTTTTGTGGCGAGGGAGCTTGCTCCCGCTGGACTGCGAAGCAGGCCCCAACAGTCTCCAGCCAGACCGAGTTGTCCGGTCTTGCGACTGCTGCGCAGCCGAGCGGGAGCAAGCTCCCTCGCCACAAAGGCAAGCAATCCTCAAGTGAACAGTGGCCTCACAAAAAAGCCGACATCGAGGTCGGCTTTTTTGTGGTCACTGCGCCGGCGGCTCGGCCGGTTTCGGTGCGGTGTCGTCGAACAGGTTCAGCCGCTCGCGCAACTCATGGGCCGGTATGGGTTGCTGGTCCGCCGGCAGCGCATTCGGATCGACCGCTGCACCTGGCGTAGCCTGTGGCGCTGGCACTTCACCCGGTGCACCCTCGCCCGGAACCGGATCGGGCGCCGGATCGTCGGTTTGTGAGCCCTCGATGGCTTTCTGCGCCTTCTTGGTCAACACCACGATGTCGATGCGCCGGTTGACCGGGTTGAACGGGTCCTTGCGGTCGAACAGCGCCGAAGAGGCATAACCGACCACCCGTGCCACCTGCTCGTCCGGATAGCTGCCGGCCACCAGGGCGCGACGGGCCGCGTTGGCGCGGTTGGCGGACAGCTCCCAGTTTCCGTAGTCACCCTTACCGATGTAAGGCTTGGCATCGGTATGACCGCTGATACTGATCTTGTTCGGCACCGCCTTGATGGTGTCGGCCATGGCCAGCAGGATGTCTTCGAAATAAGGTTTCAGACGTGCGCTGCCAGAATCGAACATTGGCCGGTTCTCCGCGTCCATGATCTGGATGCGCAAGCCGTTCGGGGTGATTTCGAACAGGATCTGGTCCTTGAACTTCTGCAGCTCCGGGTTCTCTTCGACCTTGTTCTGCAATTCCTGCAGCAGCAACTCCAAACGCTCGCGCTCGACCTGCTCGGCCATGCCCTCGACCTGCTCGGAATCCACCGTGACCTTGTCGGGCTGGGGCTGGGACTTGACCTCGGGATTGAGGGTCGTGTCCGGCGCCAGGGTCGGCGAGCCGCCAAGGTCGATGATGTAGGGCGTACCGCTTTCGGAAAAGCCGACCGGGTCCTTGAAGTAACCGGCGATGGCGATCTTCTGTTCCGGGGTTGCCGTGGACAGCAGCCACAGCACCAGGAAGAACGCCATCATCGCCGTGGCGAAGTCGGCGAAGGCGATTTTCCAAGCACCGCCATGGTGCCCGCCGGCTATGCGCTTGACGCGCTTGACGATGATCGGCTGGTTATTTTCCATGACTTAGCGACCGCGAACCGCTTGTTCCAGCTCGGCGAAGCTTGGACGGTGCGCCGGGTACAGGACCTTGCGACCGAACTCCACCGCCAGCGATGGCGGCATGCCCGAGGCCGAGGCCACCAGGGACGCCTTGATGGCTTCGTAGACGTTGAGTTCTTCCTTAGCATCATGGGCCAGGGAATGGGCCAGCGGGCCGAAGAAACCGTAAGCGGCCAAAATACCGAAGAAAGTACCTACCAGCGCCGCACCGACGTGCAGGCCGATGGACGCCTGATCGCCTTCACCCAGGGACGCCATGGTCACCACGATCCCCAATACCGCCGCGACGATACCAAAGCCTGGCATGCCGTCGGCGATGCCGTTCACCGCGTGGGATGGGTGCTCCAGGTCTTCCTTGAGGCTGTACAGTTCCATGTCGAACAGGCCTTCGAGCTCATGGGGCGCCATGTTGCCGGACGACATAATGCGCAGGTAATCACAGATGAACGCCGTCATGCGTTCATCCTTCAGCACCGACGGATACTTGGCGAAAATCGGGCTGGCGGCGGCGTCTTCGATGTCGCCTTCGATCGCCATCATGCCTTCGCGGCGGCTTTTATTGAGGATTTCGTAGATCAGCCCCAGCACCTCCAGATAGAAGGTGTGGCTGAAACGCGAGCCGAACATGCTCAAGGATTTCTTGAGCACGTGCATCGTCATATAGCCAGGGTTGGCCTGCAAGAATGCACCGAGGGCCGCGCCACCGATGATCAACACCTCGAAGGGTTGGATCAGGGCGGCGATCTTGCCGTGGGAGAGCACGTATCCGCCGAGCACGCTCGCGAACACGACAATGATGCCGATAATTTTAGCCATAGATAGAAAGTACTTACTTAAGTCGGGTTCAAGGTCATATTCGGAAGCTGAAAAATCTCTTCTTCTACTTATCGGCAAAACTGCGCCAGACTATAGGCTGTTCTGGCGAAAAGCCAATTAGCCCCGTTCCGGGCGTAGAGAATTCATACGATGATCACGTCCAGCCATGACTAACGAAACCAAGGTTCCAACGCCCCAACCGACCACCCTCGACGGCTGGGTGAAGCTGCTCAACGGCGTGCATCTGCCGGTGCCCCAGGCCAGCCACGACCTGGTCTGCAAGGCCCTCGCCGACAGCCGTCGCTCATTGCGCGACATCGCCGACCTGATGCAGGACAGCCCCGCGCTGGCCCTGAGCGTCATCCGCGAGGCCAACCATCACACCCATGGCAGCCTCGCTGAGCCTGCGGAAAATCTCGAAGTGGCCATCAACCGCCTCGGCCTCAAGCGTACCGAGGAGTTGCTCGCCCGCCTGCCATCATTGCCGGGGCACGAAATCCCTGTTGCCTTGCGCCAGCTGCAATTGATCAGCCAGCACGCCACGCAACAGGCCAACGGTTTTTTCGCCAGCCGCCTGGCGCGGCTGTGGCAAGACATCCACTGGGGCAGCCTGTTGTTCCTGTCGCCGCTCTGGCCGTTGGCCCTGACGCACCCACGCTTGCTTGGCGAATGGGAATTGCGAGTCGTCCATAAAGGCGAGCCCGCACGCAAGGTCGAGCGCGAACTGTTCGGCGTCCGCCTGCTGGAGATCTGCCTGGCGCTGGTGGAGACCTGGCGTTTGCCGATCTGGGTGGCGCAAGGTTATCGCCTGTTGCTCAACGAACGCCGCGAACTGGTGAAAGTCCTGCGCATCGCCCGGGACAGCGAACATCCGCTGCGCCAGCAGAATCGCCTGGACGACGACCCAACCCTGCGGCGCTGGCTCAACCAGCCGGCCAACACCGTGTTGCTGGCCAACGGCCTGGCCCTCGCGGCGCAACAGGCCTGGGACAGCCCTCACAACGCCCGCTGGCAGTACCTCACCAGTTTGTATCTGCAGATGTCGATGGATGAGGTCCAGCAGCAGCTGCACCAACAAGCCGCCAACAGCGCTCGTCATCACGCCATGCCGGACCTCTGGCACCCTGCCGTGGCGTTGATCTGGCCCTGGGGCAGCCGTCGCATCCACCCCGGCTTGCTACCCGCCCCCCCACCCAGCGCCCAGGACCTGAGCCAGTGGCGCAAGCAATGTTCCGCCATGCTGGTGGAGCCGAGCCCCTTCCTCAACGCCATGCACCTGACCACGTCGGCACGGGACGCACTGGCGGCCTGTGGCATGCGCCGGGTGATGATCCTGATGGCCGACCGCAGCCAGACCAGCGTGCGCGTGCACCAGACTGCCGGTTTGCCCAAGGAAGCCGCGGCCATGAGCTTTACCATCAGCCAGAGCAAAATCTTGCAGCGGTTGCTGGCCCAGCAGGCCCAGGTTCGCCTGAATCCGGACAACAACGCGCAGTTTTCGGCGCTATTACCGCCGGGCCTGCGCAGCCTGTTCCGCGGTGAGCACCTGCTGTTGCGCTCACTGACCTGCAATGGCCGGGTGATCATGCTGGTGGCGGTGGACCAGGGCGGCGGGCCGTTCTCGGACGTCACCGTGCAAGCCTTCGGCAAAACCGTGCAATGCATCGAAAGGGCCCTGCATACCTTTACCAACCGCGGCCGCTGAACTTGCTACAATCCTTTCCCTTTGCGCCCCTGGAGACCTCACATGCCTGACTTCTCTGGCTTGCCGCTGGTGATCGAGCCGAGCGTGCTGCTGCCGCGCCTCGACGCCCGCGAACTGATTCTGGTGGACCTGACCAGCACCGCCCGCTACAGCACCGGGCATATCCCTGGCGCACGTTTCGTCGACCCCAAGCGCACCCAGCTCGGCCAACCGCCGGCGCCGGGCCTGCTGCCGGCCAAGGCCGACCTTGAAGCCCTGTTCGGTGAACTCGGGCACAACCCGGATGCGGTCTACGTGGTCTATGACGATGAAGGCGGCGGCTGGGCCGGGCGGTTTATCTGGCTGCTGGACGTGATCGGCCACTCGAACTACCACTACCTCGACGGCGGCCTGCTGTCGTGGCTGGACGAGGGTCTGCCGGTGTCCATCGACGTCCCTGCGCCCGTTGGTGGGCCGGTCAGCCTGACGCTGCACGACGCCCCCACCGCCACCCGTGAATACCTGCAAAGCCGCCTCGGTGCTGCCGACCTGGCCATCTGGGACGCTCGCGGCCCGCTGGAATATTCAGGCGAGAAAGTCGTCGCGGCCCGGGGCGGACATATTCCCGGCGCGGTCAATTTCGAATGGACCGCCGGCATGGACCAGGCGCGCAACCTGCGCATCCGCAAGGACATGCCGCAAATCCTCGAACGATTGGGCATCACGCCTGACAAAGAAATCATCACCCACTGCCAGACTCACCACCGCTCCGGCTTCACCTACCTGGTGGCCAAGGCGCTCGGTTATCCACGGGTCAAAGGCTATGCCGGTTCCTGGGGCGAATGGGGCAACCACCCCGACACACCCATCGAGCTTTGAAGGTTCTTAAGGACAGTTAATGAAAAACCGTTTGTTCATCCTCACCCAATACCTGCTGCCCCACCACCTGCTGTCGCGGCTGGCCGGCTGCATTGCCGAATGCCGCGTGCGCTGGTTCAAGAACGCCTTCACCGCGTGGTTCGCCAAGCGCTACCAAGTGGACATGTCCCAGGCCCTGGTAGAAGACCTGACGGCTTACGAGCACTTCAACGCCTTCTTCACCCGCGCGCTGAAAGATGGCGCCCGCCCGCTGGACGAAACCCCGGGCGCGATCCTCAGCCCCGCCGACGGTGCCGTCAGCCAGCTCGGCCCGATCGAGCACGGCCGGGTATTCCAGGCCAAGGGCCACAGCTTCAGCGTGCTGGAACTGCTGGGCGGTGACGCGGCCAACGCAGCGCCGTTCATGGGCGGCGACTTCGCCACCATCTACCTGTCCCCCAAGGATTACCACCGCGTGCACATGCCACTGGCCGGCACCCTGCGGGAGATGGTCTACATCCCCGGGCGGATTTTCTCGGTCAACCAGACCACCGCCGAAAACGTGCCGGAGCTGTTCGCCCGTAACGAGCGTGTGGCATGCATCTTCGACACCGAGCGCGGACCGATGGCCGTGGTGCTGGTGGGCGCGATGATCGTGGCCTCCATCGAAACCGTCTGGGCCGGGCTGGTGACTCCGCCCAAGCGCGAGCTGAAAACCTTCCGTTACGACGAAGCTGCCCGTGCGCCAATTCATTTGGAAAAAGGGGCCGAACTGGGTCGCTTCAAGCTGGGTTCGACCGCCATCGTGCTGTTCGGTCCGGACCAAGTGAAATGGGCCGAAGACCTGGTGGCCGGTTCGCCGGTGCAGATGGGCCAAGGCCTGGCACTGCCAAACGCCTGATTCATAGCCGCCCTTGAAGCAGCCCTGTAGAAGCAGGCCTGCGAGAGTAGGAGTGTGAGAGCAAGGCCTGTGGGAGCAGGCCTGCGAAAGTAGGAGTGTGGGAGCAAGGCTTGCCCGCGATGAACGATGACGCGGTCTAACAGAGAACCGCTGCGCCCGCATCGCGAGCAAGCTTTGCTCCCACAGTTCATTCAAGGCAACACGTCTGCCTCTCAACTGCTAGAGTTGGGAGCATCACGTTTATTTTCCGCCGGAGCCCGTACACGGCATGAATGAGACCAGCCCTCTCCAGCTATTGCGCGTCCTCACCCCGACTCAATCACGCCTGTCGTTCTGCGATGCTGCGCCAAAGGACCTCAAGCGCTGGATCGCCAACCTGCCCAAGGCCAACATCGGCGAAACGGCCCGATTGTTGTACCAGGCCCTGGGTGAACTCAACCAACTGCTCACCCCCAGTGACAATCGCCTGCAACTGCTCGAACTGCTGCGGCCCGAGGTGTACTACGTCTGCAAGCACCTGGAGCGGCACTTCCTGCAACAGGCCATCGTGCTGGACGACCGCTCGCGCAAGATCGTCAACCTGTGCCAGGCCCTGCAAACCCAACTGGCGATGGGCTACAAACAGATCGTGGCGCGTATCGCGCCGAAATACACCAAGGATCGAGCCCGCGTACTGAGCACCGCGCTGCAACGAGCGCTGCATGCCCTCAACGGCCCGCTGCTGCGTGCGAGCCAGCTGTACAGCCCAGTGCCCGAGGGATTGTGGCTCGATTTGCATCAGTTGTACCGGATCGCCTGCTTGCACCGCTTGCAGAACCAGAGCGTGAGTGACGAACTGGCCAGCCAGGTTCATCAATTGAACGCCGAGCAAACCTATGTCGTCGCCTTGTTGCTGGGCGCTTCACGCAGCAATCAATTGCGCCAGAGCCAGATCGGACGACTGACCGAAGCGCTCGAATCCTGGAGCCAGTGGGTCAAGCTCGACCCCGCCACCAGCGCCAGCAGTCTGTTCGCGGTCGCTCCGGAGCTGGACGTCGGGCCACGCTACCGCTCCAAGTTCCGCGCCGAACAGCAGCCGACCTTGCAGGGCTTCGATCCACAGCCACTGGTGCGGGCAATTGCCACTCATTTGGAACAGCCTGCCGACAACACCTTGCCAATCCCCGGCGGCATGAGTGTCGACACGCTGCATCACCTGCAAGCCGCCTGGGGCGAAGCGGCTGAGCGCAGCTTCCAGCGCACCGAGGGCAACGGCACACTGACCCTCTGTGTGGGCATGAGTGCGCTGCACTACTACCTCGGCGGTGAGCGCTCGTTCAACGAAATACTGAAAAGCCCGACTGCTCGCAAAGCCCGCTTCGAAGCCACGCCAAGCAAGACCAACGACACCTGGAGCCAGGCTTTCGACGCCGCCCCGACAGGCGACAACGACCTGCTGCCCTACGAAGAAATCGAATACCCGGTCAACCCGAGCGATGACGACGGCAGTCACTCCGACAACCAGCATCACTTCCCCACCTACGACCTGCCGATCATCAACCACAGCCCTGGCGGCTACTGCCTAGGCTGGCCCAAGGAAGTGCCGGAACAACTGCAAGCCGGGGAAATGATCGGCATCCGCGACGCCAGCGACCAAGCCTGGAGTGTCGCCGTGGTGCGCTGGATCCGCCAGGTACGCAACGGCGCCATGCAAATGGGTATCGAACTGGTCGCCCCCCACGCCCAGCCTTGCGGGTTGCAACTGGTCCGGGATGAAAACGAGCATGGTCACTACCTGCGCGGGCTGTTGCTGCCCGAGATCAGTGCCATTGACCTGCCCCCGACGATGATCGCCCCCCGCCTGCCGTTCCAGGAGGGCCAGCGGGTATTGATCAACACCAACGGCCAGGAACGCCGCGCCGGCCTGGACCGCCGGGTGACCAGCACCCACAGCTTCAATCAGTTTTCCTATCATCCGGAAGACTCGGCCGAAACCGGGGATGGCGGCGATCAGGAAGGGAATTTCGATTCGTTGTGGAAGTCGCTGTAGGCAATCAGCACACAACCCTTTGCGAAGAAAAGCCCTCTGTAGGAGCAAGGCCTGTGGGAGCAAGGCTTGCCCGCGATGAACGATAACGCGGTCCAAAAGAACCGCGGCGCCTGCATCGCGAGCAAGCTTTGCTCCCACTGCACATTCAGCTACCGAGTCGCCTGCATCGCGGGCAAGCCTTGCTCCCACAGATTGATCAGAGCTGCCCGTCCCGATCCCGGAAACCCAGTAGGTACAACACCCCATCCAGCCCCAGGGTGGAAATCGCTTGCCGGGCCGACTGCTTGACCAGCGGCTTGGCACGGAACGCCACGCCCAGGCCCGCGATCGCCAGCATCGGCAAGTCGTTGGCGCCGTCACCCACGGCGATGGTCTGCTCCAGGCGCAGGCCTTCTTTTTCCGCCAGTTCGCGCAGCAGGTCCGCCTTGCGCTGGGCATCGACGATCGGCTCGACGGCCACGCCGGTCACCTTGCCGTCCACCACTTCCAATTCGTTGGCAAACACGTAGTCGATGCCGAGCTTGGCCTGCAATTGCTTGGCGAAGTAGGTGAAACCGCCGGAGAGGATGGCGGTCTTGTAGCCCAGGCGCTTGAGTTCGGCGAACAGGGTTTCAGCACCTTCGGTCAGGCGCAAGGAAGCGCCGATGGAGTCGAGCACGCTGACGTCCAGGCCTTGCAGCAGGGCCAGGCGCTCCTTGAAGCTGGCGCGGAAATCCAGCTCGCCGGCCATGGCTCGCTCGGTGATGGCCGAGACCTTGTCGCCCACGCCGGCCGCCTTGGCCAGTTCGTCGATGACTTCAGCCTCGATCAGCGTCGAGTCCATGTCGAACACCGCCAGGCGGCGGTTACGGCGGAACAGCGAATCTTCTTGGAAGGCGATGTCGACGTTCAGCTCCTGGGCCACGCTGAGGAATTCGGCACGCAACGCCTGGGGGTCGGCGGGCTCTCCGCGCACCGAAAACTCGATGCAACCCTTGCCCTTGTCGGCCGGGGTGTCCAGCGGCATGCGCCCGGACAATCGGTCGATGTGGTCGATGTTCAGGTCATATTTGGCGGTGATCGAACTGACACGCTGCAACTGCTCGGCGGTGACCTTGCGGGTCAACAGGGTAACGATGTGGCGCTTCTTGCCCTGGCCGGCCACCCACTGCTGGTAATCGTCCTCCGACACCGGGGTGAAGCGCACCTGTTGGTCGAGCTTGTAGGCGGTGAACAGGATGTCCTTGAGCACCGACTTGCCTTGTTCGGCGTCCGGGATTTCAACCAGGATGCCGAACGACAGCGTGTCGTGGATCACCGCCTGACCGATGTCGAGAATGTTCACACCACCCTGGGCCAGAACGCCGGTAATGGCCGCAGTCAGACCCGGACGGTCGCTGCCAGTGATGTTTATCAGGACGATTTCGCGCAAGGCGCACCCCCGCAGGTGGAAAAAAACCGCATTCTACCCACATTCAGTGACCATCGGGCACCGCCAGTGCTTTGCCGGTCATGGGGCTGTCGCTATACTGCGCGTCAATTTCACGGACAAAGAGCCGAGCTCAGTGAACCGGCCCACGCCAGTCAAAACCGACAACTTCTTCCTGCTGATCTTCCGTGCACTGCGTCACCGTCGTGTGCCGATTGCATTGCGCATTGCCAGCCATAACGTAATCCTGGTCGCCCTGGCCTTGGTCATCTATGCCTGCGTGATGGGTTTGCAGTTCAAGCAGGCGATGCACGAGCAGGCCGATGCCCTGGGTGAAAGCCTGACCACCCAGACTGCCACGTCCGCCACCGAGCTGCTGGTGTCCAACGACATCCTCAGCCTCAACGTGCTGCTCAACAACCTGACCAAGAACAAGCTGGTGGCCCACGCCGCCATCTACAGTGTGGACAACCGCATCCTCGCCGAGGCCGGACAGCGGCCCAAGCCGGGCCTGCTGGGCGAGTCCGGCGGCATGTACCAGAGCAAGATCACCTTCCAGGACGTGACCGCCGGGCAACTGCGCATCAGCCTGGACATGGACCAGTTCCAGCAACCGATGACCATCAGCCTGCAAAGCATGGGCATCCTCAGCGCGATCCTGCTGGCATTGGCACTGGCCTTGAGCCTGCGCCTGGGGCGGCACATCTCCACGCCGCTGTTGCAATTGCGCGTCTGGCTGCGGGACATCGACGAACACACGCCCGCCACCCAGCGCCAGGACGAAATCGGCGACCTGGCCCGGCAACTGCACGCCAGCTTCGCGCCGGAACCTGAGCCGGTGCCGGAACCTGAAGACATCGACTACGTGGACGACGAGGCCGAGCCGGGTTTCGAAGTGCGTAACCTGCGTGATCCGGGCTTCGATGAAAGCCAGCCGATGCCCGCCTCCAAACCGGCGCCACGCCATGTGGTGCGCACGGTAGAGGACGAGGAAGACGACGACGCCTTCGCCGACCTGCGTGACGAATCCATCGATGGAGCACCTCGACCGGTCGCCAGGCCTGTTGCTTCGGACCTGCCCCAGCACAGCGCTGTATTGGCCGTGCAGTTGGGTGCTCAGGATCAACTGCGCCGCCTGCCCCAGGCGCGCCTGAAGGAATTACTCGAGCGCTACCGCGACTGCCTCGACCAGGCCGCATCGCTCTATCAGGGCGAATTGCACACCCTGAATGACGGCAGCACGCTGATGCTGTTCCACACCGAGGACAGCGGCGACGACTACCTGACCAATGCCATTTGCTGCGGTGAATTACTGCGCGCCTTGGGTCACCAGTTGCAGATCGAAGTCGCCGACAGCGGCATCACCCTGCAATTGCAATTGGGCCTGACCTTGGGTGACGGCTTGTTCGGCCTGAGCCAGATCGACCTGCTGCTGACCGAAACCGCCCAGGACGCCCTGGCGCTGTCGCAACACAGCCGCAACCTGCTGCTGGTGGAGCGCAAGATCAACGACGACGCCCTGATCCGCCAACGCGCCCGCATCCGCCCCATCGCCAGCCCCGAAGGCGCCTGCTGCGTGGAGCGCTTGATGGAGCCTTATCCATCGATGCTGGAGCGGCAACTGGCGCGGATGCATGAGCGCCAGGCCTGAGTCTCAGGACTTGAAATGACGAAGCCCGCAGATGAGTGATTGTCTGCGGGCTTTTTTGTTGCCTTCAATGCCGCCATCGCGAGCAAGCCCGCTCCCACAGGGGGATTCTGTCAGCCACAGATCCAGTGTGGGAGCGGGCTTGCTCGCGAAAGGGCCAGCACAGGCACCAGAGAATCCAACTGGCAGAAACAACAAAGCCCGCATCAATGCGGGCTTTGGCTTGCATCCGGCCCAGGCATCAGAACCTGAACACTTCCATGTCCGTACGAATCGGCAAGGCCATCGGGATCTTGTCCTTTTCCTTTCCCGCCGGTTTGGCTGGGGCAGGCGCGGACTTGCGTGGCACTTCAGCGACAGGCGGCTGGTTGGCCAGGGGCTTGAGCGACACGGACAGCTGTTCGGCCAGGCGTTGCAGGAGCACGCCCTGGGCCT
Organism: Pseudomonas sp. OA65; assembly: GCF_017498305.1. NCBI lineage: Bacteria > Pseudomonadati > Pseudomonadota > Gammaproteobacteria > Pseudomonadales > Pseudomonadaceae > Pseudomonas > Pseudomonas sp. OA65. Next base: position 143,267 of record NZ_JAGDEZ010000014.1, read on the forward strand.
GGACTTGCGCCGCGGTGGTGCCGGCATGGACCTCTTGCAGATGAACGATGCGGTTCTCACGCACCTTGCCACGACGGTCGATCAACCGCCATTGGGCATCGAGCACTGCCGGTTGTTCCTTACCCGAGTCCAGGCGGGTAATCGACAGCAGCACTTGTACGTCCGGGGTAAAGCCCTGGGTCGCAGGGGCCAGCACCACGCGCTGGCTGTCCAGATGCCCGGCGACCTGGCGCAGCAGCAATTGATCGATGTCAGAGGACAGGCTGCCGGCCCAACGACCGTCAGTGGCAGCTTGCAGGCTGCCGTCCGGTTGGCGTTGCAACAACGTTTCACGCTGCAGGTAGTCAGCGATCAGAACCGGCCCGAGCAATACGGCCATGCCTGTGCTTTGCGCAGGCTGGGACGGCGTTCCGCTGTCCAATTGGTACAGCGACACCGGCTGGTTCATGCTGCAGCCCGCCAGGCCAAGCAGGCCGGCGAGCCACAAAATAGGGAGGCGCAGAGCAGTCATCGTTCCGTCCAGGTGGCAGCCACAAGGCTTGCCACAGTGAAAAAGTACTCGGTCATTATGAAGAACGCTCGGCCACGCCGGCGCTTGAAAGGGCCTATCATCCGTGAATATGCGCGCCGACTCCAGCGCGAAAGTATCGATCTGCGGCATTTAATCGCAGACCGAGCCCTCTAGTACGCCTAATTGAGGTTTTCGACGAGCAGCGCATCGACTCGCTGAAATCCCCTTGGAAGCTTGTTACCTCGCCGACCGCGTTCACCTTTGTAATGCTCAAGATCGTCTGCTTTCAACGACAGCGTGCGCTTGCCTGCCTGTAGCACAAGCGTCGCGCCCTCCGGCAACACTGCAATATCCGTGACATATTCTTCACGGCTGGCGACCCGTTCGCCGGAAATACCAATAATCTTGTTGCCCTTACCTTTACCCAGCTGTGGCAAGTCACTGATCTTGAACACCAGCAACCGCCCTTCGGTGGTGACCGACGCCAGCCAGTTGCTCTCCCGATCAGCAACCGGGCGCGGCGCAATCACCTTGGCGTTGTTCGGCAGGCTCAACAACGCCTTGCCCGCCTTGTTCTTGGCTTGCAGGTCCTCGCCCTTGACCACGAACCCGTAACCCGCGTCCGATGCAATTACGTAGAGCCCATCATCATCAGGCATCAGCACGCATTCAAAAGTTGCACCCGGTGGCGGTGTTAAACGACCGGTCAGCGGTTCGCCCTGGCCGCGAGCCGATGGCAGGGTATGGGCCGGCACCGAATAACTGCGTCCGGTGGAATCAACGAACACCGCAAACTGGTTGGAACGCCCAGCCGCCAAGGCCTTGAAACCGTCCCCGGCCTTGTAGGAAAGCCCCGTCGCGTCAATATCATGACCCTTGGCCGAACGTACCCAGCCTTTTTCCGACAGCACGACGGTGACTTTCTCGTTCGGCAGCAGATCGTGTTCGCTCAGCGCCTTGGCTTCGGCGCGCTCGACGATCGGCGAACGACGGTCATCGCCGTAGGTCTCGGCGTCCTTGAGCAGTTCGGTGCGCACCAGCTTCTTGAGCTTGGCTTCGCTGCCCAGCAAGGCTTGCAGCTTGGCCTGTTCCTTGAGCAACTCATCCTGCTCGGCGCGCAGCTTCATTTCTTCCAACCGCGCCAACTGCCGCAGGCGGGTGTCGAGGATGTAGTCGGCCTGGATTTCGCTCAGGGCGAAACGCTCGATCAGGCTGGCCTTGGGGTGCTCCTCGGTGCGGATGATGTGAATCACTTCATCCAGGTTGAGGTAGGCGATCAGCAAGCCGTCCAACAGGTGCAGGCGGCGCTCGACCTTGTCCAGGCGAAATTGCAGGCGCCGACGCACGGTCTTGACCCGGAACTCCAGCCATTCCACCAGCAATGCCCGCAGGTTTTTCAACTGCGGCTTGCCGTCCAGGCCGATGATGTTGATGTTGACCCGGTAGCTGGATTCCAAGTCAGTGCTGGCGAACAGATGCTGCATCAGCGCGTCGTGGTCGACCCGGCTGTTGACCGGAATGATCACGATGCGGCAAGGGTTTTCGTGGTCGGATTCGTCACGCAGGTCGGCCACTTGCGGCGCTTTCGACGGTTTTGCCTGCATCATCGCGGCAATCTGCTCCAGGACCTTGGCCCCGGACACCTGATGCGGCAGCGCCGTGACAATGATGTCGCCGTCCTCGATGTGGTACACGGCGCGCATGCGCACCGAACCGCGACCGGTCTCGTAGATTTTCAGCAGGTCGGCACGCGGCGTGATGATTTCGGCTTCGGTCGGATAGTCCGGGCCCTGGATGTGCTCGCAGAGCTGTTCCACCGTGGCTTTCGGCTCGTCCAGCAGACGTACGCACGCCGTCGCCACTTCCCGCAGGTTGTGGGGCGGCACGTCGGTGGCCATGCCCACGGCGATGCCGGTGGTGCCATTGAGGAGGATATTCGGCAAACGTGCTGGCAACACCAGGGGTTCGTCGAGGGTGCCGTCGAAGTTCGGCCCCCAGTCCGCGGTGCCCTGGCCCAGTTCGCTGAGCAGCACCTCGGAATAACGCGACAGCCGCGCCTCGGTGTAACGCATGGCCGCGAAGGACTTGGGATCGTCCGGCGCACCCCAGTTACCCTGGCCATCCACCAAGGTGTAGCGGTAGCTGAACGGCTGGGCCATCAGCACCATGGCTTCATAGCAGGCCGAATCGCCGTGGGGGTGGAACTTACCGAGCACGTCACCGACGGTACGCGCCGATTTCTTGTGCTTGGAATCCGCATCCAGCCCCAGTTCACTCATGGCATAGATGATCCGCCGCTGGACCGGCTTCAAACCATCGCCGATGTGCGGCAAGGCGCGGTCCATGATCACGTACATGGAGTAATTGAGGTAGGCATTTTCGGTGAAGTCAGCCAGCGATCGGCGTTCTACGCCGTCTAAGCTGTCTGCAAGAATGTCGCTCATGCGGGCCTCATCAGTTCGTTGTCTGGCGCAGCAGCATGGTGCCGTCGCGCTGGGTAAATTCAAGTTTGTTCAGGGCGCTCATGCCCAGCAGCACTTGCGTGCCACCCAGGCCGGGCGCCACCAGGGCACGGACATCGCGCAAGACGATGTCACCCAATTGCAGCCGGTCGATGCGGGTACGATAGCCCTCGCTCAAACCGTTGGCGGTGCTCAAGGTCACGCCGAAACCTTTTTCCAGCTTGAGGCGTTCGGCCAATTCCAATGGAATCGCCACGTCGGTGGCACCGGTGTCGAGCATGAAGTCCACCGGCTGGCCATTGATCTGGCCGCTGGCGACGAAATGTCCCTGCCGATTGCCGACCAGCTTCACCTCGATAAAACCTTCGCCTTTTTGCGACTGCACCTGGGCATTGGGGTTGAGTTCCCGCTGCTCCCACTGGGCAAAAAACCGTGTTGCCAGAAACAGCGCCGCGCACCAGGCCAGGATCATCAGCCCCCGGCCGGCGCGCTTGCCCGGTGGTTGCTGGCTCACGGCGAGCCGCTCCAGCCACCGTCGGGCGATGCAAAGTGCCAGACGATCGGCCGCTGTTCGCCATCGGCCCGCGTACCGTCGTTGTTGTCCAGGCCGATCCAGGCCCCGTCGGCATCTACCACCAGCGCTTCGGCTAGCCCATAAGGCTGGGGATAACGACGGTTGTCCTGCAACGCCTCGGCGGCGAACGACCAGCACCGTTCCACCTGGGCGGTCTGCGGGTCTCGCCGGCAGATCTGGTAGGCATTGCGCTCCAAGGTAAACAGCTTGCCATTGAACAATGACAGGTCAGCGAAATCCCGGGAAACCGCCTTGGCCTTGGGGAACTGCGCCGGCTGCATCTCCAGCCCCGCTTCGCTCAACAACACGCAATTGCCATCGCAGTCCCACACCGTTTGCTGGCGCTTGATCAGTAACAGGCCACGGCGTTCGCGCTCAGCCGATAGCCACAGCTGATCACCGGCCGGGTTGATCGCCAAACCTTCAAATAGCGCATTGAAATGCAGCAGCGTACCGCTGGCGCGGGCCTGGCGGATCAACGTGGGGGCAATTTTCAACCAGGACGCAGGCCCCGACGGCGGCACCTGCAGCACCGCGGCATGGGACTCACTGACCACATAACGATTGCCGTCGCTGTCGCAACTGATCCCTTCGAAATCCAGCTCGCCACCGCGCAGGAACGAAGCCGCCCAGGTTCGCGACCTCAACCCCCAAGGCAAACCGTTGTCCGGCACCTCCGGCACCTCGATTCCAACCACCTCAGCCTGCCAGACCGACGCCTCGGAGGGCATGAGGCGATAGATCCGGTCATCGTCGCGATCGGACACTGTCCACATCTCGCCGCCGCACAGCGCCAGCCCCGACAGGTTGCCGCCGCGCATGCCGTCGACGGCGTGCTCGGACAACAGCTTCAATTCCGGCGCCGGCGCTGCGACTACCATCCCGGCCCACAGCCACAACGCCAGGGCGACACCGTTGCGCATCAGGCCAGCACCTCGGCCAGGTCCCCTTTGGATTCGAGCCAGGACTTGCGGTCGCCAGCGCGTTTCTTCGCCAGCAGCATGTCCATCATTTCCGAAGTCGCTTCGAAATCATCCAAGGTCAGCTGCACCAGGCGGCGGGTGTTCGGGTCCATGGTGGTTTCACGCAACTGCGGCGGGTTCATCTCGCCGAGGCCCTTGAATCGGGTGACCTGCGGCTTGCCACGTTTCTTCTCGGCCACCAGACGGTCGAGGATGCCGTCGCGCTCGGCTTCATCCAGGGCATAGTAGATTTCCTTGCCCAGGTCGATGCGATACAGCGGCGGCATCGCCACGTAGACGTGGCCGGCGTCCACCAACGGGCGGAAATGCTGGACGAACAACGCGCAGAGCAACGTGGCGATGTGCAGGCCGTCGGAGTCGGCGTCGGCGAGGATGCAGATCTTGCCGTAACGCAGCTGGCTCATGTCCTCGGCGCCTGGATCGACCCCAATGGCCACCGCGATGTTATGCACTTCCTGGCTGGCCAGCACTTCGCTGCCGTCCACTTCCCAGGTGTTGAGGATCTTGCCCCGCAGCGGCAGGATCGCCTGGAACTCCTTGTCCCGCGCCTGCTTGGCCGAGCCGCCGGCGGAGTCACCTTCCACCAGGAACAGCTCGGAACGCATCGGGTCCTGCCCGGCGCAATCGGCGAGCTTGCCCGGCAATGCCGGCCCCTGAGTGATGCGCTTGCGCTCGACTTTCTTGCTCGCTTTCAGACGACGACCGGCGTTGTTGATCGCCAGCTCCGCCAGGGCCAGGCCGGTTTCCGGGTTAGCGTTGAGCCACAGGCTGAACGCGTCCTTGACCACGCCGGAAACAAACGCCGCCGCTTCACGAGACGACAAGCGTTCCTTGGTCTGGCCGGAGAATTGCGGTTCCTGCATCTTCATCGACAGGACGAAGGCGATGCGCTCCCAGACGTCTTCCGGCGCCAGCTTCACGCCGCGGGGCAGCAGGTTGCGGAACTCGCAGAACTCACGCATGGCGTCGAGCAGTCCCTGGCGCAAGCCGTTGACGTGGGTGCCGCCCTGGGCCGTGGGGATCAGGTTGACGTAGCTTTCCTGGACGCTTTCGCCGCCTTCGGGCAGCCACAACAGCGCCCAGTCCACGGCTTCCTTGTTACCGGCCAGGCTGCCGCAGAACGGCTCGTCGGGCAGGCGTTCGAAACCGCTGACCGCATCTACCAGATAAGAGCGCAGGCCGTCTTCGTAATGCCATTCGACTTTTTCGCCGGTGGCCTTGTCCTCGAAACTGACCAGCAGCCCCGGGCACAATACGGCCTTGGCCTTGAGCACGTGCTTGAGGCGGCTGACGGAAAACTTCGGCGAATCGAAATACTTCGGGTCCGGAGCGAAATACACGCTGGTCCCGGTGTTGCGCTTGCCGACGGTGCCGACCACTTCCAGCTCGGTGGCCTTGTAGCCGTCGGCAAAGGTCATCTGGTATTCATTGCCGTCACGCTTGACCCGCACCCGCACCTGGGTCGACAAGGCGTTGACCACGGAAATACCCACCCCGTGCAGACCGCCGGAGAACTGGTAGTTCTTGTTGGAAAACTTGCCGCCGGCGTGGAGCTTGGTGAGGATCAGCTCGACGCCCGACACACCCTCTTCCGGGTGAATGTCCACCGGCATGCCGCGGCCGTCATCGCTGACTTCCAGCGAGTGATCGGCGTGCAGGATGACCTGCACCGACTTCGCATGCCCGGCCAAGGCTTCGTCGACGCTGTTGTCGATGACTTCCTGGGCGAGGTGGTTCGGCCGACTGGTGTCGGTGTACATGCCGGGGCGCTTACGCACCGGGTCGAGGCCCGAGAGGACTTCGATGGCGTCTGCGTTATAAGAGCTAGCGCTGGGAGTGGCCATGGGGTCTCGTCGTCAGTGTTCAATGAAAAAGGGGCGATGGGCTCACAGCGACGTGAAGTCGATCGCCTGGTACAAATCGGCGCCAATGCCGGCAAAACTCAACAGCGCCGGCAACTGCTGGGCAAACCCTTGGAAACTGTGGTCGCCGCCGGCCTGGATGCGCAAGGCACAGGCGCGGTAATACTGCTGGGCGTGGCGATAATCCAGCGTTTCGTCACCGGTTTGCAACCATACCTGAAACCGCTGCGGATCCCGGGGCGCCGGCACTTCCAGCTCGGCCAGGGCCGTGACGTGGTCGTGGGTCAATTCCCAGGTTTCGTCGGTGTATAAATTCTTCTGCGTACCCAGGTACCCGTCGAACATCCGATGCGGGCTCACGGCAGGATTGACCAACAGGGCCTTGAGCCCGTGGCGCTCGGCCAAGTGAGTCGCATAGTAGCCGCCGAGCGAGCTGCCGACCAGCAGCGGCCGCCCCAGTTCTGTAATCGCCTGTTCCAGCTGACCGATGGCCTGGCGGGGGTGGTGATGCAAGGCGGGCACCTGTAGCCGGTCGCTGAGGCCAAGGCGTGCCATTACGTCAACCAGTTGGCAGGCTTTGGTCGACGCTGGGGCGCTGTTGAAGCCATGGATGTAAAGGATCGAACCCGACATTGCCGACTCCCTGGGTGTTGGGCAAAGGCCGGAGTTTACAGGGAGATTGCGGTGGTTGGGGGGATTTGACCGTGTTGTTGCCTCCTATGAATCGTCGATCACGGCGGCTGTGGGAGCAAAGCTTGCTCGCGATGGCGGTCTGACAGCTGGCCAGGATTTTGTTGACCGGGTACATATCCATTTCTGCGGTAACGGCCACTTAGGGTTCCGCTCTTACAGCGGCTCACTTTTGAAAAGCCCGGAAGCCGGCCCAGTCAAAAGTAAGCAAAACGCTCCTGCCCCACCACTCGGCACCTCGCCTAGGCTCGGTGTGCCCTCACTCCGGCATCGCTCCGTGGGCCGCCGCGAAGGGCCATCCATGGCCAAGCGCGGCTAACCCGGCATCCATGCCGGGTTGCCCACTGCGCAATGCCTGCGTTCGGCCAGCGTGGTTAATGGGGCGCCGAGATCAACGTCCACCACGAGGCGGCCTAAGAGCCGACCTGATTCTTGATGGGACCGCGTTTCTCCTGTGGGAGCGGGCTTGCTCGCGAATGCGTCGGGTCAGCCAACATCAATCTTGATAGCACACCATTTTCGCGAGCAGGCTCGCTCCCACAGAGGATTTATAGTGAATGCGATACCTGAGAACAACTCCGAAAAAATGTGGGAGCGAGCCTGCTCGCGATGGCGGTGAACCAGCTTGCATCAGCGTTGGATGTGCCGCCGTCTTCGCGAGCAAGCCCGCTCCCACACTGGTTTTGGGTCGTTTATAAGATCAGTGTCCACCGCCGATCCCTGTGGGAGCCGAGCTTGCTCGCGATGGCGGTGGGTCTACTTGCATCCATGTTGTATGTGCTGCCGCCTTCGCGAGCAAGCCCGCTCCCACAGTTTCTGATGGGCGTACGACCGGGAGAGCCAGGTCGGCTGTCAGGCCGCCTCGCGAGCAAGCTTTGCTCCCACAGGTCCTGCTCAAACAAGTCTGATGGGCGTACGACCGGGAGAGCCAGGTCGGCTGTCAGGCCGCCTCGCGAGCAAGCTTTGCTCCCACAGGTCCTGCTCAAACAAGTCTGATGGGCGTACGACCGGGAGAGCCAGGTCGGCTGTCAGGCCGCCTCGCGAGCAAGCTTTGCTCCCACAGGTCCTGCTCAAACAGGTCTGATGGGTGTACGACTGGAAGAGCCAGGTCGGCTTTAAGGCCGCCTCGGCGTGGACGTTGATCTCGGGCGCCCCGTTAACCACGATGGCCGAACGCAGGCATTGTGGAGTGGGCATCCCGGCATGGATGCCGGGATAGCCGCGCTGGGCCATGGATGGCCCTTCGCGGCGGGCCCACGGAGCAATGCCGGAGTGAGGGCATGCCGAGCCTAGGCGAG
>NZ_JAGDEZ010000015.1:0-10278 GCF_017498305.1 Pseudomonas sp. OA65
CTGTGGGAGCGGGCTTGCTCGCGAAAGCGGGGCATCAGCCAGCATCCATTCAACTGACCTGACGCATTCGCGAGCAAGCCCGCTCCCACACTGTTCTGTGGCGTTGCAAATAGGGTGCCTTACCCAAACTCCCCCTGTGGGAGCGGGGCATCAGCCAGCATCCATTCAACTGACCTGACGCCTTCGCGAGCAAGCCCGCTCCCACACTGTTCTGTGGCGTTGCGAATAGGGGTGCCTTACCCAAACTCCCCCTGTGGGAGCGAGCCTGCTCGCGATAGCGGTGTGTCAGTCAGCATCCATTCAACTGACCTGACGCATTCGCGAGCAAGCCCGCTCCCACACTGTTCTGTGGCGTTGCAAATAGGGTGCCTTACCCAAATTCCCCTGTGGGAGCGGGCTTGCTCGCGAAAGCGGGGCATCAGCCAGCATCCATTCAACTGACCTGACGCATTCGCGAGCAAGCCCGCTCCCACACTGTTCTGTGGCGCTGCAAATAGGCTGCCTTACCCAAATTCCCCCTGTGTGGCGAGCCTGCTCGCGATAGCGGTGTGTCAGCCAGCATCCATTCAACTGACCTGACGCCTTCGCGAGCAAGCCCGCTCCCACACTGTTCTGTGGCGCTGCAAATAGGGTGCCTTACCCAAACTCCCCCTGTGGGAGCGGGCTTGCTCGCGAAAGCGGGGCATCAGTCAGCATCCATTCAACTGACCTGACGCCTTCGCGAGCAAGCCCGCTCCCACACTGTTCTGTGGCGCTGCAAATAGGGTGCCTTACCCAAATTCCCCTGTGGGCTTGCTCGCGATAGCGGTTTGTATACCAGTGTGTCTGCGGAGGATCGGCATACACGAACTTGCACAATGCTGCGCCGCGGACACACCCCGCTTACACCGGTTTGAAAGACTCCCTCGCAACCCCGGCACTATCTCGACCGGGCCCCCGACACCCAAGGAGCCTTCAAATGCCTACCCCTACCGCATCCCCCTTTCGTTACCAAGGCTGGTCACTGTTCAGCCTGCTCGCCGCCCTGGTGCTATTGATGACCGGGTTGATCCTGATACTGAATCCGGACCTGACCGAAGGCGTGCGCAGCGCCATTCGCGCCACGGCGCGTTCGTCGTTCATCCTGTTCCTGCTGGCCTTCACCGCCTCGGCATTCGCGGTGCTGGTGCCCTCGCCCCTGAGCCGGGCGCTGGTGCGTGAACGGCGCTTCATCGGACTGGCCTTTGCCTTTTCCCACCTGGTCCACGCCGTGCTGATTTACACCTACGGCCAGCTCAATACCGAGTTCTGGCCCGGCCGCACCACCCTCGGCAACGTGCCCGGCACCGTGGGGTATGTGTTCATCCTGCTGCTGGCGCTGACCTCGTTCAAAAGCACCACGCGCCTGATCGGTTTCAAGGCCTGGAAGCGCCTGCATGTCACCGGCATGTGGGTGCTGGCGGCGATCTTTGCCTATTCCAACTTCAAACGTATTCCCATGAGCGACTGGTACGTGCTGCCCTTCGGCCTGATCTGCGCCGCGACCGCCGTCCGCCTGGTGGGCAAGCTGGCCCAGGCCACCCAGCGTCGCCAACGGCCGCAACACGCGGCTTGAGCCCAGGGAGATCGATCATGTACGCAAATGCCTTGAAAACCCGGCATACCCAGCTCGATAACGTCGGGGCATGGCTGGCGCCGCTGGGCCTGCGCCTGTTCCTGGCCTGGGAGTTCTTCGAGTCCGGCCTGGAGAAATGGAACGGCGCGAACTGGTTCGCCGAGATCCAATCTGCGTTCCCGTTCCCGTTCAACCATGTGCCGGCCCAGTGGAACTGGGAACTGGCGATGTGGGCCGAGCTGATCGGCGCCATCGCCCTGTTGATCGGCCTGGGTACTCGCCTCTCGGCCCTGGTGCTGATCGTCGTCACCGTGGTGGCGACCGCTGCCGTGCACTGGCCGGCGGACTGGTCGAGCTTGAGTGAACTGGCCCAGGGTTATGCGATTACCAACAAGGGACACGGCAACTTCAAGCTGCCGTTGATCTACCTGGTGGCCTTGCTGCCATTGCTGTTGCAAGGGGCTGGGAAGTTGAGTGTGGATGCGGTGCTGAGGGCAGGCCTGCATCACCGAAACAAGGCCTGACACCCCCCTTGTGGGAGCTTGCTGTGGGAGCAAGGCTTGCCCGCGATACAGACGACTCGGTCAATCAGTCAGACCGAGGGGCGACCCATCGCGAGCAAGCTTTGCTCCCACAGCAGGGCCGCACAGGGGTTAGCTTTTCAATGGCAGATTACAACGCTACGCCAACAACCCCTTCCTCCTGCATCCGCCGCAACAGTGCCACGGCACTGTCCATGAACTCGGCAGAATCCACCCCCGCCTCCCGCGCCAACGCCAGCAACTGCCCTCGCCCCGTCAACCCTGGATAGGCCTCGATGCGCTGCAAAAGTCGCCAGGCCAACGGGCTGAGTTCGGAAAAACGCACCTCGAACCCAGGCGTTCGCCGCACCAGCAGCAGCGTCGGCTGCGCCGGTGGTGTCGAGGGCTGGTAACTCGGCGCCAGGCGATGCACCGGCCATTGGTACGCCAACGGCCAGGCCAAGGGCGAGACTCGCAGCGGCGAGCCGAGCAAGGACGTCTCGTCATGGGACGGCAACGGCTCGGCCTCGGATTGCAGCAGCGCCATCTCGACCCACTCGTAGTGCGCCAGCTCCGCCACGAACGGCGGCCAGTCCGGCGAAGGATGGTCTGCAAGGTAGCCAACGAATTCCTCGGCGATTTCACCGAACTTGGGCGTGGTACAGCGATGTTCACGCAGGAATCGGCGCACACAGGCACGCCAAGGGTGCTGTCCCAGCAGGTTTACCAACACGGGAAAGGTGCCGCTGAGCAGCGAACGCATGTTCTCGAAGATCAGGTCGCGATACACCTGGGCCCGCGCCGCGTCCATGCCAGCCGGGACCGGACAGTGTTCCGGGTCGCGCAGGTAAAGGGTCAGCGCCTGTTGCTGCTGTTGCAGCGTCTGCCGGGCCTCAGCCATGGGCCACCGCCTGCCAGGTGACGGCCTGGTGCTGCAACTGGCGAATCGTCTGCAGTTCGGCCACGAGCGCGGCGTAAGGCGGGAAGTTGAAGTCCCGTTCGAGCAAGGTCGGCTGTGCGCCGAAACGTGCATAAGCCTGGGCCAGCAGCGCCCAGACCACTGGCTTGACCGGCGCGCCATGGCTGTCGATTTTCAGCGTCTCGGACTCGTCGTAATGCCCGGCCACATGCATCGCGACCACCCGCCCCGGCTCAAGACCCGCCAGGAATGCCTGGGGATCGAAGCCATGATTGACCGAGTTGACGTAGACGTTGTTGACGTCCAGCAACAGGTCGCAATCGGCTTCGCGCAACACCGCCCGGGTGAATTCCAGCTCGCTCATGTCCTGTTGGGGAGCGGCGTAATAGGAGACGTTTTCCACCGCCAGGCGTCGTCCCAGCACATCCTGGGCCTGACGGATCCGCGCGGCCACGTGATGCACCGCTTCTTCGGTGAAGGGCAGCGGCAAGAGATCATACAAATGCCCGTCATCACCGCAGTAGCTCAAGTGCTCGCTGTACAACGGCACCTTGAAACGCTCGAGGAAAGCACGCACCTGGCCGAGAAACGCCAGGTCCAGCGGCACCGGCCCACCGAGGGACAACGACAGGCCGTGGCACGTCAACGGATAACGTTCGGCCAGCGAATGCAAGGCGGCGCCATGGGGGCCGCCGATGCCGATCCAGTTTTCCGGGGCCACTTCGAGAAAATCGAAATCCCCGGACGGCGCCTGGCGCAGCTCGTCGAGCAAGGCCCGGCGCAGGCCAAGGCCTGCCGAGGGTTGGGGTAGATTCAACATGACACATCTCCTGGGGAAACGAGATGTGGTGAGCCTCATGAGACGATCAATCGCACGCCAGAAAGACGAACACCCGTGGCGAGGGAGCTTGCTCCCGCTGGACCGGTCCGACGCTTCGGGCGCAGCAGGCCCAAAAAAAATGGGGCCGCTGCGCGACCCAGCGGGAGCAAGCTCCCTCGCCACGGGGCCTTTGTTCGACGCCGCTTCAGTGGGCTGGCATCAACGCATCAGGCTCACCACCAGGGGCGAATCAGGACTCGATAGCCGCCCCGCACTTGCCTTCGCCACATTTGCCTTCCGCAGTCTTCGCCTGGGCCGACAGGTATTGCTTGGCTTCCGGCAACGAGATGCCGCCGTCGTGGTTGGTGTCGATCTTGTCGAACTCAGCGGCGCGTTCCGGCGCGGCGGCGATGAATTCGTCCCGCGAGACCTGGCCATCGTGGTTTTTGTCAGTCTTGGCGAACTTGTCTTCGCCGCACTTGCCTTCGGCGGGTTTCTTCACCGTATCGGCGGCGGCCAGGGTGTAGCCCTGGGCCAGGTCGTTCATGGTCAAGGCCGAAGCCGCCGTGGAGAGACCCAGGCCACCGACCAGAGCCAGGCCAAGTGCAAGGGATGAATGACGGGAGAAGTTGAGCATGGGGTATTCCTCTGACGATTGACGATTAATCCGCCAGTCACCGGCACCGAGGCTCGGGGCCGGCTGGCTGGCGTAGTTAATCGGCGGTGTGTATCCGGCCTGTGTCGCCGGCCAGGCCCTTCGTCAAGCAGATGTATCCGGGCCTGCGCGGTACACACTGCGATACACGCCGTCCCTCATCGCGGGCAAGCCTTGCTCCCACAGGGATCAGCTGTGAACAGCGTATTTTGAGCTCGAGCATCAACCCTGTGGGAGCAAGGCTTGCCCGCGATGTCGTTCGCCCTGACATTGCCAGGCCCAAGGCTGACGCCGCGCACCTGGTTGAAAAAATCGAAACCTTGGACGGCGTGCACCGGTCAAGTCCTGTATGAACGTCAACCGCTGCACGTCGCGCCGAGCGACCACAGCCCGAAACGAGGGACAGACATGAGCATGACCGTCGGTGATTTCCTGGTGGAACGTCTTTATGAATGGGGGGTTCGCCGTATCTATGGCTATCCGGGCGATGGCATCAACGGCGTGTTTGGCGCCTTGAACCGCGCCCAGGGAAAAATCCGCTTCATCCAGGCCCGCCACGAGGAAATGGCCGCGTTCATGGCCTGCGCCCATGCCAAGTTCACCGGCGAACTGGGGGTCTGCATCGCCACTTCCGGACCCGGCGCGTCCCACTTGGTGACCGGCCTCTACGATGCCCGAATGGATCACATGCCGGTGCTCGCCATCAGCGGCCAGCAGGCCCGCGCCGCGCTGGGCGGGCATTACCAGCAGGAACTGGACCTGGTCAGCCTGTTCAAGGACGTGGCCGGGGCGTTCGTCCAGCAAGCCAGCGTGCCCGCCCAGGTGCGGCACCTGCTCGACCGCGCCGTACGCACGGCGGTGGGCGAGCGCCGGGTCACGGCGCTGATCCTGCCGAACGACCTCCAGGACATGGAATACACCGCGCCGCGTCACAAGCACGGGACCGTTCACTCCGGCGTCGGCTACCGCAAGCCCAGCGTCGTCCCCTACGAAGAGGACCTGCGCAAAGCCGCCGAGGTACTCAATGCAGGCAAGCGAGTCGCCATCCTGGTCGGCGCTGGCGCGCTGCATGCCACCGACGAAGTCATCGCCATCGCCGATAAGCTCGGCGCCGGCGTGGCCAAGGCGCTGCTGGGCAAGGCCGCCGTGCCCGATGACCTGCCCTGGGTCACCGGCACCATCGGCCTGCTCGGCACCGAGCCCAGCGACAACCTGATGGCCGGCTGCGACACGCTGCTGGTGATTGGCTCCGGCTTCCCCTACGCCGAGTTCCTACCCCCTGAGGGCCAGGCCCGGGGCGTGCAGATCGACATTCAAGCGGACATGCTCAGCCTGCGCTATCCCATGGAAGTCAGCCTGCATGGAGACAGCGTCGACACCTTGCGCGCCCTGCTGCCGCTGATCGAAGAAAAAACCGACCGCGCCTGGCGCAAGAAAATCGAGCACTGGCGGGAACGCTGGGAGCGCACCCTGGAAAAACGCGCCTTGGTCGCCGCCAAACCGATCAACCCGCAGCGAGTCACCTTCGAGCTGTCGCCACGACTGCCAGAGCAGGCCATCATCACCTGCGATTCCGGCTCCTGCGCCAATTGGTATGCCCGCGACCTGAAGATCCGTCGCGGCATGATGTGTTCGCTGTCGGGTGGCCTGGCGTCGATGGGCGCCGCCGTGCCCTACGCCATCGCGGCGAAGTTCTGCCATCCACAGCGCCCAGTGATCGCCCTGGTGGGCGATGGCGCCATGCAGATGAACAACATGGCCGAGCTGATCACCGTCGCCAAATACTGGCGCACCTGGGCCAACGGCACCTGGATCTGTGCGGTGTTCAACAATCGGGACTTGAACCAGGTGACATGGGAACAACGGGTGATGGAGGGCGATCCAAAATTCGAAGCCTCCCAGGACATTCCCGACGTGCCCTACCACCTGTTTGCCGAATCCATTGGCTTGAAGGGCATCCTCGTGTTGCACGAAGACGACGTGGCCACGGCCTGGGAAACCGCGCTGGCGGCGGATCGTCCGGTGCTGATCGAATTTCGCACCGACCCCGACGTGCCGCCGCTGCCGCCGCATATCAAGCTGGAACAGGCCAAGAAGTTTGCCTCGACCCTGCTCCAGGGCGACCCGAACGAGCGAGGCATCGTGGTGGAGACCGCCAAGCAGGTATTGAGCAGCCTGCTGCCGGGCCATCGCACGGATAAAGAGTGAGGCGTGACACGATGCCCACCGTTGAGCTGAATCGTCGCTATGAAAGGTCCCTGCTGCTGGCGTTCTGCGTGGTGTGGGGCTGGCTGGCCATCGCCCCCCTGAAACGCAGCGACTGACTGGCGGAAAACCTGCTGGTGGTTGTGTTGCTGGTCGTGCTGGTGGCCGTTCATCGGCGATTCAGCTTTTCCCGGCTGTCCGCCACGCTGCTGTTCGTGTTTCTCTGCATCCATGAAATCGGCGCCCACTACAGCTACGCCAAGGTGCCCTACAACCAGTGGTGGCAGGCCCTGACCGGGGGCCCTTCGCTGGACCAGCTCATGGGGTTCCAACGCAACCAATTCGATCGGCTGGTGCATTTCAGCTATGGCCTGCTGCTGGCCTATCCCCTGCGCGAGGTTTTGCTGCGGGTGGTGCCTGCAAAGGGGGGCACGGGCTATTTGCTGGCCTGGAGCCTGATCCTCGCGTCGTCGGCCATTTACGAGATCATTGAATGGCTGGGCGGTGCCTATATCGGCGGCGACACCGCCAAGGCCTTTGTCGGTGCCCAACAAGACCCGTGGGATTCACAGAAGGACATGGCCTTGGCCGCGCTTGCCGCATTCATCGCCCTGCTGGCCGCCGCCGGGGTCAATTACCTGCGCCAGCGGGATGTTGCGCTCGAATGGGCATCCCGCTTCAAGGCCCGCACATGATCATGACAACGCAGCCTGTCGGCCGCTTCGTTAACACGACTAAGTAAATCAGCCCACCCGCCGATACAAGACAGGTGCGGGTGAAATCGCTTTTGGCTGATGACTTTTTTATGACTGAAAATGCTGGCAATGAATCGACTGTCCTTTCCCCGGGCTCGCCAACCCGTAGTTTCACCCGTCGCACGTTCCCGGCCATCATGCTCCTGCTGTTTGTCATGTCCGCACTGGCGATCGCCGTGCTGCTCAACATTACCGCGGCCCAGGACCGGCGCGCCCGCGAACAGAGCCTGTTTTTCGCCCAACGGGCCATCGAGGGCATCCGCACCGGCATCGGCCGCGACCTGAGCGACTATTCCAAGTGGAGCGACGCCTACCGGCACCTGCATGTCGACGTCGACAAAGAATGGGCCTATGACCAGGAAAACGTCGGTAGCAGCGTGTTTTCGCTCTATGGCTACCAGGCGGTGTTTGTCATTTCCCCGACCGGCAAAACGGTTTATTCGGTGATCGATGGCCAGATGAGCGAGGTCGATGCCGACACCTGGCTGACCGGCGACCTGCGAGCACTGCGGAACAAAGCCAGCACGGCGGAAAATCACGACGAAGTGGTCGTCGAGCTGCTGCACCACGACGACGCCCCGGCGTTTGTCGCCGTGTCCGCCATCACCACCGGCACGGACAACAGCGTGGCGCAAATTCCCGGCCCGCCGAGCCTGATGCTCTTCGTCAAGGTCCTGGACCCCGGCGCCCTGGAAAACCTGGCGCGGGACTTCGCCCTGCCCGACGCCCATATCGCCAGGACCCCGGGCCCCGCCAATACCGCCCAGTTGCTGCTCGACGATCTGACCCAAGAGGCCCTGGCGTGGCGACCGCAGACCCCGGGCCAGGATCTGCGCAAAGTCCTGCTGCCGTTGCTGGCCGTGGCGTTACTGGTGCTGGCGATCCTGGCCCTGGCCGTTCTGCGCCACGCCTTGACGATGCTGCGCGCCCAGGAAAGTCAATACGCCAGCCTGCTGGCCCACCGCAAGGCTTTGGAGCGCAGCGAAGAACGTTTCCGCGATATCGCCGAAGTCTCCTCCGACTGGTTGTGGGAGGTCGACTCGACCGGGACGCTGACCTACCTGTCGGAACGCTTCGAACAAGTGACCGGCTTCAGCCCCACGGAATGGCTCGGCAAACCGCTGCACCGGCTGCTCCATCCCCATGGTGGCTCGATCTCGATTGCCCAATGGTTGCTCGGCGGCGCCAACAGCCTCTCTTCGGCACCGCTGCTGTGCGAGTACACCGCGCGCAACCAGCGCATCCGCACCTGCAAGCTCTCGGTTCGGGCCATCGAAGCCGGCACCTTGGGTTTTCGCGGCACCGCCACGGATATCACCGATGAACTGCGGGCACTGGCCCAAATCAAGCACCTCTCCCTGCATGACCCGCTGACCGGGCTGGCCAACCGCAACCGTTTGTTCGATTGCCTTCGCGAACACCTGGATCGACCCGATCGCCCGCCCCTGGTGCTGCTGAACCTGGACATGGACCGATTCAAGCCGGTCAACGACTCCCTGGGCCATGCCGTGGGCGATAAAGTGCTCAGGGAAGTGGCGCATATCCTCCAGCAAAACGTCCGTGGCACCGATCTGGTGGCGCGCCTGGGCGGTGATGAGTTTGTCATTGTCATGCCCGAGCCCGGCGATGCCGACGATATCGATCAACTCTGTGCACGACTGATCGACTGCATGCAACGGCCCATGCACCTGGACGGCAACACGCTGTACCTGGGGGTGAGCATCGGCGTCGCCTGGTCGCAGCCCGGTGACGAACGGGCCGATGAGCTGTTGCGCCACGCCGACATCGCCTTGTATGCGGCCAAGGCGGCGGGCCGCAACACCTGGCGCGTGTATGTGGAAGCCATGGGCAACCTGGCCCGCGACCGGCGGCAATACGAGCAGCAACTGCGCAACGCCATGCAACACGACCAACTGGAACTGCGCTACTTGCCTCGCTTCGACGTGATCGCCGAGCAACTGCACGGTTTCGAAGCCCAGATTTTCTGGCACCACCCCGAAAAGGGTGAGCTGGGTGGGGCCGACTTCATCCCCGTGGCCGAAACCTCAGGTCAGTTGGAAGAACTGGGCACCTGGGTCTTGATCAACGTCTGTGAAGAAGCCGTGACCTGGCCGAGCGATGTGAATGTCTCCCTCGCGGTTTCACCCCGGTGGTTCAACAGCAGCTTCCTGCTCAACCAGGTGCAGGAAGCGCTCGAAACGAGTGGCCTGGCGCCTCACCGGCTAACCTTGGAAGTGGCCGAAGGGGTGCTGCTGGCCGACCACAAGGCCGTCGCCGCCACCCTCCATGCGCTCAAGGATCTTGGGGTGCGGATCAACATCGATAAGTTCGGCACCAACATCGCCTCCCTGCGCGAGGTGCTGGACCAGCCGTTTGATGGCATCCGCTTCGACCGCAACATCCTCTCGCAGCTGGGCCTGGAGGACGACAAGGAAGGTGTCCTGGCGATGATTCGGTTGAGCCGCAGCGTCGGGCTCATGGTCACCGCCGAAGGTATCGAAAACGCCCGGCAATTCAGCCAACTGCGCAACGTGGCCTGCGACCATGTCCAAGGCCCCTACTTCGGCGCGGCACTGCCCCGCTCGGAAATGGCCTCGTTCTTCACCACGCCGCGGTGGCTGTAACCCGCCGCGCCACTGCTTTCGCGAGCAGGCTCGCTCCCACAATGGCCCCTGTGTTGTACCCAAACCTCAAGGTCACCCAATAACCCTGTGGGAGCGGGCTTGCTCGCGAAGGCGGTGGACCTGCTGGCATATATGTTGGCTGTGCCGCCGTCTTCGCGAGCAAGCCCGCTCCCACAAAGGGGGCC